>NZ_ADNY01000001.1 GCF_000178475.1 Lactobacillus amylolyticus DSM 11664 | reverse complement strand
AACATTGGCTTAAAATGGCTGTTTCTTTTTTTATTTATTACAAAAGTCCTAAGATTTGTTATAGTATTGTAAATTCTTTCTACTACAAATCTGTTATTATGGTTAGCGTGATAGGTATGAATAAGTACTGAATTTAAGTTTTAAAAATGAGGGAATTTAATTGCAACAGAGTAGTAAAAAGATTTTAAGCATTTTAGCTTGCGCAAGCATGTTAGTTACTGCAAGCGTAACAATTACAAACAATAGTTTTTCAGCAAAGCAAACGCAAACCGTTAAGGCAGCGACAGTTGCTCCACGTTCATATGGTGTGGACGTTTCTGCTTATCAATCATCAAGTGTCTCAAGCAGTGCAAAGTTTGCTATTGTTAAAGTAAGTGAAGGTACCAGTTACCGTAACCCAAAAGCTAAGGCACAAATTGCTTCAGCTAAGGCTAATGGTATGATGCCAATGGCATATCACTTTGCTTTGTTTGGTGCTAATTCTACTCAAGCCGTTGCAGAAGCAAAATACGCCGTTGCTAGTGCAAAGGCCTATGGTTTAACTTCTGGTTCATACATTGCTTGTGACTGGGAAACTGGTGATGGCAATAATGTAAATGGTGGCAAATCAGCAAGTGCCAAAGCAATTATCGCATTCATGAAACAAATCAAGGCAAGCGGCTACAAGCCATTGCTTTACTCAGGCGCTTCATTATTAAACAATAACATCAATACTAGTGCAGTTACTGCTGCATTTCCAAATTCACTTTGGGTATCATCTTACGCAACGATGGGTAGAATTGATACCCCTAACTTTAATTACTTCCCATCAATGAATGGTGTTATTATTTGGCAATTTACTGATAATTGGCGTGGTTTGAACATTGACGGTAACATTTCACTTTTACCATTGACTACTTCAAGTTCAAGCACAGCAGCTTCAAGCCAGGCTCCATCAGCAGGCAGCGTAACCGCTAAGAAGACGGTTATGACCAAGTCTAAGATTTACAACAGCGAAGGCGTCTTCACAGGCAGATATGCTACTACTTACAAGACCTACAACATATACGGTGGTGCTGTCATGATTAATTACACCAGTTACTATCGTGTCGGCAGCAATTCTTACATTAAGTTGGCTAACATTGATGGTGTAAAGCGGGTATTGAAGAGTTCAACTACGATCTTTAATAATAAAGGCGTTACAACTTCAACTTCACCAGTAGCTAGTGGTACAACTGTTGTAACTTATGGTGGTCAAAGAACAATTAACGGTGTGAAAGCTTATAGAGTAAACAAGAACCGTTACATGGCCGCTAGTGCTTTTTAAGACAAATGATTTTAAAAATAAGAGGAAAGTAGCTTGATTGAGCTACTTTTTCTTTTGTGCCCAATGATATAAGCATAATTATGTAAAGTATAAAAATGATATGGCTTTGTATGCTACAATGAGAACAGCTGTTTTGAAGAGGTGAAAGAAGTGTTAACTCGTTCCCATAGAATTTTTAGTATTGCCCTCATCGAATTCGGCCTGGCTGCAACCAACAATTTGCAGATAAATCCTGGATCATCATTTATCATGCTACTGGGAACTGGAGTCGGTGCTTCCTTGCCAGATATTGATGAATATAATAGTTCGGTGAGTCGTAAGTCTATCATCAATTTCAGTCTTTTTTTGCGGCACAGGGGAATCACTCATTCACTGATTGGCTTCCTGATTTTTAGTGGCGGAATCTATTTTTTGATGAGTCTATTAATGCCGATCAGATTTACCTCATGGAATTTGCCAGATTATTGGAGCAGCTTATGGCTGGGACTAACGATCGGTTACTTTTTGCATTTATTGGAAGATAGTTTTAGCAAGCGGGGCGTAAATTGGTTGACGCCTTTTAGAAAAAAGTGCCATGGGCCAAAACTTCACTATAAAGTTGGTGGTCCTTTTGAAAAATTAATTGTTTTTATCGCAATAATTTTAATTATTATTTTAACGATTTACTGGCTTTGGCTCTTATCTTTGCCAGACCTCAAAGTGTAGCGCTTGCAATGTTCAAAGCCTTTATTTTATTTAACTGAATGTCATGCTAATTTAAGGTTGTAAAATACAAATCATGATAGAATGTAAATTGAAAATAAAAGAATAAAAATAGAAGATCGGGGTAATTAGATGCAAAGTAAGAAAAAGATTTTGGCGGTACTCGCATGTGGGACTGCTTTGGCGACCGGATTTGTTTTAAACAATAATCACGTTTTGCCAACGGTAGTTAAAGTTAAAGCTTCAACTACTAGCGTTGCCGCAAGATCATATGGTGTAGATGTTTCAAGTTACCAAAGCAGTGATGTAAGCAGTTTGGCAAAAGCTGGCGGCCAATTTGCCATTGTAAAGGTTTCTGAAGGAACAAGCTATCAAAACCCAAACGGTGCAAGCCAAATCAATAGTGCAATTGCTAACAATATGTTGCCAATGGCTTATCATTTTGCTACTTTCAGTTCTAATTCTTCAGCCGCAGCTGCTGAAGGTAAGTACGCTGTCTCTGTAGCTAAATCAATGGGTTTGCCATCAGGTGCTTATCTTGCTTGTGACTATGAAACAGGGGATGGCAACGTCGTTACTGGTTCAGCAAGCGCAAATGCAACTGCAATTTTAGCATTTATGGACCAAGTAGAAGCTGCAGGTTACCAACCTTTGCTTTATTCTTCAGCTTCAATTTTGAACAACAACATTAGTACAAGTTCTGTATTAGCCAAATATCCTAATTCACTGTGGGTAGCTTCATATGCTACGATGGGCCGAATTGATACAGCTGACTTCAATTACTTCCCATCCATGGACGGAGTCATTATTTGGCAATTCACTGATAATTGGCGCGGTCTGAGTGTTGACGGCAATATCTCATTGTTGCCTTTAACGATGAACTCCAGCTCTACTGCTACAAGCAGCGCTAGCTCACAAGCTGCTACTACCAATATTAATCAGCAGGCTTCAGCTAGTGTTTCAAGAAGTACATCAACTACCAGGACTGTCAAAACCACTAAGACGGTTATGCACCGTGCAGCTGTTTATGATTCAACTGGCAAGCGTTCAGGCAGCTATGTTTACCCAACTTATAGCAAAGTAACAGTTCTTGGTGGTATTGTTCGGATTAATGGTCGCAACTTCTATAAGATTGGCAGCAACCAACACCTTGTTGCCAGCAACATTGATGGTACACGCAAGACGTTAAGTCATAATGCTTACATATATACCAGCAAGGGCACACGCGTTTACGTTCCAACTCTTAAGAAGGGAACTAGTCTAACTGTTTATGGTGCGAAAGTTAAATTAAACGGTAAGTACTACTACAGAATTAATGTCGCTCGCTACATTAAAGCAGGCAATATCGAATAAATATAATAAAGATAAAAATAAAACTTCAGGTTTGGACCGTAATTAAAGCAGAAAGAAGCAGCGCATTTATCAAACATTTGCAGCTTTAAGGCTTAGATGGTCGATTAGTTCACCTGAAGCCTGATCTGCATGGTGCACAAGTTATCAAGTAGGAAAGGAACATCTATATGGCAGATAAAAAATTAGATACAGCAATCTTTTCAGGGGGATGCTTCTGGTGCATGGTAGAGCCATTTGATACTTTGCCCGGGATTGAAAAAGTAGTCAGTGGCTACACTGGCGGTCATGTGGCTAATCCAACTTATGAAGAAGTTTGTACCGGTAAAACAGGTCATACTGAAGCTGTCAAAATCACTTTCGAGCCAGAGAAATTTCCTTATCGAAAATTGGTTGACCTTTATTGGCAAGTTGCGGATCCAACTGATGCAATGGGCCAGTTTCAAGACCGCGGTGATCAGTATCGTCCAGTAATTTACTATAATTCTGAAGAACAAAAGAAAATTGCTGAAGAATCCAAGAAAGAGTTAGCCGAAAGTGGTATTTTCGACAAACCAATTGTGACGCAGATCTTGAAAGCATCTGCCTTTTATCCAGCAGAGGAATATCACCAAGATTTTTATAAGAAGAATCCAGAACGATATGCTCTGGAAGAATCCGCAGGAAGGGCAGCTTATCAAGCACGGTTCAAAAATAAACATTAGAGTTGGTTCAATCAAGTATTTTTGTTAAACTTATCTATGTATTGTTTTTTATGAAATCTAAGGACTAATAAATAGATGGACCAACTTGATAGGTTTAATCGAAGATATAATTTCTTCTCTAAATTGTCAGCAGCCTTGTTTTATTCAATAGCTGTTGCGATTGCCCTGAATTTTTTCTGGACGCCGGGGCATATGTACTCATCCGGAATTACCGGTTTTGCTCAGCTGATTAACTCAGTGAGTGAACGCTTTTTCCCGTTCACGATTTCGACGTCTTTGATGTATTTTGTTTTGAATGTACCATTATTCATTTTAGGTTGGACTAAGATCGGACATAAATTTACTTTCTTTACGATTATTGCTGTTGTTTTAGGCTCAATCATGATGAGAGTAATTCAACCTTTGGAAGTTCACTGGGATCCACTTCTTTGTGCGATTTTCGGGGGTACGATTAACGGGATTGGTACAGGCTTTGCGCTGAAGAACGGTATTTCTACCGGTGGTTTGGATATTGTCGGAATAGTTTTTCGAATGAAGACGGGAACTAGCTATGGCAAGTTTAATATTCTCGTAAATTTAGTAATCATTGCGGCAGCTGGTTTTGTATTCGGCTGGACCAGAGCTTTGTATTCTGCTTTGACTATCTTTATCAATGGACGAGTAATCGATGCGATTTACACTCAGCATAAGAAGATGCAGGTGATGATCATCACGGAGCATCCGCAAAGTATTATTGACGGTATTCAAAATAAAATGCACCGTGGTATTACTATTATCCACGATGCTGAAGGTGCGTATAGCCATACTGAAAAGACAGTGTTGATTACGATTATTGACCGTTATGACATGTATGATATTCGTCAAATTATTGAACATGCTGATCCGTATGCTTTCGTAAGTGTCAGTGAAGTAGAAAAGGTATATGGCAGGTTCAAGGAGCAGGAAATAGTTTAAACAAAATTAAAAGGAAGCGAGATAATTCGCTTCCTTTTTTGTTAAAAAAGATTAGTCATGTATTCATTAACGGCGGCTTGCTGCATTTCATCCCAACTAGTGAAGTGAGAGTTGTTTTTAACAAAGTCATTCAGATGATCTTTTTTTAGATCAGCAATTTGATTGAAATCCTTTATCTTTAGGCCGTGCATGAAAAAGCTAAAACTGGCAAAGTCAGTATACTTTTGCATAAAAGCAGGAGAGAAAAGGTCTTGATAAGAGACCTCTTTTTGAGGACTTTCTGCTGCTAATGCTTGCAATTTTTGTTTTAATGCATTTTTTTCTTGTTCGTTGTTCATCTTAATCCTTCTTTCAAATAGTTTGATTATAGCATGAAAAAGCCGCGCTCGGGCGACTTGTTTATTTATTTAAATTCTTTTCGATCATAGCTACCGGATTCATCCAGGTACCTACATTGCGGTACCAGTTATTGCAAGGATAGCCATGCTTGTTAATGTATTTGTGAGTGGTTCTGGTTAAACCAAGGTCCCAACCGTCATGGAAGTAGCTTAATGGATTGAGGCAGCGAGCATAGTCGGTAATGCCAAAAAGTTGCGAATTATACATTGGTTTAACGCCATTTTTAGCGAGGCTGGCAAAAGGATAGCCCCAGGTATATTTACTGTTATTAGTGGTATTTGCGCTGCTTGTGGTTTCAGCTTTGACTTGTGCAGCAGGTGCACTAAAAGAAACGGCAGAAAAAGCTGCCGCAACTACAGAAATAAATAGTACTTTTTTAATCTCATTAAAAACGAATGGTTCAAAATATTTGAACCGAAATTCTTATCTCCCTTATTTAATATAAATCTATTTTAGCGAAGAAATATAACAAAGCCGTTACTAACAAATTAAATGTAAGAAAAAAGGACATGAAAATGTCCTTTTAGAAGCAATTATTTAACTTTAATCTTCAATACCAAGGTGATCCATAATTAAAGCAGCTGTTTCTTCAATTGAACGGTGAGCAACATTAATCACGTAGCAACCCAACTTCTTGTACAGCTTTTGCGCTGATTCAAGCTCTTTGTTGATTGAATCCATGTTAGAATATGAAGTATCTGGGTTCAAACCATAAGAAATCATTCTTTGACGGCGAATTTCATTCAAAACGGAAGGATCATTTGTTAATCCGATGATCTTCTTTGGATTAATTTCGTAGATTTCTTTAGGAATATGCGTTTCAGGTACAAGAGGCAAGTTAGCAACCTTTAAGTTCTTGTTGTAAGCTAAGTACAGTGATAATGGTGTCTTGGAAGTTCTTGAAACACCAAGCAAAACTACATCAGCTTCTAGGAAGCCCTTAGGATCTTTACCATCGTCGTACATAACAGCAAATTCCATTGCGGAAATACGATCAAAGTATTTAGCATTCAGTTTGTGCTGAGCACCGGTTTGCTCAACTGGACGCATATCAGTGGTTTGGGCCAAGGCTTCAACGACTGGAGACAAAATATCTACGCTTTGAATTTTATGTTCGCGAGCAAAGCGAATTACTGTCAATTGCATGTCATCTTTAACTAGACTATAGATAAGAACTAAGTTTGGATATTTTTCAATTTCTTTAAAAGTATCTTCAAGTTTCTTCTTATCAGTAATAAATGGGTAACGCCGGTAATTGATTTTTGCATCTGGGAATTGTGCAGCAGCAGCTGTTGCGTTGTTAAAAGCAGTATCGCCAGCCGCATCGGAAATAATAATAATATTTACTTCTATTTTCTTATCTTTTTCTGGCATTCTTTGCACCTCTTTCTGACTAAATTATAACGAACATCGCCATGAAATGAAATCGCTTAACCCGTTTTAAGATGGCTTTTTAAATAAATTACAAAAATATCAAAAAATTAACGGATACTATTGACCGAAAAATATCGTTTGCTATAATTTAATTAAACGTATGGCGCAACGCCAAGAAATGGAAGGGGGGATCACACATGGCTAAGACAATCGTTCATGAAAACGAGTCTATTGATGATGCTCTTCGTCGTTTCAAGCGTTCCGTCTCAAGAAGTGGTACCTTACAAGAATACCGCAAGCGCGAATTCTATGAAAAACCAAGTGTACGTAGAAAGCTTAAGTCTGAAGCTGCACGTAAGCGTAGACATTATTAATAAATAAGAAAAAGATCTGGTTTTGCCAGATCTTTTTTCTATCTGCATTTTATGCAGAAAAAAATAGGCAAGTTTGTTATAATTTTGGTGTAGGTTTATTTGAGAAAGAGGGAACTACATTGAGTTTATCTGACAAAATCATGGCTGATATGAAACAAGCTATGAAGGATAAAGATAAAGTGAAGTTAAACACAGTGCGGATGATCAAATCTGCATTAATGAATGAAAAGATTAAGTTAGGTCACGAATTAAACGCTGACGAAGAATTAACAGTACTTAACCGCGAAAAGAAGCAAAGAGAAGAATCTATTGCTGAATTCGCAAAGGCTAAGAGAGACGATTTAGTCGAGGAAACCAAGAAGGAACTTGCTGTGGTTGAAGGTTACATGCCAAAGCAATTATCCAAGGATAAATTAGATAAAATCGTTAAAGAAACAATTGAAGAAGTTGGTGCTAAAGGCAAATCTGACTTTGGCAAGGTTATGAAAGCTGTTATGCCTAAAGTTAAGGGACGCGCTGACGGTAAACAAACTTCAGCTTTAGTTCGCGATCATCTTAATTAATAAAGAGGGAGCGGGTCTTTTGGCTCAAACAAGTTTTATTCCTGAAAAACCAGAAAATATTCAAAATTTAGTTGGCATTAACGATGGTAATTTGAAGTTGCTATCTGAAGGCTATGATGTATCCGTCACAGATACCGGTAATGAAATTGTCATTGACGGTAGCAATGAAGATGGCATCAAAAAAGTCCTAGCTGTTTTAAAAGCATTAGACAATGTTGTGAATACCGGTGTTAACATTGGTGCGCCCGACGTTGTTAGTACAATGAAAATGGCAGACAAAGGTACAACGGAATACTTTGCTGATCTGTATAAAAAGATTTTAATTCGGGATGCTAAAGGTCGCCCGATTAGAGTTAAAAATATGGGGCAAAAGCGTTACGTTGAAGCCATTCAAAAAAGTGATGTCGTTTTCGGAATCGGACCGGCCGGAACAGGTAAAACCTTCTTAGCCGTTGTTTGTGCAATCGCTGCTTTTAAAAAGGGTGAAGTATCGCGAATTGTTTTAACCAGACCTGCTGTTGAAGCAGGTGAATCACTCGGATTTTTGCCAGGAGATTTAAAAGAAAAAGTAGATCCATATTTAAGACCAATATATGATTCCCTTTATGCGATTTTGGGTACTAATACTACCGATCGGTTGATGGAGAGAGGAACAATCGAAGTCGCACCGCTTGCGTATATGCGTGGCCGGACCTTGGATGATGCCTTCGTAATTTTGGACGAAGCCCAAAATACAACCGATTCCCAAATGAAGATGTTTTTAACTCGGCTTGGCTTTAATTCAAGAATGATCGTCAATGGTGACATGACTCAGGTTGATTTACCTGGTCGCCAACATAGTGGATTAATTGATGCTCAGCATATTTTGAAGGGAATTGATCAAATCAAATTTATTAATTTCTCCGCAAATGATGTTGTTCGTCACCCAGTTGTTACCAAAATTATTAATGCTTACGAAAAAAAGGACGCAAAACGCTAAAATGGATCCAATTGAGATTACCTATAATGATGAAGTCGGTTTTTTAAACGATGATAAGAGATGTTGGAAAGACTGGATAGAAAAATTATTGTTGCTTACTAAAACTAAAATTGGCAAAAAAAACAACTTAGAGATGAGTATTAACTTTGTCAATGAGGATCGCAGTCACGAAATCAATCTGAAATATCGCGATAAGGATCGTCCAACTGATGTGATTTCTTTTGCTATCGAAGATGGCGAAGATGATCTGGATATGGCCGCTTTTGCTGATGATCCAGATTTTCAAGAAGATATCGGTGATCTCTTTATGTGTCCTAGTGTCATTAAGCGCCATAGTGTTGAGTATGGTACGGGCTTTGACCGGGAATTTGGTTATACTGTTGTCCACGGCTTTTTGCATCTAAATGGTTATGACCACATTAAACCTGAAGAGGCAAAAGAAATGTTTGGCATTCAAGGCAAAGTTTTAGAAGAATATGGTTTGCCTTTATATCCTGATCAGTTAGATGTTGGCAGAGGAAAGTAATGAAAAAAGAAACAAAGTTTAAATCTGGTTTTGTTGCAATTGTTGGTCGTCCTAATGTGGGCAAATCAACTTTAATGAATCGGTTGGTCGGTGAAAAGGTTGCGATTACGTCAAATAAACCACAAACTACGCGCAATCGAATTTCCGGAATTTATACAAGTGATGACATGCAGGTTGTCTTTGTTGATACACCAGGAATATTTAAGCCGCATTCTAAACTAGACGAATATATGGACAAAGCCAGCTATTCAAGTTTGAATGACGTTGACTTAGTAATGTTTATGGTTGAACCAGATGAAGCAGGAAAAGATGACAAGTTTGTTGCTGACTTGCTCCAAAAAGTAAAAGTACCTGTTTTTCTGATTATTAACAAAGTTGATGAAATTCATCCTGATAAGCTTTTGCCAATTATTGATTCTTATCGCAAATTAGGCGATTTTGCAGAATTTCTACCGGTTTCTGCAACTGAAGGTATTGGCATTCCAGACTTATTAACTGCCCTAAATAAATACCTTCCTGAAGGTCCGCAATATTATGGCTCGGACCAAATTACTGATCGACCTGAATATTTTGTTGTCGCAGAGTTAATTCGTGAGCAAATTTTACAACTAACTGCTCAAGAAGTCCCTCATGCTACCGCTGTGGCAGTGGACCGAATGAATCAGCGCATTAAAGGAAAATTGCAAATCGAAGCAACGATTTATGTCGAACGTGATGGTCAAAAAGGCATTATCATTGGCAAAGGCGGAAAGATGCTAAAACAAATTGGTATTAATTCGCGTAGAGCAATTGAAAACTTGCTTGGTGAAAAAGTAAACCTTCGCCTTTGGGTAAAAGTCCAACATAATTGGCGTTCAGATCCAAGTTTCTTGAAACTAATTGGATATGACAAAAAGGAATTAAATTAATGACGCGTGAACTTAAAGAAGTTCAAGGGATCATTTTTAAAAGGCAAAAATATAAAGAAGCAGATTTGCTGGCGAAAATCATAACTAAAGAAGATGGCATAATTACCTTAGTTGTACGCGGAGCCTTACGGCCAAAATCGCAGTTGAATGCGGCGACATTGAACTTTTCATATGGTCGTTATGTCATTTATACCAATGGTCGTGGTTTAAGCAATCTGCGTACCTATAAAGAAGTAAAGCAGTATGATGGTTTATATAATGATTTAACCAAAAATGCTTATGCTTCTTTTATTTTGGATTTAATTGATCATGCCTTTGTAGAATATCAGCCTTTAGGCAAATACTATGAGCTTGCGAAGTTTGCCCTTGAACGAATAAATGAAAATACTGATCCAGAGATGATAACGCAAATTGTGCAGATGCAGATGCTGAAAGCATATGGAGTGGAACCAGAATTAAGGCATTGTCTAATTTGTGGTAAGGAAACAGGTATTTTTGATTATTCGATCAAATTGGGTGGCGTGATTTGCAGCGATCATTTTGCAACTGAAAATAGCAGATTGCATCTAAAGCCTAAAGAGACAGCCGTTTTGCGGACGATAGATTTATTACCATTTGAAAGGCTAGGCTCAATCAAACTATCTTCCGATACAAAAAAGGCTACTAGAAAAGCAATTGATCGAATTTATAGAGGGACAATTGACTTGAATTTAAAAACTAAGAAATTTCTTGATGAATTAAAACTGTTTAACCCTTCAAATAACTAGTTTTACTTGCTTTCATGTGGTAAAATCAACTATGTATTTGATGAAGATGAGGGATTTAGAAAAGTACTAGTTTTAGCGAATGTCGTATGGTGAAAGGACATCTAGGAAAAGGCGCCTCTAGTCAAGTTAAATTAAGAGCAGGAAGAATACTTCCTGAATTAGGGTGGAACCGCGATAATATTCGTCCCTATGCAAAATTTTGCATAGGCTTTTTTTATGGCCTAGCGCAGGAAGGAAATGGAAAAATGGCAGATAAGAAATTAAATATTCAAAATATGATCTTTAAGCTGGAACAATTCTGGTCTTCAAAAGGTTGTATGATTATGCCTTCATATGACGTTGAAAAAGGTGCAGGTACGATGAGTCCCTACACTTTTCTTCGTGCTGTTAGTCCAGAACCATGGGCAGCATGTTATGTAGAACCTTCAAGAAGACCTGCAGATGGTCGTTATGGTGAAAACCCAAACCGTTTATTCCAACACCACCAGTTCCAGGTAGTTATTAAACCAGCTCCAAAGGATATTCAACAATACTATTTGGACTCTTTGAAAGTTTTAGGAATTGATCCACTGGAACACGATATTCGTTTCGTTGAAGACAACTGGGCTAACCCATCAATGGGTTGTGCCGGTGTTGGTTGGGAAGTTTGGCTTGACGGCATGGAAGTTAGTCAGTTTACTTATTTCCAAGTTGTCGGTGAACTTGATGTCAAACCAACTATGAGTGAAATTACATACGGTGTTGAAAGATTGGCTTCATACATTCAAGATGTAAATTCAGTATTTGATCTTGAATGGGGCAATGGCGTGCTTTATCGTGATATCTTTAAGCAACCTGAATATGAACACTCAAAATATGCTTTTGAAGAATCAAACCAAGAACAATTGCTTAAATTCTTTGATATTTACGAAGCAACTGCTAAACGTCTTCTTGATCAAAACTTGGTTCACCCTGCATATGATTACATTTTGAAATGTTCACACACCTTCAATTTGTTGGATGCACGTGGTGCCGTTTCAGTAACTGAACGTGCTGGCTACTTATCCAGAATCAGAAACTTAGCTCACGAAGTAGCAGTTAAGTTTGTTGAAGAACGTGAAAAGCGTGGCTTCCCACTTCTCAAGAATGCACAAGACAAGAAGGCAGGCGTTGAAAATGGCTAAAGATTATTTATTTGAAATTGATACTGAAGAAATGCCAGCTCACGTTGTTTCTCGCAGTGTGAAGCAATTGGCTGACAGAACCAAGAAATTTTTAAAAGAAAATGGCTTAAAATTCAAAGATATCAAGACTTATTCAACTCCTCGTCGTTTAACAATTTTGGTTGAAGACTTGGCCGAAAAGCAAGACGATATTGATGAAGTTAAAAAAGGCCCTGCAAAGAAGATTGCACAAGATGCAGACGGCAACTGGACCAAGGCTGCTCAAGGTTTTGCTCGCGGTCAAGGCATAACTACTGATGATATTTACTTTGAAGAACTTAAAGGAACTGAATATGCTTATGTTCATGTTCAAAAAGAGGGTAAAAAAGCAAGCGATATCTTGCTTGGCATGAGCGATATCATCAAGGACATGACCTTCCCAACCAAGATGCGCTGGGATTCAAATGACTTTGAATTTGTTCGTCCAATCCACTGGCTCGTTTCTCTTTATGACAGTGATGTCATTCCAGTTAAGATTTTGGATATTACCGCAGGCCGTAAAACCGAGGGCCATCGTTTCTTAGGTGACTCAGTTGTTTTGGCCAATGCTGATGATTATGTTGAAGCATTGAAAGACCAATTTGTGATTGTCGATGCTAAAGAACGTAAAGACATGATTGTCAACCAAATGAATGATTTGGTTAAGAAAAACAACTGGAAGGTTAAAGAAGATAAGAACTTGCTTGAAGAAGTTACCAACTTGGTAGAATATCCAACTGTTTTTGTTGGTAGCTTTGATGAAAAATATTTGAATATTCCAGATGAAGTTTTAATTACTTCAATGAAGGATAATCAACGTTATTTTGAAGTCTATGATCAAAACGGCAAGCTGATCAATCACTTTATTGCTGTCAGAAATGGTAATAAGGATTACTTGGATAATGTTATTTCAGGTAATGAAAAGGTTTTGGTTGCACGTTTGGATGACGCTCAATTCTTCTATGACGAAGACCGCAAGTATCCATTAAGTCATTTCGTTGATAAGATGAAGAATGTTTCCTTCCACGACAAGATTGGTTCAATGGCTGAAAAGATGAAGCGTGTTCGCTTAATCGGTGATTATCTTGCCAAGCGTTGGAATTTAGATGAAAACGTAGTTAAGGACTTTGATAGAGCTTCAGAACTTTACAAATTTGACCTTGTTACCCAAATGGTTGGTGAATTTGCTGAACTTCAAGGTGTAATG
The DNA here is from genome assembly GCF_000178475.1 of Lactobacillus amylolyticus DSM 11664. GTDB lineage: Bacteria > Bacillota > Bacilli > Lactobacillales > Lactobacillaceae > Lactobacillus > Lactobacillus amylolyticus. The sequence continues at coordinate 41,983 of NZ_ADNY01000001.1, read as the reverse complement.
GGAATGCACTACGCTCGTTTAGCAGGCGAAAATGAAGAAGTAGCTGTTGCTATTAAAGAACACTACATGCCAACTACTGCTGAGGGCGAACTTCCAGAAACTACTGTTGGTTCATTATTGTCTGTTGCTGATAAGATTGATACCATTCTTACTTTCTTTGGCGCAGGTATGATTCCAAGTTCTTCAAACGACCCATATGCACTGCGTCGTAATGCTTACGGAATTGTAAGAATTTTATTGAATCAAAAATGGTCATTGCCATTTAACCAAGTTTTGCCTGAAATTGTAGAATTGGTAGATGGTAAGACACCAGCTAAATTGCCAAAGACCAATGAAGAAGACGAACAAATTGCGCTCTTCATTCGTGACAGAATTAAGCAATACTTGCAAAAGAACAACTTTAAGTATGATGTTATCGATGCTGTTCTTGCTTCAAGTCAACAAGATCCAAGCGAAATCTTATCAGCTGCCAAGGTACTTGGCTTACACCACGATGATGCCGAATTTAAGCCAGTTGTTGAAAGCTTGACTAGAATTGACAATATTTTGAAGAAGGCTAAGTTCAATAACAAACAAGCCGAAGTTGATGAAAACTTGTTCGAGGATGCTAGTGAAAATGAATTATTTGCAGGTATTCAAAACTTGCAAGAAATTCAAAACTTGGCTGATTTGTACCAAGGTTTCGTTCAATTGCAGCCAGTAATTGATCGTTACTTCGATACTAATATGATTATGGCTAAAGACAAAAAAGTTAGGAACAATCGTTTAGCTCAACTTAGTCAAGTTAGTGTCTTAGCAGATCGTTTGGGTGACTTAAGCAAATTAGTTATCAAATAATAAAAGAATAGGTGATTCTCAATGGCTGGTCGAATTCCAGAAGATTTTATTAATGAAGTTCGAAACAACGTAAATATTGTTGATGTCATCAGCCAATATGTTTCACTTGAAAAGAAAGGCAAAGACTATATTGGTCTTTGCCCTTTTCATCAAGAAAAAACACCTTCGTTCACGGTTAATGAAGAAAAGCAATTTTTTAAATGTTTTGGCTGTGGTAAGGGCGGAAACGTATTTAAATTCTTGATGTATAAGGATAATCTCACTTTTCCAGAGAGCGTAGAACAAGTCGCCAATTTTGCTCACATTCCAATGCCGAGCAGCTATGGTCAAACACCGGTACAAATGAGTCCGTTGCTGAAAATTCATCAGGATGCTACCAGCTTTTATCATCATGTCTTGCTGACTACGCAGGCTGGTGAGCGGGGGATGAAATACGCCCGTGAGCGTGAGCTTTCTGAAGAATTGTTGGATCATTTTCAAATTGGTTATGCTCCAAATTCTGAGAATGTCCTGCTAACTTATTTGCGAGGCAAAGGCTATAGCGACGATAATTTGGCAAAAAGTGGCTTGTTTATCCAAAGCAAAGATGGCCGTTTGTTTGATCGTTTCCGTGATCGTTTAATGTTTCCATTAGGCGATGAAAGTGGTAAGGTTATTGGCTTTTCTGGTCGACGAATTTCTCAGGACAAAACTGAAGCCAAATATATGAACAGTCCTGAAACTGAAATCTTCACTAAGTCAAAGGCACTTTTTCATTTCTCAGAGGCCAAAAAGGCGGCTCGGCGTGAAGGGCACCTTGTCTTATATGAAGGCTATATGGACGTAATTTCAGCATATAAAGCAGGCGTTCATTCTGGAATTGCTTCTATGGGGACAAGTTTGACTGATCAGCAAGTTTATATGCTAAAAAGAACTTCACGCAATATTATCGTTAATTATGATGGTGATGATCCTGGCGTTCATGCTGAAGAACGTGCAGCAAAAATGTTCCAACAAGCTGGCGGCTTTAATTTGGGAATTGTCGTTCTACCGGAAAAACTCGATCCTGACGAATATGTCAAAAAATACGGGGCAGAAAAGTATTTGGAAGAAGTCAAAGGTGCATTGTCTCCGACCGACTTTTTCTTAAAACGCTTAGCGAAAAAGTATAACTTAAAAAATGACCGAGAACGAATTACATTCTTAAGTGAAGCCGTTAAGCAGATTGCTCAGTTAAGCAATCCAGTTGAGCAGGATTTATACATTGATAAGCTTGCTAAGCAGCAGGGCGTTTCAAAAGATTCACTGAAGATTAACTTAATGCGCGAACGCCGCCGTTTGTTTCGCGCGAATCGCAATAAAGGACGCTATCAACCAAATAATAGGAAAGAAACTACTAATCCTGTAGAATTTGAAGATAATCAAGATACGGTACAACCAAAATATGACTCAGCACAGACGCGGTTGCTTTATCTATTTATGCATTCTGAACAAGCACGAGATTATATTTTGGAGCAGCATTTTCTGTTTCCTGATCAAGGTTATGCGCAAATCGCAGAATTATGGCTAAAATTTATTCAAACTCATGAAGAAACCACAATTAATAGTTTCTTAGATTTTATTCCTGAGCAACTTCAAGGTATAATAGTAAATGCTGAAATGAGAGAGATGCCCCAAAATTTTTCTGGTCGTGAAATCGATGAGATCATTAGTTCACTTAAAAAGCGCGATATCAATTCACAACTGAATAAGTTAAAAAATAAAATTGAGGATGCCGAACGTCGAAATGACAATCAAGAAATCTTGAATTTGACGCAAAAGATTTTGCAATTAAAGAGAATCAAGGGCTAATAGAGGAGGCTTTTTTAGTGGCAGAACAAACAAACAAACTACCTTTAGATAAGATGGTTAAAAAAGTCGTTAAAGATGTTAAGAAGAGCAAGGAAATCATAGAGCAAGACTTTACTGACCGTTTAATTGAGCCTTATAACTTACAAGGCAAGGCTGTTGATCAACTTGTCCAGGAGTTCGAAGATAATGGGATCAGTATTGTTGATAAGAATGGTGATCCATCTAAATTAGCTTTAAAGAAGCAAAAAGATATTGAAAAGAAAGAATTAGAGGATATGTCAGCTCCTTCCAGCGTTCGAATGAATGACCCTGTTCGGATGTATTTGAAGGAAATCGGTCGTGTTCCACTTCTTAATGCTGATAAAGAAATTGCTTTGGCCAAAAGAATTGAAAATGGCGATGAAGAAGCTAAGCAAGAATTGGCTGAAGCTAACTTACGTTTGGTTGTTTCGATAGCTAAACGTTATGTTGGTCGTGGAATGTCCTTCCTAGATTTAATTCAAGAGGGTAACATGGGTCTTATGAAGGCCGTAGATAAATTTGACTACCGTTTAGGATTCAAGTTCTCAACTTATGCTACTTGGTGGATCAGACAGGCCATTACTCGTGCGATTGCCGACCAAGCTAGAACTATCAGAATTCCGGTTCACATGGTTGAAACAATCAATAAATTGATTAGAATTCAACGTCAATTGCTGCAAGACTTGGGTCGTGAACCAACTCCAGAAGAAATTGGTGCCGAAATGGATATGCCAACTAACAAGGTTCGTGATATTCTAAAAATTGCTCAAGAACCTGTATCTTTGGAAACGCCAATTGGTGAAGAAGACGATTCACACTTAGGTGACTTTATTGAAGATAAGGAAGCTACTAGTCCTGAACAACATGCTTCTTACGAAATGTTGAAGGAACAATTGGAGGAAACGCTTGATACATTGACTGATCGTGAGGAAAACGTTTTGCGTTTACGGTTTGGTCTAGATGATGGTCGTACTCGTACTTTAGAAGAAGTAGGTAGAGTCTTTGGCGTTACTCGTGAACGGATTCGTCAGATTGAAGCTAAAGCATTGCGCAAACTGCGTCACCCAAGTCGCTCAAACCAATTAAAGGATTTCTTGGACTAAGATAATTTAGAAATAATAAGAAAATAAAAGCATCATAACTATTGCCGTTAAGGCATAGCTATGATGCTTTTTTTATTGATAATGTTTGCCCGCTTTAGCTAAATCATCGTTAATAATCTTCATTGGATTTAGCCAAGTGCCATTATTTTTCCACCAATTGCCACATGGATCTCCATGTTTATCAATATAATGTTTATCAGTCTTAGTAATTCCTAAGTGAATATGCGATCCGGTAAGTTCGCCGATTTTTTGTCCTAATTTAACATGCTGACCTTTTTTGACGTAAATATCGTAGTTATTTAAGAAACCTTCCTGATAAATTTCTACATATCCATCTTTACTGATGATCCAAACGTAAAGTCCCATCCCTGCACGATAATGAACGCGGTGAACAGTACCCGCATGTACCGCAAGAACAGCCTTATGTCCTACTTCAGAAAAACCAAAATCATAACCATCATGAAAATAGCTTTTTGGACTTGTTCGTCTTAAGACATCGGTTTCACCATATTTTTGTCCGCTCTTAAATTTGTTTTTCTTTTCATATAAACGTTTAAAGGGATAACCCCAGGTTGGGACATATTTTTTCTTTTTCTTGGTTATACTTTTTTTCTTAACTTGGCTAGTATGATGGACTGGATTAAAGAAACTATTTGACCGCCACAGGGGCTGCGCAGCAAAAATAACGATTGCAATAATTCCAATTGCTAGCAAAATGCGCGAGATCTTTTTCATTAGAACAATTCATCTCGTTTTCCATCAAGAATGTGTTCACTGATTTCAGAATCGAAGTAAACAGGTAAATCACGATCAAAATTATAAGCTAATTTGTGTTGCATCAATTCTTGCTTTGTCATCCATTTTAAGCTTCCTTCATTAGAAGCTTTTACTGTCCCTGAAAATTGATCACAAATATAGAAGAATACTAAATAACGGTGATCGTCATGATCGTAGAATTGCTTTACGCCAACCATTTTTGGATTTTTAATTATTAAACCCGTTTCTTCTTTCAGAATCATGAAAAGATTCATGGCTTTCAACATGACCGCCAGGAAAGGTGAGGCCTGGCCACACGGGATCATTGCGATCTAAAACTAATATTTTGTCTTTATTTTTAACCATACACATGTTGGTTAAAGTAACAGGTTCTGTTCTACTCATAATTACCCGCCTTCTGAATTAATTGTAACAAAAGCGCTTGGCAAATTTTAGCATTATTCTTATTTTTCTTATTAAAAGTGAGGCCGTGAAAATGATATAATTTGCATAAAACAAATAAAAATTAATTAAATTAGAGGAATTATGAATTTACGTCTAAAAAGCTTAGCGAACATGGTTGATCCTGGAAGCCGAGTGGCTGATATTGGGACGGATCATGCTTATTTACCAATTGAATTAGTTAAAACTGGAAAAATTAACTATGCCATTGCCAGTGACATTGGACAAGGACCAATAAAAAATGCCCAAGAGGATATTAGGAAAGCCGGTTTTGAAAATCAGATTGAAACTAGGCTGGGTAATGGGTTGGATACTGTTTCAGCAGCTGATCAAATTGATACAGTGGTAATTGCCGGGATGGGTGGCAAACTCATGACGGAGATATTAAATACTGCTTGGTTGCGCAGTTTGAAGTTTCCAACATTGGTTCTTGAAGCTAATATTGGTGAACCTGAAGTCAGAGGCTGGATTATGATTCACGGCTATCAAATTGTCCAAGAACGGCTAATAGCGGAAGCTGGTCATACTTATGAATTGATTAAAGCAAAAAAAATTAATCAAATTGTGCCATTAACCGAAAAAGAATTATTATTTGGTCCATTGATTTTAAAGGCGAAAGAACCAATTTTTAAGCAAAAATGGCAAAGACAATTATCATATTATCAGCAACTGCTGGTCAGTTTAAATAAAGCTAAAAACAAAAATGTTGAACGAATTAATCATATTAATCATTTAACTGAGTTAATTAAAGAGGAATTAAATGACTAAAGTTAAAGATATCGTTGCCCGCTTACGTCAAGATTTTCCCGAAGAGATAGCTAGTCAGGGTGATCCCGTCGGAATGCAGATTGGATCAATGGAGGCTCCTGTAACCAAAGTTATGACTACTTTAGATGTCCGGCCACAAGTGGTTGAAGAAGCGGTTGATAAGGGCGTTGATTTTATCGTCAGTCACCATCCAGTAATGTTTAGGCCAGCAAGAAATTTGGATTTTGCAGACCCTCAGAATGCAATGTATGGCAATATTATCAAGAACGGTATTACCGTTTATTCAATTCATACCAACTCCGATAAGGCGCAAGACGGATCTGCCGATTGGCAAGCTGAAGAACTCGGTTTAAAAAATCTCGAACCATTTGCGCCTGATGAAGACGGAATCGCAATTGGACGTAAAGGTGAACTCCCTAAAGAAATGACAGCTAAGGAATTTGCTTATTATGTAAAGGAAAAAATGAATATCAAAATGGCTCGACTCATTACTGCTAGTGATGATAAAAAGGTGAAAACCGTAGCCTTTATTTGTGGTGATGGCGGCAAATTTTGGCACCGTGCTGTTGATGAAGGCTTAGATGCCTTTATTACTGGGGATGTTTATTACCACGTTGGTCATGATATGATCTCTTCTGGTTTAACCGTAGTAGACCCAGGACATTACACCGAAAAACTGTTTAAATACAAGGTCTATGATCGTTTGAAAAAATGGAATCAAGAGAACAACTGGCAGGTTGGCGTTGAACTTTCTGAAGTATCAACCAACCCGTTTGAAGATTTATTTTAAAAGGAGATAATTATGGAATATCCAAACTTGCTGCCCAGATTTTTAAAATATGTTAAGGTCAATTCACGTTCTGACGAACATGCTGATCGTTTTCCATCAACTGAAAGAGAAGAGAACTTTCAAAAGAATGTTGTGATGAAAGACCTTGAAAAATTAGGTTTAAGCGATATTCATTACAACCAGAAGGCTGGCTGCGTGATTGCAGAAATCCCATCAAATGTTGATTATGATGTGCCTGTTATGGGATTTTTAGCACACTGTGATACTGCTGATTTTGAATCGGAAAATGTCAAACCACAGATTCATGAAAACTATGATGGCGAAAGCAAAATTCAATTAGGCGATTCTGAATTTTACCTTGATCCAGAAGTCTTTCCAAATTTGAAGAAATACAAAGGACAAACAATTATTACTGCTTCGGGTGATACTTTGCTTGGTGGGGATGACAAATGTGGAATTTCTGAATTAATGACCTTCGCCGAATATTTAATGAACCATCCTGAAATTAAACACGGTAAGATTCGTTTGGCCTTCACACCGGATGAAGAAATCGGTACTGGAGCAGAACATTTTGATGTAAAGGACTTTGGAGCTGATTTTGCTTTCACGGTCGATGGTGAAGCACCGGGCAAACTTGATTGGGGCACATTCTCAGCTGCACAATTTAGTTTGGATATTCAAGGCGTTAACGTTCACCCAGCTGTAGCTAAGGGCCAGATGATCAATGAGCAATTGATTTTCATAACCAGCTTCCTGAACATGATCGTCCTGAAAACACCGAAGGCAGAGAAGGCTTTTATCACTTATTAGATTTAAAGGGCACTGTTGATAATGCGCATATGGATTACATCATCCGTGACTTTGAACGTGAAGGCCTTGAAAAGCGCAAGAATTTAGTCAAAGAAATCGTTAAAAAGATGAACGATGAATTTGGCACAGAACGCATCAAGCTAAAGATGAATGATCAGTATTACAATATGGCCGATGAGTTGAAAAAACATATGGATATCGTAGATTTGGCTCGTGATGCATACAAGGCCGAAGGATTGGAAATTAACGAAGATCCAGTACGTGGCGGTACAGATGGTTCACAGTTAACTTATATGGGTCTGCCATGTCCAAATATTTTTGCAGGCGAAGAAAACATGCATGGTCGATATGAATACACTGTCTTGGAGTCAATGTACAAGACAGTCGATGTTATGCTGAAAATGGCTGAATTAAATGCTGAACGCGCAAAATAATGAAACATTTTTAGTGAAAAAGCAGCTTTTGCAAGCAATATTGCTTGTCAGCTAAGAAGACTATTATGTCAGGCTAAAACAGCTGATTTGAGTTTGCTTAAAAGTTATGCACTGAAATTGTAATAGTAAAATAAACCACCAACAAATACTTTAATAGCAGTGTTTGCTGGTGGCTTTTATTTTTGGATTGTAAAAAATCACACTCGTGGAACATTTGGCTAAGCTTAAGGACTTGCAAAGACAAAATATTTTTTGTACTATAATAGTGTGATAGATATATAATACAGTAAGCAAGAGGTGAGAATATGGAATTTAAGGATAACATCCCAATTTACTTACAAATTGAACAGTATTTGTACCGCCAAATTGCAATGGGAAAACTTAAAGCCGGCGAAAAAATTCCATCAGTGCGAAAACTGGCCGTTGAGTTAACTGTCAATGTTAATACGGTTCAACGCGCTTTGCAGCAAATGAATGATCAAGGCATTCTTTATACGAAACGTGGTGAAGGAAATTTCGTCACGGAAGATACGGATTTATTGAAACAGACTAAGCAGTCACTGATAGATGGTCAGTTAGAGCAATTCGTGCAAAACATGATGCGTTTAGGACTTAAAAAAGAGGAATTAGTACCAGCATTAAGTAAGTACTTGGAGGGGAATAAAAATGAAAGACCTACTAACAATTAAGGATTTAAGTTATAAAAAGAATCAAAAGTTAATTTTGCGAGATGTTAATTTAAGTTTAAAACCTGGAAAAATTGTGGCCCTGCTAGGAGAAAATGGGGCAGGCAAAACTACTTTGATGCGAATTATTGCCGGCGTAGCCAAGAATTATAAGGGAAGTGTTACCTTAAAAGACACTAATGATGTGGCAAAAAGAAAGTCATTTTTGTCATTTACCGATGGCCTGACTGGTTTCTCAGAATCAACCAAAATTGGCGATGTCGTAAACTTCTACGTTAATATCTTTAATGATTTTGATGAGAACGAATTTGATGAACTACGCAAATTTATGAAATTGGATCCTGATATGAAGTTAAGTCAATTATCGCGCGGGATACGAGAGAAACTTATTATTGCTTTAAATTTTGCCAGGCAAGCAGACTTATATCTTTTGGATGAACCATTCGCAGGGATTGACCCAATGGCTCGTAAGCGAATTATCAACTCGATTATTCTTTGGAAGAGCGAACAGTCAACTATTTTAATTTCGGATCACTTTGTAGATCAAATTGCTGCCTTGCTTGATGAAGTTGTCGTAATCAAGAATAATACTGTTTTTGCTCATAAAACGGCTGATAAGATTCGTGAAGAACATAAGAGTATTGAGGAATACTATGAAGGTTTATACGAAGGCGAGGATGAGTAATTATGACTAAGTTTTGGACTTTATTCAGAGAATTATTTAAACAAAAGAGCAAGCCAGCCTATATAGTATTTTTAATTCAAGTTGCAGTGGCTTTAGTAACTTTGTTTATTACGGCAACTACGACGCCTAACTTTAAAAGTGCACAAATGTTTGGCAACAAAATTCCTTGGCTTCCAGCTTGGATTTTAATGTATATTGTGATTTTTCTGATGTACAGTTTCATAGCCGACTTTGCTTACTTGCTTTTAACTGCTTGGAAAAATGAAAAGATTAACTGCAGTCAAACTTGGCGTTTGGTGCCAATGAGTGATGGTAAGATCTATCTCTGCAACACTTTGAGTTCATTTTGTAGTTTCATTTACTTAGTTATTATGCAATCAATTGTTGGTTTAATTGGCTGTTTGATTGCTTATGCCTCAAGTAATGGAATTAGAAAAGCAATTGCTTATGCTCTGCATCAGGAGGCCGTTGTTGATCATTGGGCTGACGTTAATATTGGTGATTTCTTAGTCTTAATTTTATTCATGATTTTGCTGGGTCTTTTCTGGTATGTCATTATTTCATTCTTGCATTTCACTAGTCGCGCCATCGTCGACTTTTTGCCAATGATGTCAAACAAATTTATTGTTTTCGTCATTAGAGCAATCGTATTGATTGTCATCGTTTACTTGGTGATCTGGGCAATGAACATGTTCGGTGAAATTTACAGCAATCCATGGTTCTTCAAAGATAGTTCATTTGCATCCAGCTTTATGCCAGAGACTATTGAATTGTTGATTTTTGATCTGATCTTTGGTGCTGCCAACTATGCCTTGATTGATAAATTCGTTGAAGCAAAGCAAAATAATTAGAAAAGTAGGGGGATAGATATGACTACTTTTAAACAAGCTTGCACGGAGTTGTTCCATCGCAGAAACCGATATGTAAAATTCTTTTTGTCTGTGCAAGCTTTAGTTGTGATTTTTTACTCACTTTTCATTATCGTCTCTCATAACAAATACAGCCTACTGGGATATGAGCATTTCACGGGCTGGCTGATCCCATACGCCATTGTCATTCAAACAACAATGATCTTTGATCTTGTCTTTTTAGGATGGGTTATCTTCAAAAATGAAAAATGGCAATTCAGTCAAACTTGGCGGCTAATTCCAATTTCTGATAGCAAATTGTTTTTAGCTAATATTACTAGCACTCTTTTGAACTGTATCGTGATTTTTATTTCACAAATTTTAGTACTTTCTTTACTTAATGGTGCCACGTCATTTGTCACTTCCAATAGTTTCTCAACACAGAATTTTTGGAAGGGCGTAACAGCTTTTTGGATTAACAGCGGTGACCCAAAAGGATTGGAGATGTGTCTCAATCTGGTGGCGTGTTAATTATGACTTTTGTTTCTTTCGTTAATTTTTCTTCTCAAACTATCGCTGATGTTTTGCCATCACATAATAAAAAACTAATTCGCTGGCTATCTACGGTAATTATAGTTGTCGCCGGGGTATACTTAGCAAATTTAATTAATGGTGTAATTAATGCATATTGGGAAAGAGCAGAAAGACGTTTTATGGCAGTCCCAAGTCAAATGACTGAGGCTAATACTATTTATTTAAACGTGATTCAATTTATATATCCATTTGTCATCATGCTTTTTGCTGCATTGTTTTAGGAGTCCGGCTTTATAACAAATATGTTGAGTCTAAAGCTAACAATAATTAACGGATAGACAATTTTCTTTTCACAAAGAGAATGATCTTTTTTATATGAAAAGTCTACAATAGAATACAGAAACATTCATTTGTTCTAGGAAGGTCTTATTAACGAAGCAAAAAGGAAAACATTATTTAATTAGATATGCGAATGGAAAATCACTGTCAGAAATTAATGGCACTATTGAAATTCCCAAAAAGTGTACCTTTTGGCGCATGCTGTGGGCCTATACCGGCCCTGGTGCACTTGTGGCTGTTGGCTATATGGATCCGGGTAATTGGGCAACTTCAATTACCGGCGGTCAAAGTTTTCAATATATTCTAATGTCGACGATTCTAATTTCAAGTTTGATGGCCATGCTTCTTCAATACATGGCTGCCAAATTAGGAATCGTTACGCAAATGGATTTGGCACAGGCAATTCGACTGCGTACAGGAAAAGCTCTCGGCATCGTCTTATGGCTAATGACTGAATTGGCAATTATGGCAACTGACATTGCTGAAGTTATTGGTGCCGCGATTGCGCTAAATCTTTTATTTGATATTCCTTTGGTACCGGCTGTTTTTATTACGGTACTTGATGTCTTATTGTTGCTGCTATTAGCTAGAATTGGCTTTAGAAAAATCGAAGCAGTTGTTTCCTGTTTGATCTTGGTTATTTTGCTCGTTTTTGTATATGAGGTTTTGCTGTCAAATCCTGATTGGAGCAAGGCATTTGTCGGTTTAGTTCCAAGCGCAAAAATTATTCAAACGCATCCCGTAGTCGGCGGTATTTCGCCCTTAACTGGAACGCTAGGGATTATTGGTGCAACTGTTATGCCGCATAATCTGTATCTTCACTCTGCGATTTCACAGACGAGAAAAATTGATCACCATAATTTGCAGCTCATTCGCAATGCCGTAAAATATACAGCTCTGGATTCAAATATCCAATTATCCTTGGCTTTTTTAGTAAATGCCTTGCTTCTCATTATGGGAGCTGCTGTCTTCAAGAGTGGAGCTGTTCGCGATTCTTCATTCTTTGGTCTTTATCAGGCTTTGGACAATGCCAAAATGCTGAGCGATCCGTTGCTGGTTCATGTTGCACGAACTGGTATCCTTTCGACGCTGTTTGCCGTTGCTCTCTTGGCTTCTGGACAGAATTCAACTATCACCGGTACACTTACAGGACAGGTCATTATGGAAGGCTATATTCACTTAAAAATGCCACTCTGGGCAAGAAGATTAGTCACCCGTCTGTTATCAGTTATTCCGGTGCTCCTATGTGTTTCATTTACAATGAATGATTCCGTAATGCAACAACACTTTGCATTAAATATGCTGATGGAAAATTCACAGGTTTTCTTAGCCTTCGCGTTACCATTCTCAGTTTTACCACTGCTGATAATGACTAATAATAAAGCTGAAATGGGCGAGTTTAAAAATAAGCCCTTATGGCATTATCTTGGTTGGGCTTGTGCACTAGTTTTAACTTTCTTAAATTTATACAATTTACCAAGTCAATTTGTCAGTTTTAAATTTGCTTCCAAAGAAGTGTCAACGATTATTGCTTACTTTGTAATTGTTGTGATCGCTGCATTGCTGTTATGGACCTGTATTGAAATTTATCTTGGTGATCGTAAAGTAAAAATTCATCACTCTGGCTTTGATGCAGAAGAGAAAGAATTAAAAGAAGAAGGACAAAAATAGACAAAAAAAGTTTCCAAGGCATTTGCCTTGGGAACTTTTTTTACTTAAGCATTAGCTGACATGTAATCATATAACTGGTTGACTTCTTCATCGGTAAATTCGCCATCGCCGGTCTTCATTGCGTGAACTTTCTCAACTGAAAGGTGACTAGCAAAAGCCAAATCAGTATCATTTACATGATGCTTAACTTGGTAATCAATAATTGCATCAGATAATTCTTCTTGTTCGTTCATAATGAATCTCCTTACAGTTCAATTTTAACATAAAGTGAAAGATCACATTGAATAATGTTTTTAGAAAATTTTCAACTGATTAAGTGGCCAATATCTCAGTTTAACTTTGCCAACGATTGCACTGCGCTTTACAAAGCCAAAATAGCGTGAATCTTTAGAAACATTTCGATGATCACCCATGACAAAATAGCAGTTTTTAGGAACTCGTTTTTTCAAAGTAAAGTTATTTGTATAAAGCGTGCCATTCTTATTAGCGGCTTTCTTTAGACTATTATTTAAATATGCTTCAGAAACCTGTTTACCATTAATATAGAGCTTATCATTTTTGCTGGTAACCATATCTCCGGGGAGGCCAATTATCCGCTTAATATATAAAGCGTTTTTTTCGTCCGGAGCTTTTAAAATGACAATATCATTCCGCTTCAATGTAAAATGTCTAACCGCGATCACTCGATCATTACTTTCAAATGTTGGCTGCATTGATGGTCCCGAAACAGTTTCATTAGACAGAACGAAACTAAAAATCAGATAATAAATGCCTATCAAAACAGCCATCATGATAATAATTTCAAGAACAAAGCGTCCTAAACTTTCATTGTCATTGCTATTTTGTTTAAGATCTTTAGCATTTTTTGCCATTTAATCTCTCCTTTTATATACTCTTACTATTATAACTGATTTAAATATGATTGAATGGTAAAATCATTATTAAGGAATTCGATCATGACAAAGTATTTAGAAAAATTAAACCACTTAGACAGGCAATTAAATAGTCCGATGGTTCACCAACAGGTAGAAGAGGTTAATCAAATTATTGTCACTGTCTCTGCGAAAAAGATATTGGCTCAGGCTCCTCAAAAATTAGGATTAGAACCTGATGAATTTGAAAATATTTTAGATTCCGTGGGAGAAGTAAAACGCGAGCAATTGACTGTAATCAACCATTTATTAAATGGACTGCGGCAATATTTATCGCTGCAATATGGGATATGGAGTTTGCCTAATCTGAAAACTGCCCATTTGATAAAAGAAAAATTGCACCCCAAAACGGCACTGGAAATTATGGCTGGCAATGCTTATTGGTCAAAAGCATTAAACAGTGTAGGTGTTAAAACCACTGCTACGGATAATTTGGAATGGGCAAAGACCTCAAATACTGGCAGCCAAATTTTTGAAAAGGTTGAAGATTTGGACGCTGTCCGCGCAATTAAAAAATATCCCAAAACAGATGTGATTATTTGTTCCTGGTCGCCTAATTTTGGTCAAAGCGATTTAGCGGTAGTAAAGACCTGGAAAAACTGCAGCGATGCTCATTTGCTTTTTATTGGCGAAAAAGATGGAGCAACTAATTCACCAGAATTTTGGCAAAAGATGAATTTTATTAACGATCAGAATTTGAAAACAATAAATCGTTCATTTGTCAGCTATGATTTTATTGATGAAAAAATATACGAGATAAAAAGAATATGAATTGGGAAAAAATATCATTTATTTTAATCGTTTTTCTAACCTTTTTGGGAGCAGGCTTTATGTTGTCCAATGTTCAATCTCGTGAAGCAGATCAGTTGCTTGAAGCTCACGGGATGGATAATAATACGCGCTATTTTTACACGAACAAAAATGAAAAAATAAGCGCTTTTCTAAAGTACCTCAAAAAGAAATATCCTAAAGAGCATATTCAACTTCATTTGGATAATCGAATTGATAAGCAGCAAATTTTGGTTTGGTCAAATCATTCTTTGCGGTCTTTACCAACGCAAAGTGGATGCTACTTTCAGGCTGATGACTTTGAAGGTCAAGTCTCTTTCGCAGTTTTGGGTCCAGATACCAAGAAAAATGTGATTGAGCGACAAGGTAATCGCTATATTCTCTATCATAAACGCTATTATTCAGTAATTGGCGAGCTTAAGAATTATCATCAAAGTCAGCAAACGCAATATTATTTAACAACTGGCGTTAATCAGCCAACAGCTAATGCAAACTTAAAGAATTATCGTATTGTCATTGATGCAGCGCATTTATCGGCTGTTAAAAAGATTGCTAAACAGTATAATGGAAAAATTACAATGCCCACTTTTGTTAAAAAGCACCAATTATATCGCTTCTCAGTTATCAGAGAAATCATTTTGATTATTTTGCTATGGCTGGTGGCAATGGGTGCCAATTTGTTAATTGCATTAATGCAGCGCAAGCAGGTAAAACTAACACATTTGAAAGGCAGTCTGTATAAAAACTGGCTGGTTAATCACGGACTGCGGCTCATTTTAATTGAAAGTTTGCTAGCAATTGTTGCCTATATTCTGCTTCGATATTTAGGCTTCTTTAGCAAAGTAAATCACTTGATTCTACTTTTGTTCTTAAATTGGCTGGCTGCAATTTTTGCATATGTATTCACTTGGTTATTCTTGCATTGGAAGGAGCATCGTCATGCTTAACTTACCTGATACATTTATTGAAAAATATCAAAAACTGCTAGGAAAAGAAAAGGCAGCTGCTCTCTTTGAAAGTATGAATCAAGAAACGAAGAAGGCTTACCGAATTAATTCGTTGAAAGCTCATCAAAAAGTTTCTTATTCAAATGCACAGGCAGTTCCTTTTATTCCCAATGCTTATTATGGTGAAGTCAAAGGTGAAGACCCCGAATGGGTAAGTGGGACAGTTTATTCTCAGGACCCAGCAGCAATGTTTCCTGCTTATTTAGCACAAATCGAGCCGGGACAAAAAGTCTTGGATTTGTGTGCTGCACCTGGCGGGAAAACAACGGCATTAGGTGAAGCATTGCAAAATGCCGGTTTATTGGTCGCAAATGAAATCTCCAGCGTTAGAGTAAAAGCATTACGTGAAAATCTTGAACGTTGGGGCATTAGCAATGCTTTAATCACAAATGATGATTCTTTTGCTTTGGCTAAAGTTTTTCCTGAATTTTTTGACGTTATTTTAGTGGATGCACCATGCAGCGGGGAGGGGATGTTTCGTAAAAATCCAGATGCGGTTTCTTATTGGTCACCTGACTATGTTTTAACTTGCCGAAAAAGACAACAAGAAATTCTGACCGAAGCGGTTAAAAAGCTTAGACCAGGAGGTAAACTAGTTTATTCAACTTGTACTTTTTCACCTGAAGAAGATGAAGAAATCGTTGCTTGGTTAGTAAAGACCTTTCAAATGACGATTGAACCAACGCAGGTTGAATCAAAAAAAATAAGTCACGGACAAGCCAGATTTGTTGATGACAATTTACCGGAGCTTGATCGTACTCTTCGGTTGTGGCCACAAGATGACCTAGGTGAAGGACAGTTTGTTGCAGTTTTGCGTATGCCTGGTGAGAGTTCACCAATTGATTCAAAAAAAGAAAAGAAAAAGAAGAAGAAAAAACGT
This sequence comes from Lactobacillus amylolyticus DSM 11664, assembly GCF_000178475.1. Lineage (GTDB taxonomy): Bacteria > Bacillota > Bacilli > Lactobacillales > Lactobacillaceae > Lactobacillus > Lactobacillus amylolyticus. The sequence goes on along the minus strand of NZ_ADNY01000001.1, from coordinate 25,801 downwards.
TCCGCTCTTTTAAACAAAGATGAACGCGACTGGGTTGAAAAGGTCCTCAGCAATTTTAACCTGCCAGACTTTTTAACTGATTGGCCATCGAAGGCTCTCGTCAGTCATGATCATGTGTTCATTCCAGCTTATAAGCAGAGTACTAAAGGACTCAAGGTTATCAATAATGGCGTTGAATTAGGTTTACTGAAAAAAAAACGGTTTGAGCCGGGTCATCAGCTAGCTGAAGTATTGGCACAAGTTGACCAAACACAGGTTGTCGAACTGCAAAGCAATGAAGAATACCGAAAATATTTGCATGGTGAGACACTACGCGTAAAGTCAGAATTGCGTGGCTTCGTATTAGTTGCCTATCATGACTTTATTTTTAGTTTTGGTAAAATTACGGGAAATGGCGTGCTAAAGAATTTTTATCCTAAAGGCTTAAGAACAATGAAAGGTTAATAAGATGATTAAACTAATTGCAACCGACATGGATGGAACATGGCTTAATGATCATCAGGATTATGATCGTGAACTATATCAAAAAGAATTGACTTTAATGCAAGAAAAAGATGTTAAATTTGTCATTGCTAGTGGCAATCAATTCGAAAATTTGCGAACACGATTTTCTAAGACTGCTGATGACTTGTATTATGTTGCTGAAAATGGAGTATTAGTAGTTAAAGGCAGACAAGTTCTGCATGTTGAATCATTGAGCGATCAAGAAGTTCAGAAAATGTTCAAAATAGCTAGCAGTTACTCTTATCCTGTTGTTGTAGCTGGCTTAGCGAGTGCATATATTCGTGAACAGGACGGTACAAAATATTACAACGAAATGAAGAAATATTTTGAAAAATTGACCGTTGTAAAATCTTTATCTGAAATCAAAGATAAGATTTTCAAAATTTCTTTAACTGTTCCAGTAGATGTGATGCCTGAATTATTGGCTAAATTGGTAAAAAAATATCCTGAACTTACGATTGTTTCTGGAGCTGCAGATTCAATTGATATGCAACAAAAAGGCATGAATAAGGCAAAAGGGTTAGAGTATTTAGCGCAGCGATTAGGAATAAAGCCAAATGAGATGATTGCTTTTGGTGACAGTGGCAATGATGTAGGGATGCTTGAATACGTTGGTCATAGCTACGTTACTAGATATGCTTTGCCTGAAGCAAAAAGAGCTTCTGATCAAATTATTGGTTCAAATAATGAGAGCGCAGTTCAAAAAGAAATTTTGAAGTTATTGCAAAATTAAAAGAGTGCTATTGACTAGCACTCTTTTTGTAATATCGAATTTTATGTTAAATTATTTGATCAATTTGATTTTTTAAAGGTAAATCATAATAGCGTTTGAGGGAAGACAAGGAATTTACATCATTTTTGCCAAATACCGCTAGCAAGATGGCTAATTCCTTTTTCCATTCTTGTATTTCTTCAATTAAGCCCTCTGTATCATGCTGCATTAACTGTTGCAAAAAGGTATTGGCAATGCCAACTAATTTTCCTCCTAAAGCAAGTCCCTTTAAAACATCCAGAGGATTGCGTACACCGCCAGAAACAAAAAAATCCAATTGCATTTTTTCCGCAATTAAGCTGGTAATAACGGTTGGCAATCCTAAAGATGACAAATAGGACAGATTGTATTGATTACGGCTATTTTCGATTTGGGCAAAATTTGTACCACCCATTCCACCAATATCGAAAAGATCAAAACCAGCATCTTTTAATTTTTTCAAGGAAGCTTGATCAAAGCCAAACCCAACCTCCTTAATGATAATTGGAACGGTAACTGCTTGTCTAATTTCAAGCATATTATTTAGCCAGCAAAAGTCGCGTTCGCCTTCAGGCATTGCTGCTTCCTGGACTACATTCAAATGAATCTGCAAAGCGTCAGCTTGCAATTCTTGAACGATTTTCGCAGCGTCCGATGCTGGGGTGAGGGGATTGACATTGGCAAATAAAAGACCATCTGGATCCTGCTCACGTGCAACCGTAAAGCTGGACAATTGCTCATTTTCTTTAACCAAGATACTGGCTGACCCTAGAGCCAAAGCAATATTTTCTTTTGCAGCAACGCTGCCTAATTGCCGATTTATTTTTTTGGATTTCTCAGAACCACCTGTCATTGCTTCAATGAAAAAGGGGGCAGAAACTTCTTTGCCCAAGAAACTGGTTCTAATTGAAGCTTGATCAACTTTGCTTTCTGGTAAAGTTGGACGAAGCAGGTGCATTTGATCAAAACTATTTTCTTTTTGTTTATTAAAAAACATCTGGGCCAATGCCAGATGTTCTTCTTTTCTTTCAGATCTTTTTGACATATTAACCTCAATTAATGAGAAAGAATAATGTTGTGAACATGGAAATTCAATGGCAAAATGCCATTCTTGCGCCATTCATTTTCTAAGGCATCAACGTCGCTGCTTTTATCGGTGATAACAATACCGCAATCGCCATTGCCTGCGCCTGAAGTCTTAGCCGCACTACCATATTTTTCTGCAATATTAATCAATTTCGTCAATCTAGGAATTTCAATTGCAATATGGTTAACGTGTGCGAAGTGCTGCAAAATTGCACGATTAACCCGAATTTGCTGCTTGATTAAATCAATATTGTTTTCTTCAAAGCCTTGAACCATTTTCAAAACACATTCTCTTGAGGCTTGCAAAAACTTTTTATATTCAGCAGGGGCATCCATTTTTTTTGCATTGGTTTCATCAACCAAACGTGATGTCGAAGCTGGCTTCTGACTCCAGCCAATCATCAATTTCATCCCTTCAGGAGGGGTTAAGAGTTCAATTTTAAGTCCTGGCCAAGCTTCTTTTACCACTTTAGATAAAGATTTATGGGCTAATTCATTCTTCAGCCACTTTTTATCAAAAGTTTGGTAAGCTAACCAGCCACCATAAACACTAGCAGCAATGTCACCGGCAGAGCCGTTGCCTTGAACAGAGTAGTGGGAAATAGCTGATAGTTTGTAAACCAGTTCATTATTAAGTTTAACGCCATAGAAACGCAAAATAGCTTTCACAGTGGCAACCGTAATGGCTGCACTTGAACCTAAGCCATACTTCTTACCATCTGCAGAATCAAGATCGGAATTAACGTGCAGGTCATAAACATTCATCTTGATATTTTGCTCTAGACAATAACGCTCAGTAAAGGAAATTGCAGATAAGATGTATTCAAAAGGATTGTCTCGATTGTCAATGACCATTCTCGAGCCTTGACGAATCCAATGAATTGAATCTTGAGAATACTGTTTAGAGTGAATTAAACCGGTACCTGTTTTACTTTTAGAAATGCTTACACGTACAAACTGATTGACAGCTACTAAAAGAGCAGGGCAGTCTTGTTCCAATACGGCATATTCACCAGCTATATACAATTTTCCAGGTGCTTTTTCTGTTATCAAAGAAGTTAATCCTCTAATCTATTTCTATCTAATCTCAGGCAGCTCAATCTAAAATTGAAACTCCTGGACCAAAACTTGCATTAATTATCTTAACATTACTAAATTCCGACAAAAAGAGTTTTTTTATTTCTTTTATATTTTTTAAAGGTGTAAGAATTTTAACATTTGGTCCCGCATCGATTGTGTAGTAGCATTCAATCCCTTGCTGGCGCAATTCTTCAACTAATTTAATTGCTTTGATCGTGTTAGGTTCAAAATAAGTAAATTCTGGTTGAGCAGTCAAATTAATGGCATGCATCTCATTCGCATTTAATTCTGCCAGCGAACCTAATTTAGTAAAATCATTATTTTTAATAGCAGCGATCATATCATTTAATTCTGCATCATTACGGGCAAGCCATGGCTGAAAAAAGGGTGAATTCTGTGCGGCTTGCATGCCTTTAGTAGAAGATAATTTTTTAGGTTTTTGATCAAGCTCAACCGCTAGAAGATGCAGATCCATCGCTGGTTTTTCGTCTAAAGGATATGCATAAGAGCTTTTGTCATCATGACCTTTTTGCCAAATCGCAAAGCCACCGTAGATTGACCGACTTGCCGAACCTGAACCTATTCGGGCGAGGCGAGATAACATTTTGCGATCAACATCTAAGTCATAATATGCGCAAAAACTAGCAGCTAGAGCCGCAAAAGCAGAACTAGAAGAGGCTAATCCAGCGGCAGTAGGAACATGGTTAATAGATGAAACTTTTAGCGCATCATACGGCAGCCCAAAACTATCTTGAAGTTTGTGAAGATACTGGAACACTCTTTGAGCCGACTGATCAGATTGTTTTTGATTGTTTAAATAAAATTCGTTTTGCTGACCGGTCTCAAGACTGGTTTCTGAATAAAAAGCATCTAGTGTCATTGATAGACTAGACATAAGAGGCAAACGCAATTCCGCGTTCTTTTTGCCCCAATATTTGATAAGTGCAATATTTGTATGTGCACGGGCAGTTTTTTTCATAATCTAAATTTCCTCAACCCAATAGTGATCAATCAAATCTTTGCTTGCTTGCGCAATTTTTTCGGCAGTTTCTGAATTAAGACACAAAGCAATAACAATTCCGCCTAGACCTCCACCGGAAAGTTTAAATCCTAGACATCCTTTTTGATGTGCAATTTGGTTAAGCTGATCTATTCTGTCAGTAGACAGGCCCAATGATGATAAAATCGTTTGTGCTTCATCAAAGATTTTGCCCACTTGTTCTTGATTTTGTTTTATCCAAGCCTTTTTGGTTTGGTCAGCTAGTACGCCCAAACGTTCAATTCCTTTATTTGCTTGGATAGAATTTTCCATTTCTTGGCGCACTTTAGTAACGGCTTCTTTGGTATTTCCTAATTGTCCTGTGTCCATAATCAGCAAAGTAGAATTTAACTTTGCCGTTAGTTTTTTAGGACCGGCTTGTTTGTTGAAGAAAACCAGATAATCTGAATGAACAGTAGCCGCATCAAGTCCCGAAGCCTTGCCGTGGTTGATCATTTCAGCATGATTGGTGATAGCCATAATCTCGTTTTCCGTCATTTGCAAATTGAAAAACTGGTTCATAGCTTTAGTTGTGCCCAGGGCAACGGTAGCGCTGGATCCTAAACCACGTTCCATTGGAATCTCACCAGTGTAAGTGATTTTTAATTTTGCATCGGGTTGACCAGCTTTTTTTAAAATCGTTTTTACTACATACTTGAGACCGTTATATTCATCCGGCGCTTCAAAATAGGGACCATGGTAGCGAGCTGTGTCCATCCACATTTGCGAACCATCTTCGACAGTTGTGCGAATATTCAATGCTTTGATTGGAAGTGCCAGTGCGTCATAGCCGTAAACGACCGAGTGTTCACCAATTAAAATAACTTTTCCATGTGCTAAATAAGAGCTTTTCATTATCTTCTTAGTCTCCAAGTTTGATTTTTAATGAAGAAAATATTTCCTATGCTAAAATAATAAGCAAGGAGTTGCGAACAAATGATCAAAATTTTAACAGGTCGTCAAACCGATCCATTACAAGAAAAAATTCTGGAAGAAGCAATTAACAATTATCAAAAGCATCCAGAATATGAAACTTTCATCATAGTTCCTAATCATATCAAGTTTACCACAGAAGTTAAGGCGATTAACAAACTTGCAGCAAGTCAGCATAAAACTGAAACCACAGTTAAAAACTTGCAAGTTTTATCATTTTCACGTCTTGCTTGGTACTTTTTAAAAGATGCTGAAGTTGGTCTGCCAACTCAACTTGATGATGCTGCAGCAGCTATGCTTTTAAGCAAAATCATTCAGGACAAGCAAAATGACTTAATGCTTATTAAAGAAGACAAGCCAAATTCAGGAACGGTAAAACAACTTTACGATACTATTTTACAGGTTCACGATGGAAATCTCGACTTAGATGATTTTAGTGACGAAAATTTAAATGAAGAAACACGTAAAAAACTGCATGATTTAAGAATTATCTATGATGCTTTTATTGAAAAGACAGCTGGAAGATTTTCAACCAAAAACGAAGTGCAGTTGCAGCTGAATCAAGTTTTAGCTAAGAATCAAAATTTAAAGACAGCTAGCTTTTACTTTACTGATTTCTCACATTTTTCTTTACAGGAACAACTGACAATCAAATTGCTCTTCAGAAAAGCTAAAAACGTTTCTTTAGCCTTCAAAACTCAACTCGGAGATATTAATCCCAAGGCTGAAGAAGGCGATTATGATTATGTCATTCAGCAAACGATTCATAAGCTTGTATCTTTTTTGGATGAAAGAAGAATCTCTTATCAAACAGAGGCTTATCCGCTTCAACCTAAGCAAAGCGGCCGCGAGCTTTTGAATGGCATTTGGACACAAACTATTCCAGCAAATGATGAATTAAAACAGGTTCAGCTTGTGCGTGCGGATTCACGTTATGCAGAAGCCTACTTTGTTGCGCGTACGATTTACCAGCAAGTTGCATTAAATAATTATCGTTATCGCGATTTTTTGATTTTGGCACCAAATCTTCATGAATATGAAACTTATTTAACGCCTATTCTACGGCAAAATCAGATTCCTTATTTTGATGACTTGCAGCAAGAGATGAAATATCATCCGCTTGTGGTTTTAATTGAAAATTTAGCTAAACTAGATGAGCGTCTTTCTACGCAAAACATTTTGACCATTCTGAAAACAAGACTTTTAATTCCTTCCTGGTATCAAGATGAAGCTAGCTATTTGCACGATGTTGATGAACTAGAAAACTTCGTTTTGGCTCATGGGATAAATTATGATCTTTGGAAAAAGAGCTTTTCGGATTTTGTCAAGGCTGAGGTAATTCGCCTGGATAAGCAACCTGAAGAGATCGGTCGAATTGATAAATTGCGCAGCTATATTATTGATAAAGTTACGCAGCTGTTTACTGATTTAAATGCAGAAAATAATAAAGAGGGCAGTCGAAAGGCAATTACTATTTTCTTCAATTTCTTAGCTGACAACGGCGCAATTTCACAGTTGGAAAAGTGGCGTTCTGAGGCAAATGATAAAGGCGATTTGCAACAAGCAGAGCAACCAGAGCAATTGTGGAGTTTGCTTATGCAGCTTTTGCGCGATTATCTTTTAATTAGCCCTGATCATTTTGATCAGGACGAATTTTTTAAGATGCTGATCAGCGGCTTTAAAGAGGCCAACTTTTCACAAATTCCATCAACTTTGGATGCTGTGAATATTTCTGAAATCGGAATGGTTCAAAACAATGGCTATAAGCAGGTTTTTATTATTGGTGCTACCAGCGGCAACCTGCCAAAAATTCAAAAAACACCAGGATTTTTGAGTTCGGAGAACTTAGCGCAAATGGCCGCCGATTTTGATGAGGATTCATACCTGGAAGATCGCCAGGATTTAAACAATTTGGATCAAGATTATCAGTTTGGTCTAGCTCTTGCTTTAGCCGAAGACCGCGTATATCTTTCTTATCCGGTATTGAATGCTGCCAATGAGGAATTGAAGCCATCGCTTTTTTATGAGCGTTTAAAGCAAGATAATGCCCCAGAAATGAGCCAGCATGATCTGCCAGATAATCTGCAGGAATTGCTGTCATTTATTACTAATCCCGATGCTAGTTTGGGATATTTGACATATCTAAAATCAATTTCAAATAGTAAAGCCATTGAGCAACTATTGGATTTGGCAAAGCAAAAGCTTCCACAAAAAACAAATGCCGTTTTGAAAGCAAGCATTTACGATAATCAGCCTGTCAATATTGGAGAAGGACTAGCACAAGAATTATATGGACAAAATTTGAATGCCTCTGTATCACAGTTAGAGACATTTTATGAAAATTCATATGAATATTTCTTAAACTACGGTTTACGTTTGCGGAAACGGTTTGAAAATGAACTTGACGTTATTCAAGCCGGAAACTATTTCCATGAAACTTTTGACAGATTAGTAAAAGAATTGAATCGTAAAAAACTCGATTTAGGCAATATTGATCAGTCTGAACTGGAAAAATTATTAAATGAAGCTCGTCTTCAGATGCAGCAAGAAGGACAATATGCTCAGCTAATGAATGATCCTTTTAACAAGTACTTATTTACTTGCTTGGATCGAACTACTTCAAAAGTTGCAAGAAACTGGCGCAAGTCCCTCATTCAAACACCATTAAGGGCAAAATATTCTGAACTTAGTTTTGGATTAGGAGAAAAAGTTAACGGTTTATCCTTGCCACTCTCTGATTTGTCAGGGCAGCATAAAGCTCAATTGCGCGGAAAAATGGATCGAGTAGATTTAGCTCCTGTCAGTGGTAAAAATCAGGTTCTAGCTCAAATAATTGATTACAAATCATCTGCTAAAAAATTTGATCTTAGTCTTTTCTACAGTGGTATTAGTTTGCAGATGGTGTCATACCTAGATGTTTTAAGCAAGAACCAGCAATTTTTTGCTGGTGAAGAAAAGCTCTCCCTTTTAGGTGCTTTTTATCAGACAGCGACCCAGAAGCTAGAACGACTAAACAGTTCAAATCTGATCGGCAGTGATTTGACAATTAAAACTAATGCTTTAGACAGCAAGCCTAAGTTAATGTATACCGGATTAATTTCAAATGATCCCGAAATCTTGACGGAGGCACAACCACTTTTGTCAAAGAGCCAACCAGTTTCTGAGCTTTATACTGATTTAAGAATTAAAAGAAATGGCGACTTTCATTTGCCTGCTAACCGCAACTTTAGCAAAGAAGAAATCAATTTGCTCTTACAGTATGATGAATACTTAATTAAGCAGGCATCCCAACAGATTCTATCTGGAAAAATAAAACTAAATCCATATAAATATGGAAAAAGCAGCAATGCTTTAACTTACTCTGATTATCGTGATATTTTCTTCTTTGATGCCATGTTGCGACAAAACCAGTATCACGAAATTACTAAAATCGACAAAAAAGACTTATTGAGCAAGATTAGAGAAACACTAGGAAAGGATGCAGGTTAATGCTTTTTACTAAAGAACAGCAACAAGCTATTGATGATCGTGGCAAGGATATTTTGGTATCAGCTTCTGCAGGTTCAGGAAAAACCACGGTTTTGGTTCAACGGGTATTAGATGAAATTTTAAGTGGTACTGATGTTGATCAGTTGCTGATTGTTACTTTTACCAAAGCCGCTGCTGAAGAGATGAAGGAACGAATCAAAAATGCATTGACGCAGGCCTTGCAATCTAGCAATCAAAAAAGATACTTGCGTCGCCAATTGAATAAAATCGATACGGCCAATATTTCAACCATCGATGCTTTTTGTTTGGAAGTAATTCATCGTTTTTATTATGTTATCAATCTTGATCCCAGCTTCAGCATCTTAACTGATGAAACACAGGCAGCTTTGCTTAGAGAACGAGCTCTAAAAGATATTGAAAGCAGTTTTTTGACAGCAGAAGACAATCAAGATTTCATTGATTTCTACAATAATTTTGCTGGTGATCGGGATGTAGAAGCTGCGCATGATCTTTTGCTCGATCTGTATAACTTTGCAATGACCAAACCCAATTATATTGATTGGTTGAGGAGTTTGCCTGATTCTTATGCAATTGAAGACTGCATTGTTAAAAGTGATTTATGGCAAGAGCAAATTAAACCTTACCTGCAAGAAAACATCAAAGATTTGGTCGAAAAAATTGAGCGAATTCTGACGGATCCGGCTATGCAAAGTAAGGAATTGCAAAAAGTAAATCAAAACTTCAGTTTATTCCTTCAAAAAGTCAAGCTCTTATCAAAGGGACTAAACGATGATTTAGACTATAACGAATTAAGAGAACGACTGCGCAGCTGCATTTTTGAATTAAAACCACGAAAATCAAGCAAATGGGATGAAGATTTGCAAGAATTTTATCAAACCACGCAGGATTTGAAGGCAGAAGCAAAAAATCAAATTTTTGATATTTTTACAGCTTTCTTTGCGAGCGATGAAGATGAACAAATTAAAGTTATGCATCACGGCCAGAAAATCATGAAAACGATCGTCAAGGCAGAAGAGGCTTTGATTAAGCATTTTGGTGAGCTTAAGGCAGCTGAGAACTTGCTTGATTATAGTGATATGGAACAGTTTGCATATCAAATTCTTTCTTCAGACACTTCCAATGCTTCTTTGGCACGCGATTTTTATCGTGACAAGTTTAAAGAAATTTTAGTTGATGAATATCAGGACATTAACCCGCTGCAGGAAAACATAATTCAGACTATTAAAGACAAGGATAAAAACACTGTCTTCATGGTAGGGGATGTAAAGCAGTCCATTTACGGTTTTAGACAGGCTGAACCTAGTCTGTTTTTAAAAAAATATCACGATTTTGGTCAAAAAAGTGATTCTTCACAAGAGCGAATTTTGTTGTCCGATAATTTCCGTTCGACAAGACCTGTCACCAAAATAGTCAATCATTTATTTAAACCGCTTTTAAGTCGAAATTTTGGCGGAATTGACTACAAATCTGAAGGCCAGTTGGTATTTGGGGCCAATTATTATCCAGCTCATTTGGATCAAGCCTGCGAAGTAATTTTTCATGAAAAGAGCAGTGCTAATAGCGATGATGATCAAGACATTGATTTTTCAGAAATTCAGATGGTAATTAACCGAATTAAACATTTTGAAAAAGAAAAACTGCAAGTCTTCGATTCACATATGGGAAAATTGCGACCTTTCCGCTATAGCGATATCGCTATTTTAACCAGAAGTCGTAGTGATAATCTGCAAATCATGCAGGAATTTGCTAAAAATGATCTGCCACTTTTTGTAACTGACGCCCAAAACTATTTCCAAACTTTTGAACTAACGATTATGATGAATTATCTCAAAATAATCGACAATCCGGACCAGGATATTCCCTTGGTAACAGTTTTGCGTTCCCCTTTGTTTGGTTTTGATGAAAAAGATTTAGCAAAAATCAGAATCAAAAACAAGCAGACCAGTTTTTACAGTGCACTTTTAGCTTATGTTGCAAGTAATGATTCATTAAGCCAGCGAATTAAAGACTTCTTAAATAAATTGGATAGTTTGCGTGATTTTGCTGCAACGCACCGAATTTCAGAATTGATCTGGAGTATTTATGAGCGAACCAATCTATTGGAAATTATGACGGCTCTGCCTAATGGACAACAGCGTCGAGTAAATTTGGAAGCTTTGTATGAGCGAGCTAATTCTTATGAAAGTTCCGGTTTCAAAGGCTTGTATCAATTTATTAACTTTATTAACCGCATGCGCCGCTCACAAAAAGACTTGGCACAACCACTTCTTACTAAGGAAGCTGGTAATGCAGTAAGATTAATGACAATTCATGGCTCGAAGGGACTAGAATTTCCGATTGTTTTTTATGTTGGAATGGAACACCATTATCAGATGCGTGATTTAACTCGCAATTATGTTATTACTGGAAGTTCTTTGGGATTAACAATCAAAGAAAGCAAATATTGTCTGGACTCATTGGTTAAAGCAATCGATAACGTCAATAAAAAAAAGCAGCTCCTTGAAGAAGAGGCTAGAATTCTTTATGTTGCTTTGACGCGGGCTAAGCAAAAACTAGTTATGGTAGGAGATATTGCCAATTTTGATAAAAAAGTACAGAGCTGGAAAAATAAACTTAATCTCAAGGATAAATTGTCATTAGCTGATAAGCTTTCATCAAATAGTGCTCTTAGCTTCATTGGACCAGCGCTTGCTTTTGATCGTCATATTGCACAAAAAATGAACGATATCAGTCCTGCAATTGATCAGACTGAGGATCTGATTTATATCAAATACGATGATCAATTGAAGCCAGTTCCAAATGGACAAGAAGACAAAACTAATAATGACGAATATGATTTATTAAATGAGACAACCAAAAAACTGTTTAATTTTACTTATCCTTTCAATGATGCCAGCAAAACGACAGCATATCAAGCTGTTTCCGAAATTAAGAAAGCATTCAACGATCCACTTGATACTGATTTGGAGAATAGTCATCTAATTGCATCTACCAATCGCTATTTGCAGCCGATCGATGATAAGCCTAATTTCCTTTTTGAGACTAAATTTACAGGAGCTGAAATAGGTACTGCAACTCACCTTATTCTGCAGTATTATGATTACTGTGATCGCCAGGAGGGTCAGCTGGCTGATGAAATTAAAACTTTAATCACCCAGAAAAAACTCAATCCGGATATTGTACCAAGTATTCATCAGGACCAAATTAATTGGTTTGTAAACAGTGATTTTGCTCAAGAATTTTGGAAACATCCCGATCGACTAAAACGAGAAGTAGATTTTTCAAGCTTATTGTCCGCTAAAACATTATTTAAGGATTTTTCCGATCCGAATGCCAAAATACTGGTTCACGGTACTATTGACGGTTATTATGAAGATCACGATGGCATTATTCTATTTGACTATAAAACTGACCACGTTGATCAGACGCATCTTGAACGGGCTATTGCAGCAATTAAAGCAAAGTATGCAGGGCAATTAAGACTATATGAAAAAGCGCTGACAGAATTCAGCGGAAAAAATGTTAAGAGTAAGTATTTAATTTTGTTAGATGCTAAAAAAGTTGTAAAAGTAGATTAAAATAAAACTGAATTACACAATGAAAGGAGGGCAAAGATGGCTAATATCTTCGCAAAAGATACTTTTGCGGTAGTAGATTTGGAGACAACAGGAACGCAGAGAGAAAATAATAATCATATCATTCAGTTTGGCTGTGCGATTATTAAAAATATGAAAGTCGTTAAGACTTACTCCTTTATGATCAATCCCCATCGCGAAATTCCTTTATCAGTTCAGAATTTAACGCGGATTCATAATGAAGACGTCGAAAAGGCTCCCGACTTTTCACACTATGCCAAGAAAATTATTGCTATATTGGAGGATACAGTTTTTGTTGCTCATAACGTTAATTTCGATCTGCCTTTTTTGAATTACGAGTTAATGCAGCATGGATATCCAGCCTTAACCAATAAAGCAATTGATACTGTTGAACTTGCAAAAATAGCTTTTCCAACTTTACCATCATACAAGCTAAGTGATTTAACTTCGCGTTTAGCTATTAAGCATTTGAACCCACATAAGGCTGACTCAGATGCATATGGAACAGCGATCTTATTAATTGATATCATTCACCGCTTGGAAAAACTGCCACAGGCTACCTTAAATACTTTAGGTTCTTTATCGTCTGGGTTGGTGAGAGACACATCATGGGTCTTGAATAAAATTGCTGACTACTATCGCAAGCAAAAACGACCACTTGCCAAAGAATTTATTCAAGTCAGAAATATAATTTTACAAAAACAGACTGACCCATCTGAACGTTTTGCAGGTGAAAATAATAAGTTCCCTCAGGACAATAAAACTAAGAAAGAAATGTTCAAGGGAAAACTGAATTATCGCAAAGCACAGGTGGATTTAATCAATCACTTGCATCAATTTATTAAAGATCCTAATGAACGAGCAATGATGGTAGAAGCACCTAATGGCACGGGAAAGACATTTTCGTATCTTTTCAGTTACGCATATGAATTATATTCAGGCAGAAAATTAGTAATTGCTGCACCTACAAAAGTATTGCAGGATCAAATTATTGATCGTGAAATTCCGCAAATGCTTGAAATCACCAAATTGGATTTGAAAGCGGAAGTAGTAAAATCGAGCAGTCATTATATTGATTTGGATGGCTTTGTACAGAGTTTATTTAAAGGAACTCCTAATAAGCCTACCTTAGTGTTGCAAATGCAAATTCTAGTTTGGCTTACCGAAACCAAAACTGGGGATTTGGATGAGCTGCAATTGACTAATTATAACGCTCCTTTATTTACGCAGATTTCTCATCCAGGGGATGCTAGAGTTGGCAGTCGTTTTGCTGAAGTAGATTTTTGGAATTTGGCCCGCAAGCGGCAAGAAGAGGCGGATATTTTAGTAACTAACCATGCTTATTTGGCCAATCATTACATGGACACAATTTGGGGGCAGAATCCATATTTAGTAATTGATGAGGCTCACCGCTTTAAAGAAAATGCTATCTCCTCACGAAATGATTCTTTGCAGTTTGAATCTTTATGGGGCGTTTTAAGTCACTTGCGCAATTTGCTTTATTACGCGGAGGACAGTGTACAAAATCAGTTTTCTGAAGACGTTGAATTAAACTTTTTGTTGAAAAAACTTGATCCTGAGATTTTAGAGTTAATTTATCAAATTAATGATTTACAAAAAGCACTCTACGAACAAAAGGATTTGGCAATCAGTCAATCTTTGCTTCCAAACGGAAATTTGCAGCTAAGTTTTCAAGGCAAGACTTTGTTTCCTGATGATGGAGCTTTTCGGTCTCAACTTCCAGCCTTCCAGCAAAAGCTTGAACAGGTCAGACAAGGAACCAATCAGATTTTGTTTCAGCTTTATCAAGAACAAACAAGCTTGCTTGCTAACGAAGAAAGTCTTTTAAGTGAAATAACTGAGCAAATTGATCGATTGGATTACTACAGCGAAAAAAGCTATCAGCTTGCTGATTTGATCAATAATAAGAATAATTTGCAAGAAGAGGGCTTTATCCTGGTTGCCACTAACCCAGAAGATCCATTAAGTTCCAATTTGCAGTGGTTAATGCTGGATGCAGATAAAGAATTAAAGCAAATTTACAATCGTTTTGATCATCTGCTTTTTGTCAGTGCTACTTTGACTGTTGATCATGACTTTTCTTATGCAATTGGACAGTTATCAGTTGAAAAACTGATGCCAATTACTTATATTGGTATTGGGAAAAGCACCTTTAATTTAAATAAACATTTAGAAGTTTTAGCAGTTAAAGACATGCCAAAGCCGAATAGTGAAGAATATGAAAAAGCAATTGAAGAAATTATTACGTCTGATTTGCTTCAAAAGAATCACGTTCTAATTTTAATGACGAATTTGGACACCATCCGTGAGACTTTTTCTAAAATCATCAACAATCCGAAACTAAAGGACTTTGAAATCTTAGCTCAAGGCATAACCGGTTCAAATAATCGAATTGCTAAACGTTTTAGTATTGCTAAAAAGGCAATTATTATTGGTGCGGACAGTTTTTGGGAAGGAATAGACTTTCATGACTGTGGCGTTGATCTCGTCATTGCTACAAAATTGCCATTTGAATCTCCTGATCAGCCTGAAGTTCGCTTAAGACAAAAACGCTTAGAGGATCTTGGAGTTAATGTCTTTGAAGAAGACAGCTTGCCGCGTGCGATTGTTCGCTTGCGACAAGGAATTGGGAGATTAATACGTGGTGAAAAAGATCATGGTCAGTTCGTAATTTTAGATTCACGACTATGGACTGAAAACTACGGTCAAGAATTTATTAAGGCAATTCCAGTCAAAACTGAGCAAATTACAAGAAAAGAATTGAAGACAAAGTTAGATAATTATGATCAGAGACGACACTAGACAAACAATTAAGTTTATTATTTGGGTTATTGTAATCGCAATTTTGTTATATATTGCCAGCATTTTCGTATTTTTCAGGGCGGGCAGTATTGGCAGAGACAATGATCGACAGATTGCTCAAATTGCTAGACAAAAAACGGCAATAACTAACGTACAGACTTACTATCATTTAGATCGTGGCGTTAGCAGCTATGCTTTAAAAGGAACTGATAGCAAAGGGAAGACTTACTATTTTGTTTATTTGCCTAAAACCAAGAGGGCTTATCTCTACCAAGCAAGCAAAGGTACCAGTCAAAGCAAAATCAAAAGTACTTTCACTGCTGCACATAAAGGAGCTACAATTAAAGGCATTAATTTAGGCTGGTATCAAAATAATCCAGTTTGGGAAGTTGCCTATCAAAATAGCAAAGGCAATCTCGGCTACACGCTTTATGATTTTAAGACAGGAAAAGCAATAAACGAAGTCGATAATCTGTAAGTTTATGGTATGATATAACAGAAAAAGATAAAAAGGTGGATAGGAATTTTATGACAGAATTGATTTCAATTAAAGATTGTTCTAAACATGTTGATGAAGAAGTCAAAATGCATGTTTGGTTAACAGACAAACGCTCAAGTGGTAAGATCATCTTCTTGCAATTGCGTGATGGTACCGCATTTTTCCAAGGTGTTGTTCGTAATAATGATGTTTCTGATGAAGTTTTTGAAGCAGCTAAAACTTTACGTCAAGAAGCAAGTTTTTATATTACAGGAACAGTTCACAAAGATGAACGTTCACACTTTGGTTTCGAAATTCAAATTTCAGATTTGAAGATTGTAAGCAACAATGAAGGTTACCCAATTGGTAACAAGGAACATGGTATTGACTTTTTGCTTGATCACCGTCATTTATGGTTAAGATCAAAGAAGCCATTTGCAATTATGCAAATTAGAAATACTATGTTCAAGGCTACTGTTGACTTCTTTGAAAAAGAAGGTTTCATCAAGTTTGATGCACCTATTTTCATGCATTCAGCTCCAGAAGGTACTACTCAATTATTCCACGTTAATTACTTTGATCATGACGCTTACTTGTCACAATCAGGTCAACTTTATGGTGAAGCTGGTGCCATGGCTTATGGTAAAATCTTTACTTTTGGGCCAACATTTAGAGCAGAAGAATCAAAGGGTCGTCGTCACATGACTGAATTTTGGATGATGGAACCTGAAATGGCTTGGATGCACCAAGATGAATCATTAGACCTCCAAGAAAGATACTTGGCTTATATGGTTAAGCAAGTTTTGGACAACAATGAATACGAACTTCGCATTTTAGGTCGTGATCCTGAAAAACTTCGTCCAACCACCGAAGGTAATTTTGTACGTCTTCCATATGATGATGCAGTTAAAATGCTTCAAGACGCTGGACGAGACTTTAAGTGGGGCGATGACTTTGGTGCTCCAGATGAAGGTTACATTTCTGAACAATACGATCGTCCAGTCTTTATTGTCAACTATCCAACCTCAATTAAGCCATTCTACATGAAGAAAAATCCAGAAAATCCAAAGGAATACTTATGTGCTGATGTAATTGCACCTGAAGGCTACGGTGAAATCTTTGGTGGTTCTGAGCGTGAAGGAAACTACGAAATTTTAAAGCAACAAATTGAAGATGCTGGACTTAATCTTGAAGACTATCAATGGTATCTTGATTTACGTAAATTCGGCGGTGTTCCTCACTCAGGCTTTGGTATGGGCTTTGAAAGAACAATTGCTTGGGTTTGTCACCTTGATCACATTCGTGAAGCAATTCCATTTCCAAGATTGATCAATAGAATGCAACCATAAAAAACAAATAATAATTTAAAAAGTTGGACTAATATTAATTAGTTCAACTTTTTTTAAAGGGGAAATTTTTATGCATTTTAATGATTACCGAAACTTAGGTTTTACTACTTTACCTAACGGCTTAATCGCATATTATCCGCAACTTCATATTTCTGATGCAGAATTACTGCTAATAATTCAATTGGAAGCCTTTGCTCAACATGGCGAACAATTTCCATCAAATGAAAAAATAGCGGCCAATACAAATCTCTCAGTTAGTGAAGTAGCCAACCTAATTCAACAATTGATTGACCAAAATTATTTGGCAATTGAACAAACTACGGATTCTCAAAACAGGATAGCGGACAATTATAGTCTAAAACCCTTATATGATAAATTGGATGAATATCTTAACGAGCATGTTTTGGTAAAAGATCAACGTCAACAAAATAGTACTAAGATCAGTGATAGTTTGGAAAATAATCCGTTAAATCGAATCGCACGTCAGTTTGAAATTGAATTTGGTCGATATCTTAGTCCGATTGAGCGTGAAGAAATTGCTTCTTGGTTGAATGTTGATCATTATTCGCCTGAGATCATCAATTTAGCTCTTAGAGAGGCTGTTTTATCACAAGCGTATAGTTTGAAGTACGTTGATCGAATCCTCTTAAATTGGCAAAGACACAATTTAAAAACAAGTTCAGAAGTTAAACAATTTTTGCAAAGGAATCGTTAAATGAGAGAAAAGTTATTAAGCGATCAGGAAGCCCTAGCTGTTTTAAAAAGAATTGACAGTTTATACCCGGGCGCAAAAAGCGAATTGCAATGGGATAGTAAATTTCATTTGCTATGTGCCGTTTTAATGAGTGCACAGACGACTGATAAGATGGTAAATCGTGTTATGCCACAATTTAGTGAAGATTTTCCAACACCGCAAGCACTAGCAAAGGCTCCAATCGCAAAAATTGAACACGATATTAAGAAGATTGGATTATATCATTCAAAAGCTAAACATTTAAAGGCGACAGCGCAAATTTTGGTTGATAAATATGATAGTCAAATTCCGGCTGATAAAAAGAAATTAATGCAATTGCCGGGAGTAGGAGAGAAAACTGCCAATGTCGTTCTAGCCGAAGGATTCGGAGTTCCGGCAATTGCGGTTGATACGCACGTTTCGAGAATATCGAAAAAATTTCATATTGTTCCTGCAAAGGCTACCCCGCATGAAGTTGAAAAAAGATTGGAAGAGCTTTTGCCAAAAGAAGAATGGATTCATACTCATCACGCGATGATTCGTTTTGGCAGATATACAATGCCGGCTCGTGCAAAAAATCCTGATCCATATTCTTATTTACCACCAGAAAAATAGAGCAAAGAAAAGCAAGTTTGGAAAAACCAAACTTGCTTTTTGTTTAACGATTATCTCGATCGTTGTTATTATTGTTATCTGTATTTTTTTCTTTCTTTCGACTCGATTGGGAACTCGAACTAGAAGATGCTGAGCTTGAATTATTCTGTGATGAACGTTCAGTACTGCTTGACTGAGTTGTACTGCCATTTTCAGAACTGCTGCTTTGCTGGCTTTGACTGTCTTGAGCATTTGATGAAGACTGTTCATTCGTGTTCGATTCTTCATCTTCTTCGTCATAACTTGAAGAGTTATCAGTTACTCCAGCAGGAGCATGACCCTTAACAAATAATTGCCATTCACCTGACTGCCCGGCAGAAGCAACTTCAGGTAGATTAGAGTTTTTAACAATTTTAACCCTAATAACTGATGAAGGCTTTACCCAATCAGTATTGGCCTTATTCTGCATCAGATATTTCATCATGCTCTTATAAATCAATTGAGCCGATTGCTGACCTGCACCTGAAATAGTTCCGTCCTTTAAATTGTCATAGCCTGTCCAAACACCCATGACGTAACTCTTAGTATAACCAATAAACCAAGAATCCTTTGGTGTTGACGAGTAACTAGGGTACTTAGCGAGTTCAGCATCAGAATACTTAACAGTACCAGTTTTACCAGCCTGGTAGAGACCTGAAATTTTTGCGGATGTACCTGTTCCTTTCTTAATAACACCTTTAAGCATATCGGTAATCATATAAGCAGTTGAACGCTTCATAACCCGTACACCGCTTGAATCATAATTTCTGGTTAAACCATCTGGAGTTTCAATCTTAGATACAAATTGTGGTTTATGATAAATACCTTCAGTAGCAAAGGCGCTGTAAGCTCCAGCCATTTGCAAACTAGAGGCGTTAGCACCGATCGCAACTGACAGACCTGAACTTGCTGGGACATTAATGCCCATTCTCTTCGCAAAGACAGATGCACGCTTCACACCAACTTTAGCCAATGTTTTAACAGCCGGCACGTTACGTGATTGTTCCAAAGCATACCGCATTGTCATTGCACCCATATACTTATTATCCCAGTCATAAAGCTGAATATTAGTACCAGGATATACGTACTTGGTATCTTCCAAAATTTTTGCAGTTGACCAATTCAAATATTCAATAGCAGGAGCATAATCCAAAACCGGCTTAATCGAAGAACCAGTTGATCTTCCTGTTTGAACGGCACGGTCAAGTCCTAATTGAACTGATGGCAAATGGCGACCACCTAGAATTGCGATAACGTGACCATTTGTTGGATCAACGACAGTGGCACCAATTTGCATTGCGTTGTTGGTAAATGGAATTGAACCATTGTTGGCTAATTCATACAATTTGTTCTGTGCTTTCTGATTGATGTTAACTGTAATCTTTAAGTTATCGTTATAAGGATCAAAGCCCTTTTTCTTAACTTCAGAAATAACTTCCTTAATATATGGATCATCAATCTTGCGTAACTTAGATTCGCTGCTTGATTTATGCTTTACCAAGCCCTTAGTTATGCTTTCATTAACGGCTTTCGTATATTGCGATTTGGTAATTTTATTGTTATTAAGCATAGCCTTTAACACAATATCACGCCGATACTTGGCCTTGGCAGGATAGAGGTACGGATCATAAGCAACTGGAGCGTTAGGCATTCCAGCTATTAAAGCAATTTGGGCTAAATCAAGTTGACTAAGCGACTTGTTGTAATAGTAATTTGCCGCGGTGCCCATTCCATAATTACCGTAATTCATGTATACCTTATTAATATAGAATTCCAGAATTTGATCTTTGCTGAACTCACGTTGAACTTTCATCGCAAGCCATGCTTCTTGAGCCTTACGCTTTAAAGTTCTTTGCGAAGCTGCAGTTGAAAAGACGGTCAATTTTACTAATTGCTGAGTAATCGTAGAACCACCTGCCGCAATACTATTGCTTTTTGCATTAGTTATCATTGAGCCGATAATTCTGACTGGATCAATTCCAAGCTTATCTGAGTAAAATCGCTTATCTTCGACAGAAACAACAGCATCTTTTAGTTGTTGCGGAATCTTACTGTTTTTAACATAAATTCTTTTTTCTGAACCAAGAGATAGCAAAAATTTACCATCTGTTGTATAAAGACTTGAAGTACCGCCGCTTTGCAACTGGTCTTGACTAATATTTGGAGCATCTTTTGCATAATATGCAAATAATCCAATACCGGATACAACTACCAATAAGATCAACAAGAAAATCCATTTGATAATTTGTACCCATATGCGGTTGTTTTTCCGCTTCTTATTGTTAGCTCTGCGAGATTCTCGTGACGCGTTTGCGCGGCTAGAGTCATTACTTCTACTTGTCATTGTTCACTTTCCTAACTGAAATAAAATGATCAACAGCCATTAGGTATGGTAGAGTAGGACGAAAGCCAGATTTGATTTCAATTGAATGATCTTCAATTTCTTTTAAAGTCATTGAGCTCTTATCTTTGGTCCGCCACGCTTTAATGACGAAACTAGCAGGCGTAACAAAATAGCGCTGCAAGCTTGTGAATCCAATAATTGTAAAGCAAATTCCATCTTGTTTCAAACATTTAGCTAAATGAAAAATTTGGTGTTCATGGAAGTTTTTCAAGGGGAAATTGGTCTTATTTCTTGTTTCTTTTGCTTCAAAATCAAGGTAATATCCTTGATACACACCATTATAGTCAGTAGTTGAGGCTTGTCTAAAATAAGCTTCACGAATTACGGCCTTTGACCGTTTCGGGTAATCTACCTTGACAATCTGAATAGGAGTAGGCTTTTTATGAACTACTGCAATTTCTTCTTCAAGGTAGTACTTATTCGATTCATTGATTTGCTGTTCCAGCGTCATCCCACGATCAGAAAAATTTACACCTTTTTTATGATGGTATGCACGCCTTAATTTTGGTTTATTTGCTGGTTTTCTAAAAGCGGCCATGCTACCGCTAGGATATTTGACCATTGACTTCACTCCTGTTAGCATTATAGCAATAAAGAGATGGTTTTTGAATAAAAGGAAGCTTCTTGTATTATGCAACGTTTGTGGGTAACTGGATATCGCAGTTATGAATTAAATGTTTTTGGTGATAAGGACCCAAAAATTACGGTAATTAAATATGCTTTAAGCAATTACTTCAAAGCAAGATTAGATGACGGAGAATTAGATTGGATCATTACTGGTGCTAATCTTGGTGTTGAGCAATGGGCAGCACAGGCCGGAATCGAACTTAGAAAGGATTATCCAGTAAGAGTTTCGATCATGACGCCATATGAGGAGTTTGCAAACCGCTGGAACGAAAACAATCAAGCTGCTTTTTTAAATTTGAAAAACCAAGTTGATTTTTTTGCATCAACTTCTAATACTCCCTATCAAAGGCCCATGCAACTGCGAAACTATCAAAATTTTATGTTGCGTCACACTGATCGGGCTTTAATGATTTATGATGAAGAACATCCAGGAAAACCAAAATACGATTTTAATAGTATAAGAAGGTATCAAAAAGATCATGAATATCAACTTGATTTAATTGATTTTTATGATTTGCAAGATGCAGCTGAGGAATATCAGGAGAATCACGAAAGCAATAATTTTAGTCAATAAAGTTTAAAGTTTTACTAAAGTGCGTTTAGTTATTTAATGCTTTCTTGCTTTTTGCTAAAATAAAAGAGAATGAAAAGGAGTTGTCAGTCGATGGCAAATTTAAACGATATCAAATTATCATCAGAAGATATTTTAAAGAAACAATTTAGAAATAAAGTAAAAGGCTATGATCCAGATGAAGTTGATGCTTATCTTGATCAAATCATCTCAGATTACGAAACTTTTTCTTCTATTATTGAAGATTTATACGGACAAATCGGTAAGTTGCAACGCGAATTGATGGAAGCAAAAGAAACACAAAAGCATGTTCAAACCTCTGTTGCTGTTACTGAACCTGAAGATGTCAGAACATACACACCAACCAATCATCGCAGCAATACCAGCTTTGAAGAAATTGATACGCAAGGTGAAATCTCAACGAATATGGCTATCATTCAAAGAATTTCTACCCTAGAACGCAAAGTTTACAATTTGGAACAACGAGTATATGGATTACAAAAGTAAACTTGCAAAAATAGTATATTTTGTTATAATGATTAATAATGTGAATTTTGAGCAGTCGCGGTTAGCTTTATGCTAGCTGAGGAAAGTCCACGCACGCACGAGCTGCGATGCTCGTAGTGATCGTATTCAGCCTAATAAGCTGGAGGATTTTTAATCACGGCGGAAAAAATGCTAAATCTTCGGACATGCATAAGTATCCTGAAAAGTGCCACAGTGACGAAGCAAAATCGGAAACGATTTTGGTGGAACGAGGTAAACCCTGCGAGCGTGTAACCCAAATTTGGTGGGGGCGTCTCGATCTAAGAAATTGAACTAAAGGTCGGATTATTGCTTAAAGCAATAAAGATAGATGGCTGCTGAAGGTAATCTCGCCAAGGATTGCTGGAACAGAACGTGGCTTATAGAAATTCACATGGCAGAGTTGAGCTTCTTTTTGGGGTTCAACTCTTTTTTTAATCAAAAAGAAACGAAAGAGCATTGTATGAAAGAATATCAACTTTATGCAACAATGGGTGCTGGTTTTGAAAGTGTTGTTGCTAAAGAACTAAATAATTTAGGTTATCAAACGCAAACTGAAAATGGACGCGTTTTTTTCAAGGGAACGCAAGCTGATATTGTCAAAACCAATCTGTGGCTTCGTTCAGCAGACAGAATCAAAATTCTGCTTAAAGAATTTAAAGCTTTAGATTTTGACACTTTGTATAACGAAGTCTACGACTATGACTGGGCAGAGTTATTACCAGTTGATGCTAAATTTCCGGTCCAAGGAAGGGCAGTTAAATCTAAGCTTCATTCAGAGCCGGACGTTCAGTCAATTGTAAAAAAAGCAATTGTTGATAAAATGACGTCTGAATATCATCGTCGTGGTTTTCTTCCCGAAAGTGGCAACGAATATCCGCTAGATGTTCATATTTATAAGAATAAGGCACGGATTTCATTAGATACAACTGGTGCTAGTTTATTTAAACGCGGCTATAGAATTGAACATGGTGGTGCACCTTTGAAGGAAAACTTCGCTGCAGGCTTGCTTCTTTTAACGCCATATAATGGAACTCATCCATTGATTGATCCAATGACCGGTTCTGGGACTCTGGCAATTGAAGCAGCTTTAATTGCCAAGAATGTAGCTCCTGGTACTTGGCGTAAATTCGCTTTTGATGGCTTTGACTGGTTTGATCCACAATTGCATAAAGATGCAGTTGAAGAAGCAAAAAGTCAGGTAAAAGAGTTAGAGGCACCAATTTGGGCTAGCGATATCGACCAATCTATTTTGGAAGTTGCAAAGCTTAATGCTCA
Organism: Lactobacillus amylolyticus DSM 11664; assembly: GCF_000178475.1. Lineage (GTDB taxonomy): Bacteria > Bacillota > Bacilli > Lactobacillales > Lactobacillaceae > Lactobacillus > Lactobacillus amylolyticus. Next base: position 1,881 of record NZ_ADNY01000001.1, on the reverse strand, counting down.
CAATGCAGGAGTATTGCAAGATATTCGCTTTAAGCAGGTAGCAGTCAAAGATTTTGCGACTGATTTGGAGAACGGAATTATTGTTGCAAACCCTCCTTATGGTAAAAGATTGAAAGATCGTAAATCAGCTGAAGTTTTATATCAGCAGATGGGTGAGGTTTTTAAACCCTTATCCAGCTTCAGTCAATATTATTTGACAGCAGATCCTAACTTTGAAAAATGCTTCGGCAAGAAAGCAACGAAGAAGCGTAAGTTGTTCAACGGTAACTTAAGAGTAGATTTCTATCAATACTGGGCTGATAAAAATGATCACAAATGATCTCAATACAGAAATTTGGGTAATCTCTGATACACATTTAATCGCTGATGTTTTGCATGATAATGGTCAAGCCTTTTCCAGAATGCAAAAGACAAGCCAAGGAAAAGATTTATATTATCAAGAAACAGTGCTTAAGTCTTTTGTCAAAATGGCTAACGAAAAGCAGCCTGCGGCAATCGTCGTTACTGGCGACATTACATTTAATGGCGAAAGAACTTCTGCTGAAAGGTTTGCTCAAATTTTCAAAGGATTAACTAAAACAAAATTATTAGTTGTACCTGGCAATCATGATATTTTTGATGGCTGGGCAAGAGAATTCCGTGGCAAAAAGCAATTTTATGCAGGTCAAATCAGTCCGATGTTTTGGAAGTCTATTTTTGATAAAAGCTATCGGGCCTCTGAAGATGAAGATAGCAATTCTTTAGCTTATAGCGTCCAGCTTAATCCTAATTACTTGCTTGTTTTGGCCGATTCAAACTATTATGGCAAAGAAGAAACGACAACTGCGCCTTTTACAAAGGGTGCTATCAATAGAGATGAATTGAAATGGTTGGAAAAGCAATTTAAGAAGGCTTCCCAGCAGCATTTGCGGCCAATTTTATTCATGCATCACAATTTGTATGCTCATAATCCTGTAGTCAACCAAAATTATGTTTTGGATAATGCTGCAGAAGTTAGAAGATTGTGCGCTCGCTATAATGTTAAGTTGGCTTTTTCCGGTCATATTCATGCTCAAAATATCTTGGGACCGCAAGAAATGACACCAACTACAGAAGTAGTTACTTCGAGTTTTTGCTCAACCGATCAAGGATATGGCGTAGTTCGTCTTCACCAAAAACACATTACTTATGTTCGAAAATCATTTGATATGCGCAAATATCTTGATGATCATGAGAGTCAGAACTACACATTGATGCATTTTCATGATTATCTAAAAAACCTTCAGCTTGGTACTTTAGCAGCAAATTTGATGCAAACCGACTTGAAGAAGAACAGGGATTCACTGGATCTTATTCGTAAAATGGGACGTTTGTTTGCAGAAATGAATTATAATTTTTACACTGGTCAGAATCACTTAAAGAACAATCAATTAGCTAAAATTCATGCTTCTGAAGCTTATAAAACTTTAATCAATGAACATCCTGAATATGAGCTGTATCTCAAGACGCTGTATGATACTTCTAGTCATAGTAATTTACAGGTAAAAATTCGCTATTAATGTAATGAGGGATCTAAGTGAAAAAACATTTTATTCAACTTGGAAGAATCGGGTTAATTTATTATTGCTGGTTATTTATCATTCTATTTATAGGCTTGGTTTTTGCCTATGAAGGCACAGAAAAGGTTAATTGGATTTCAATTATTATTACGGTTGTTTTCTTTTTAATCTTGGGCTATATCTTATGTAATTCCTATTATGAAAAAGATTTGCTTAAATTGCCTTACCGTTCAAAAATAAAACAACCAATTTCAGTGATTACGGTTTGGACTTGGAAAGCTATGCGAATTGAAAAAATCAAAGTAAACAAAATGCAAATAATTTATCTTTTTAGAATTGAGCG
>NZ_ADNY01000002.1 GCF_000178475.1 Lactobacillus amylolyticus DSM 11664 | reverse complement strand
TAGGAATTTTAAAAGCTACAGTAATAGATGAAAGCATTGAAGATAATATTCGAACAATTACATTGAATACGTCGCAATTTAACAACAGTTCTTGGTATGTACCTAAAATCGTTGCTTATAAGAAGGAAGGACTTAAAAAGTTAGATACTTATGTATATGGAAATACATGCTATGAAAAAGATTATTTTGGTAAATATACGAGTACATTAATTTCATTAAATAGTGATGTGATTATGTATCCAGTCGGAGCATACTATTTTACTACACATAGAGAGCTACATGGATTAAGTTTTCCAAAAGAATATTGTATTTGAAATTAGGTCTTTGATTTTGAATAATACGCAAATATATTTAAATCAGTTAAAAGAATGGAAAAACTTAAGACAAATACAGCAAGAGATGGATTTGCCTTTTTGTAATAATGAAAAATTAACAGATAATTTAATTAGTAATGAACAAAAAATTTATAAACTAAATAAAGTTATTAGACAGGATTGGAGACGAAAGATCGGTGATTTAACATCTTCTATATATAAGTCAACATTGTGGCAAACTAATATTAGTGATGCTCAAGGGGCAGAATACCATTATTCTTATGAAACATTGCTAAATGATGAGAATGCTTTTTCTGATTTATTAGGATATTCGATTCAAGGAATGCATAATAAAACATTTTTATTTTCAAGTGGAATGAATGCGATATCTAACATTTTGTATTGCTTTTCTAGTTTTATACGTGAAAATTTGAATATACAGGCTAGTGTAGGTTACTTTGAAACAAAGTACTTTTTCAAAATATTATCTAGTATGGGAAATAGGATTAATTTAGACATAAAATGCGATATAGATGCGAATGTTTTTTACTTTGAACCTATAAAATATGATGCTACATTATCCGTAACTAATATTGATGATCTTATAGATAGAATTAATAATTCGAAAGCTAAGATTAAATTTGTGATTATGGATTCAACAATGCATAATCGAACAAATATTTTTCAAAATATTATTAAAAAAATATCAAATATTAGAAACATAGTATTTTGTGATATTAGATCAGGTCTTAAGTTGGA
>NZ_ADNY01000003.1 GCF_000178475.1 Lactobacillus amylolyticus DSM 11664 | reverse complement strand
ATCAAATTTAATACAATTATTAAAAGAGGACATAGAAACACACCTTTATTTATAAAATGTTTAGTAGGATAGATTTTTTATTACAGGGGACTATGTCCTCCTTTTTTATGCAATAAAAAACCTGTTAACAGCTTATCATATTGATAAGTCATCAACAGGAAAAATTATAGAGCCAATAAAAAAAGTGGAAAAAGCAAAGGGAAGGATTCATTATCTGGATCGGCTAAGAATCTTAGCGACGATTGCGGTAATCGTGATCCACGTTTCAAGTCAAAAAGCATATGGTCTGGCGCAAATCGGTTCAGCACCTTGGCAGGGTTTCAATTTTTGGGATTCGCTGTCACGCTGCAGTGTTCCGCTTTTTACCATGATTTCTGGGGCTCTGTTTTTAAATCCGAATTATCATTTTCAGCTTAAAAGGGTGTTCACTAATAGTTTCTTGCTTGTGCCGTGTCTGGCAACAATTATTTTTATTGTTTCTGGCTTGGTAATGGCCTTAGTGCAGCAGATTCCATGGTTTAATAAGCACATTATGTAAAAAGTGGTTGACTATTTGACCAAAACTAAGTAAGATCATTATTAACAAAGTAGCAAGATGGTTCAGCGTTCAGAGAACTAGCGGTTGGTGTGAGCTAGACAGACCATTTTTGACGAAATACTGAATGGGGCAGTTCCCGTAAAGACTGTTAAGGCGCTGTTTAGCGCGAATGTGGGTGGTACCACGGCTAATGATGAAGTTTAGTCGTCCCTTGAAGAGAAATCTTCGAGGGGCGTTTTTTATTGGAGGAAAAACATGGCAAAATTCGATATTTTAGAGGATTTAAAATGGCGCGGTGCGATTAACCAACAAACTGATGAAGAAGGCTTGCGCAAGTACTTAGCTGAACATGATGACGTAGCTCTATACTGCGGAACTGACCCAACCGGTGATTCTCTTCACATTGGACACTTGATTCCATTTATGATTTTGAAGAGATTCCAAATGGCTGGTTACCACCCAGTAATTTTAATCGGTGGTGGTACTGGTGCAATCGGTGACCCATCTGGTCGTAAGACTGAACGTGTCCTTCAAACTGCCGCTCAAGTTGAACATAATGAAAAATGCTTGACTGACCAAATGAAGCGTTTATTTGGTACTGAAAACTTCGAAATCGTCAACAACAAGGCATGGTTAGGAAAGCTTAACTTAATCGACTTCTTACGTGATTATGGTAAATACTTCCAAGTTAACAACATGCTTAACAAGGATGTTGTTGCCAGCCGTCTTGAAAACGGAATTTCCTTTACTGAATTTACCTACCAAATTTTGCAGGCCATCGACTTCTATCACTTAAACAAGAATAACGGCGTTCAACTCGAAATCGGTGGTAGTGACCAGTGGGGCAATATCACTGCCGGCATCGATTTGATTCACAAGCTTGAAGGCGCAGATCGTCCAGCCTTTGGTTTGACTATTCCATTGATGCTTAAGGCTGATGGTACCAAATTTGGCAAATCTGCTGGTGGTGCTGTTTGGCTTGATCCAGAAAAGACCAGTCCCTACGAATTCTACCAATTCTGGATTAACCAAGATGACCGTGATGTAGTTAAATACTTGAAGTACTTCACTTTCTTGTCACGTGAAGAAATTGAAGATTTGGCTGAAAAGACCAAGAAAGAACCTTGGAAGCGGGCTGCTCAAAAGAAGTTGGCTGAAGAAGTTACTAAGTTTGTCCACGGTGAAGATGGCTTAAAAGAAGCACAAATGATTACTGATGCTTTGTTCTCAGGCAATATTAAAGATTTGTCAGTTAAGCAAATTGAACAAGGTTTGAAGTCAGCTCCTAGTGCTGAAACCGATGCTAAGGCAAAGAACATCATTGACTTCTTAGTTGATACAAAGATTGAACCATCTAAGCGTCAAGCGCGTGAAGATGTCAAGAATGGTGCGATTTACGTTAACGGTGATCGTGAACAAGATTTGGAATTCGATGTTGATCCAGCTAGTGCTTTCGAGGGCAAATACGTCATCATCCGTAAAGGTAAGAGAAAGTACACTTTAGTTCACGTTAAATAAAAAGAGCAT
>NZ_ADNY01000004.1 GCF_000178475.1 Lactobacillus amylolyticus DSM 11664 | reverse complement strand
CTTGCCGGCGCATATCTTGATTAGGTTCCACTGCATAAACGTGATAGCCTTGATCCAGTAACTGTTCAGTAAAAATTCCAGTGCCTGAACCAATATCCGCAATAGTTGTAGCGGATGTTAAGGCCAACTTTTCTTTTAAATAAGAAAATAACTCTGGAGCATATTTTGGCCGGGCCTTAGCATAGATTTGACCTTTACCGGTGAATTTTTCAGTATTATTCATTATTTTCCTCGAAATATTAATTTATCCATTTTTTCTATTCATATCACAGAAAAACTCCCAGTTCAAATTGAACCGGGAGCTTTAATATTATGCAACTTTTCGTTTTACTTCAATGAAGCAAGCATCTTGAATGCAGTCTCAGTGTCGTGAGCCTGGATTTGGTAAACATTGCTGCCATCTTGCCATGCAATCACGGTATTCAATGAACCAACACTGTCACCAACAGTCACATGCAAACTACCCTTATTAGAGGTCTTTGGCAAACCGTATTGCTTGTACAAAGCCAATACTTTCTTACCACGATCGGTTGGGTCCTCCTTCAATTGACTGCTTGCTTGGATTACGAATGAGTAATTATCGCTGTTCCATTGCAAGTATCTTTGACCAGCAGCACCTTGAATAGTAGCAGTCGTGCTTGAATCCAGCTTCTTAGTTGGCAAACCAGATTGTGCTGGAATGTAATTGATTAAGTCAGAAGCTTCAGAGCTTGAAGCGTTAGTAACTTCAGTCAATACTGCATATGGCTTCTCATTCTTTACGCTAGCTGCATTAAAATCAACTGCAGAATTACCAACACTGTAGTAAATAATGTTAGTATTGCCAGATTTGTTGTAGCGAACGTTCAACTTGCTTGAGCCTTGACCCAAACCATCATTGGTTGGCAATGCCATATTTGGAAATACCTTGCGCAAATCAGAAGTTAACTTGCTAATACGGCTTTCCTTTGGTGATTGAGATGATGGCTTGCTTGATTGTGAAGTGCTTGATGAACTTGAAGACGTTGATAAACTACTTTGACTAGAAGTTTTCTTTTCTACTTTTGAACTCGTAGCTTTAGAGCTTGAAGAACTACTTTGGTTGCTTTTGTTGCTAGAACATGCAGACAAAGACAAAGCTACTAAAATAGCAGCTGCTGTAATACCAAACTTGTTTTTCATAAAATTTTATCTCCTATTAACATAAATTCTCTTTTATTACTTACTCCTATTGTATCAAATGTTGCACCCGGTTTCTTTTAAAAAGCACTTACGAAGATTACCATTGCTTTAATTTTTTTACTAGTTGCCGCTCACCAAATCAACTACATCCCTGGCAATCATCAATTCTTCATTGGTTGGCACGATCAACGCCTTTACCTTGGAACCAGGCTTTGAAATGAATTTTTCTCCATCTGTCCGGTTGGCTTTGAAGTCTGGATCCAAGCCCAAATATCTCAATGAGCTCATAATGCCGGCTCTAATTCCAGGATCATGTTCACCAATTCCAGCTGTGAAAATAATGCCATCTACCCCATTCATTTCGGCAGCATATGCACCAACGTAGCGCACCACGCGATTAATAAAAATGCGCCGCGCAAGTTTTGCCCGTTTTTCTTTGCTTTCAATTAAATCACGCATGTCAGAGGAAACATAAGAAATGCCCAGCACGCCTGAATCATGATTTAGCATTTCAATTACTTCATCGATGGACATATCCGTTTTATGCATTAAAAACTGTAAGGCAGAAGGATCAACGTCACCGCTTCTGGTTCCCATCGTAACGCCGGCAACAGGGCTAAAGCCCATAGAGGTATCAAAGGAGCGACCGTTTTTGACTGCTGTTACTGAAGCACCAGATCCTAAATGGCAAACAATCAGCCGAGCAATGTTGATATTCTTGTGCATCATTTTGGCAGCCCGCGGAGCGACATAACGAACGGAAGTCCCGTGAGCACCATATTTTCTAATGCCAAATTCTTTGTAATATTTGTAAGGGATGGAATAGAGATAATGAATCTTATCAAGCGTTTGGTGATATGAAGTGTCAAAAACCGCTACTTGCGGCACGTTTGGAATGATCTTCTTAAATGCTCTAATGCCCTGTGCCTCAGGAATATTATGTAATGGTGCTAGCTCGCCCAACTTAAACAGCTTGTCCAATTTATCGTCGTCCATAATGACCGATTGAGAAAAGACTTCACCGCCATCTACAACGCGGTGGCCAACGCCTGCAATCTCATGCAAACTTTCAACAACATGATACTTTTTAAGAGTGTCAATCAACAAACTAACCGCAGCTTCTTGGTTAGGAATGGCCGTGTTTTTGATAAACTCTCTGCCATTAAGTTTGATTTTGAAAACAGAATTTTCCATCCCTACCCGTTCGGCCTGTCCTCGCGCTATTACTTCTTCGCTCGGGAAAGAAAATAATTTGTATTTAAAAGATGAACTGCCTGAATTTATCGCTAAAACTTTTTTCATATTCCTTACTTCCTCACTTGTGAAATAGTCTCATTTATATAATAGCGCTTACTTTGGCATGATATCTAGCTTTAAATAAAAAAACTGCTGATAAATTATCAGCAGTTCCATTCTATTTTTCTAATCGTTCATCAATTTTTGTCATAATCAATTGGACCACGCCAACCCACATCAAGGCAATGGCAACTGATCCGCAGACATCAGATGGATAATGGGCATAAACGTAAACTCTGGAGTACATAACAATTACCAACCAGACAATCATTAGAACGCTAAGCCAGAATTTAGCAGTTTTGTTTTCCATCACTTGTGGCAAAAGCACCATCATCAGCCAAATCAAGATGATTGACATTCCTAAAACGTGACCGCTTGGGAAACTGTAGCCATCGTCTTGAGCCAAGTGCTGAATCGGACGAGCCCGGCTAATTACATGCTTAATTACCCAACCCAATGCATCGGCACTGATCAGTGTAACAACAATGTTTAACGAGAGCGGACGTCTTTTTTTCAGCCACAAAATAACAGCGATCAACAGCATCCAAACCAAATCCATCTTTGGTGATGCCAAAAAAGTAATCTTCAGCATCAAGCCTTGCAAATTCGGAATTGATCTAACTACGCCCTGGAAAAAATGATCAAAAGAACTAATCCAAGCCGCGTGAGCAGCTACCGAAATTACAAAAATCAATGTGATGGGCAAGCCAACACAAATTGCATAGATATTTTTCTTCATTTGTCTCCTCATTCTACTTTTTATCAGCGTTTTAATCTTACCACAAAAAAAGTTTTACACATTCGTGTAAAGCAATTTTTATGATCTATTTTAATTAATACCAGCCATTAGCTTCCCAGAACTTCTTAGCAGCAGTCCAAGAACCGTAACGACTCTTAACATAGTTATCAGCAACCTTTTCTTGGTTTGATGCAGAATAGTTGCCGCCTAAAAGTGAGGCTGATAATTGATATTTACCGATATATTGACCATTCTTGGCTGTGTATGAACCGCCAGATTCTTTATTGGCAATCCAAGCTTTGGCACTTGCTTCAGAACCAGTTGCTAAGTACTTGAAGTCTTTACAGAAGCAGTTGAAACCTTAACCCATTGGTTGTCCCCAAGGTCGTACCACTTATTGCCTTGAGAGTCATAAGCTGTTTGAATAACTTTCCAATTAGTGTTAGCTGCCAAAACTTGACCGGTAGCAGCGGCGATAGATTTAGTTACGATAGATTTAAGTTTCAAAATAAAACTCTCCTTTATAAGTGAATTATTAAATTCTTGTCTGTCACCTCTTGACAGTCTCTATAGTACAAGGAGAGTGTTTCAGAACTATCTCATAATGATCACTCAATTATTTGTCTTGAATGTAATATTTTGTAACACCAGTAATAAAACCGGTTTTATTGTTAATTTTATAAAAAGCCTTCAAGTTTTCTTCAAACTTTTTAGATCAAATTCATCTTATCCAAATACTCTGCGTTTTCAACCGTGTTCCAAGCGGCACCCTTAAGCAAGTTGTCGGCTACAACCCACATGTTGAAGGCACCTGGATTTTCATAATCCGGACGAATTCGGCCGACAAAAGTATCGCGTGAACCTTCGGCGTTTACTGGTTGTGGGTAAATTTGATGCTTAATGTCATCTTGCAAAACATCGCCTGGGAATTTTGCAATTACATCCATAATATCTTGAGCTGTTGCATCCTTATCTTCAACAGTGAAGTAAACACTTTCACCATGGGCAATGGGTACTGGTACCCGCACGCAAGTGGCCGTTACCTTAATCTTGTCTGAGTTCATGTCATCCAGCATGATCTTCTTGGTTTCGTGGATCATCTTCCATTCTTCATGAGAATAGCCGCTGTCTTCCAAGACATCAATTTGTGGAAGCAAGTTAAAGGCTAATGGATAATGCTTCTTATCGCCTTTTGTTGGCAAAATCTTGGCATCTTCTTGCATGTCTTTGCCATCCAAGTAGTCTTGTGCTTCCTTTTTAAGTTCTTCGATTGCAGCTTGACCAGCACCAGAAGCAGCTTGATAAGTTGAAACGATGATTTGCTTTAAGCCAAACTTTCTTCTTACTGGTTCAAGGGCCATAACCATTTGAATAGTTGAACAGTTAGGGTTGGCAATAATGCCATGGTGCTTTTTCAAAGCTTCAGGATTAACCTCTGGCACAACCAAAGGCACATCTGGTTCCATTCTGAAAGCACTAGTGTTGTCAACACAAACTGCGCCGCGCTTTACAGCTTCTGGCAAGAACTTTTTAGAAACTGAGCCGCCAGCTGATGACAAAACCAAGTCGATGCTATCAAAAGAATCGGGTGCGGTTTCTTCAACTGTTAAGTCTTGACCCTTGAATTTCAAAACAGTTCCGGCTGAACGATATGAAGCAAGCAGCTTCAAGCTTTTTACAGGGATGGTTGATTGCTCCAATTGTTGAATCATTCTGCGGCCAACAGCACCGGTAGCACCTAAAATTGCAACGTTATATTCCTTAGTCATTTTTAATTGCCCTTTTTTTGTAAATAATCCTTAATTCTTGATAAAGCAGTATGTAAATTCTCATCTGAAGAAGCATAAGATAGACGAACGTAGCCTTCACCGCCTGGTCCAAAGGCTGAACCTGGGGTAATGCCGACTTTTTCTTTATTTGCCAAATCAAGCGCAAATTTCATGTCGTCCTTGCCGAATTTTTCAGGAATTTTAGCAAAAACATAGAAGGCACCTTGTGGCTTAACGGTCTCCATGCCCATGTCATTCAATGCTTTAACAACAAAATCACGCCGCTTTTGGTAAACTTTGCGGTATCCTTTAGGATCATCCAAACCATTGGTCAATGCTTCCAGAGCTGCTGCTTGTGAAGAATCAGTGGTTGTCGTTACCATCAAGCCATGAACCTTGCCGATTTGAGCCATAATTTCTGCAGGTCCGGCAATATAACCCAAACGATAACCGGTCATAGCGTGAGACTTGGATACACCAGAAATATAAATTGCACGTTCAGGGATTTCGCTTGCAATTGAATAATGCTTAACGCCATAGGTCAAAGTTGAGTAAATTTCATCCGTAATGACATATAAATTATGCTTGCGAATTACTTTTGCCAAAGCCTTAATATTTTCTTCTGAGTATTCAACTCCAGTTGGGTTGGTTGGATAATTCAAAATTACGGCCTTAGCCTTAGGATTTTCTTCAATGACCTTTTCTAAGTGTTCAGGCGTTAATACGAAGCCATCCTTAGCAGTATTTACCAAGACAAAGTTGGCATCTGCCAAGGTAGCAACTGGCCAGTATAGTGAAAAGACCGGCGTTGGGATAATAACTTGGTCGCCAGGATTGCTGATGGCAAACAAGGCTGCATTGATTGCTTCAGTTGCACCAACAGTAACAACAACTTCTGTTTCAGGATCATATTTGACGTGAATCGTCTTGTCCAAAAAGTTGCTGATGGCTTTTCTTAAAGCCAACTTACCCTTTTGCGGCGCATAGTGTGAATCGTTGTTTTGAATGCTGCGAATTGCTGCTTGCTTGACGTGTTCAGGCGTGTTCATATCAGGTTCACCCAAAGTCAATTTAATAATGCCTGGAATTTTTGAAACCTGATTGTCAAAAATTCTGATACCGGAAGGTTTTACCTTTTCAACCTTGTCGCTATAACCTAGTCCATCTGCTAAATGTGGCATATTTGCCTCCTATAAAATATTTTCTAATCCAATAACCAAATGATCCAACTGATCAACTTTTTCAAGTGCTACCTTAACACCGCTCATGAAAGATTGACGATCAAATGAATCTTGCCGAATCGTTAGTGCTTCGCCATTTCCGCCAAACAAAACTTGCTCGTGAGCAATGTAGCCTGGCAAACGAACGGAGTGAATCCTGATTCCTCGATAGTCACCGCCACGCACGCCGTTTAAGCTTTCGATTTCATCCGGAGCAGTTTCGTGTTCTGGTCTGTTTTTAGCAATCAACTTAGCCGTACTCAAAGCCGTGCCTGAAGGAGCATCCTTTTTATCTGCGTGGTGCATTTCGATAATTTCTGCATCAGGGAAATATTTGGCTGCTTCTTGAGCAAATTTCATCAATAAGACGGCTGACATTCCAAAGTTAGGAGCAATCAAACCAGCCTGCTTTTTTTCTTTAGAAATAGCAACCAACTCTTCTTGTTGAGCATCGGTTAAGCCAGTTGTGCCGATTACTGGGGCGATGCCATGCGTTAAAGCAAACTTGGTGTTGTCATAAACTGAACTAGGCGTGGTGAAATCAACCCAGATATCCGCAATGCCAGCTGGAATATCGGATAATTTTTCAAAGATTTGCGCATCAGCTGGCAAATGATATTTTTCAGGATCGTGTTCCGCAATCGGAGACAAACCGGCCACGATTTCAAAATCAGGCAATGAGTTGACCAAAGCAACTGTCTTTTGTCCCATTGCACCAGTAAAACCTGCAATTAAAACTTTTTTAGTCATTGTTTACTTCCTCTCCCAAATCCAAAGACAATTGACCAGATAAGGCATCATCCTTTAATCCTAACTTTTGTGCTAATTGAACCTTTTCATCATCATTTAAGGCCAAAAGTGGCAAACGGCAGCCACCTGTCTTAAAGCCCTGTGCGTTGAGGACTGCTTTAACTGGTGATGGAGATGGGAACATGAACATTGCTGCCATTTTTGGCGTCAACCAGCGTTGAAGTTTTGCTGCTTCAACATAATTGCCGCTGTATAAATAGTCGTACATTTGCCGCATTTGCTTGCAGTATACATGAGAAGCAACTGAAACAACGCCGTTTGCGCCTAACAATCTTGCTGACAATGCTTGGCTATCTTCTCCACTGAAGACCATGAAATCAGGATCCTTGTGATCAATGATGTATTCCATTTCTTCAAGAGAAGCACATTGTTTGATGCCCTTAATGTTTTCTTCGTGTGACAAAAGGACAATGGTTTCTTTTTCCATCTTGACTCCAGTTCGACCTGGAATGTTGTAGATCAAAATTGGCATATGAACCGTTTGCGCAACAGTCTTGAAGTGAGCAATCATGCTTCTTTGGTTAGGCTTGTTATAAGGCGGAACCACAACCAAGGCATAATCGATACCCTTGATTTGCGCAACTTCATTAGTGAAGGAAGTCGTTTCAGCAGTATTGTTGCTGCCTGTGCCAGCGATAATCGGAACACGGCCATGGACGATTTCAGCGAACTTTTGATACAATTCAATTTTTTCATCATGAGAAAGAGTTGGTGTTTCACCAGTCGTACCACCAATGACAAAGCCGTTGCATCCTTGTGCAATCAAGTGATTGGTCAATTTTTCCAAACAATCGAAATTGATTTTTTGTTGTTCATCAAAAGGTGTTACAAGTGCCGTTATTAAATCTGCATCAATTAAAGAAGTCATTTAATTCTCCATTCTATAAATCAGAAAACCCTTAATCGCATCAACTCCACGTTGAATGCTCTTTTCATCAGGGGTCAGCGTTGCCGAATGCAGCTGTGAATCATCATTGACGCCGAGCCAGAACATAACGCCTGGGAACTTGGCCAGCAAGTAGCCAAAGTCTTCACCGGTCATTGCCGGCTCAGTTTCGATAAAGTTAACATCGGGCTGCTTTTTCATATACTTGATAAAGCTGCGAGTTAAATCTGGATTATTTTCGACTGGCCAATAGCCGCCTTGATTCAAATTCAGCTTTACGTCCATATTAAAACTGCGTGCCACGCCATCGCAAACATCTTGCAAACGATGATCAATGTTCAAGATCATTTTTTGAGTCAGGCCACGAATCGTTCCTTCAATGCGGGCATGACCGGCGATCACGTTTCTGATCGTGCCAGCATCGACCTTTCCCAGCGTTATAACGCCGCTTTGAATCGGGTCAATGCTGCGAGAAATGATCGTTTGGATCTGCATGATCAGACTCGCCATCGCTACGACCGTATCGTTTGCGTTTTGTGGAAAAGCAGCGTGACCGCTTTTACCGATCAAATCAATATTGACTTCAGTAGTTCCCGCGAACAGCGTTCCCATGCGGCAGCCAATCGCACCAGCTAGCAAAGCCGGATTGTCATGCAAGCCATAGAATTCATCAGGTTTCCATTTATCTTCAAAGATTCCCTTTTCATACGCTTGCTTGCCGCCTGATTCACTCTCTTCAGCTGGCTGGAAGAAGAAAAGCAGATTGTCTTGGGGTTGATTTTCACTAAAATAATTCAGCAAGCCCAAAGCAACAGTCATATGAACATCATGGCCGCAGGCATGCATCACGCCAGGATGTTTTGAAGAAAAAGGCAAACCAGTCTTTTCTTCTACTGGCAGCGCATCAATATCCGTGCGGTAGCCGATCGTTCGCCGCGGCTTTTTTCCTTTTACCAAAACCAAAATTGCAGTTGGCGATTGCTCTGGTACTCTGATCTCTAAATAATACTGCTTAAAGCTTTCAATCACCTGCAGTAAATAATCATGCGTTTGCACTTCATGCAGTGCCAATTCCGGGATTTGATGCAAGTGTCTTCTAATTTTAATTAAGTCTTGCTCTGTTAAAAGCGTCATCGTTACAGCTTTCTTAAATTGTCTTCCAAACCTGTCTTGCTCTTGGTCTTTTGGTCAACGTTCTTAATGAACTTGGCTGGAACGCCAGCGACCATCGTGTGTGGCGCAACGTCATGCGTTACGATCGCACCAGCCGCAACAACTGCGCCTTCACCAACATGAACGCCTTCAATCACGACGGCGTTTGCTCCGATTAAAACGTTGTCATCGATTCTTACTGGCTGAGCTGAAGCAGGTTCAATCACGCCTGCCAAAACCGTGCCGGCACCAATATGACAATGTTTGCCAACGATTGCACGGCCACCAAGAACAGCGCCCATATCGATCATCGAATCGTCCCCGATCTCAGCACCAATATTGATAATTGCGCCCATCATGATAACGGCGTTATTGCCGATCGTCACTTGGTCACGAATAATTGCACCTGGTTCAATCCGCGCATTGATTTTCTTAAGATCAAGCAAAGGAACGGCTGAGTTGCGTGCATCATTTTCAATATGATAGGAAGAAATCTTTTCTTGATTCTTTTTCAAGAATGGTTCAACTTCGTCCCAATCACCGAAGATAACGCCTGAATGAGCTTCATTGTAATTTTCAATAGATTCAGGGAAATCAAGGTCAGCTAAGTCGCCTTTAATAAAAACCTTGACTGGCGTCTTCTTTTTAGCATTGCCAATGTAATCAATAATTTCTTGCGCTGTTAATTTCTTCATTTCTTGTTCTCCTTAATCTTCTTGGTAGCTTTGATCTAAGCGAACTAAATCTTCTAGACTTTCTCGTTTGACTACTACTTGCGCATGACCATTTTCCGCAAAAACAACGGCGGGACGTGGATTGCGGTTGTAGTTTGAAGCCATTGAATAGCCGTAGGCACCAGTGTCGAGCATTGCCAGAATGTCGCCTGGTTTAGTTTTTGGCAAAAAGGCATCTGCACTTAACAGATCACCGGATTCACAATACTTGCCGGCGATGCGAACGTGCTCTTCTTCCCTTGCTTTAAGATTATTTGCCAAAACCGTTTCATATTCGGCCTGATAAAGAGCGGGACGAATGTTGTCGCCCATTCCGCCATCGACCGTTACATAAGGCTTCAAGCCGGGAACGTCTTTGCGTGAACCGACTTGGTAAAGGTTATAACCAGCGGGACCAACGATTGAACGACCTGGTTCAATGTCGATCTCGGGCAACGGATAATCGTTTTTCGCAGCTTCTTGCTTGATTGTTTCAACGATCGCCTTAACGAATGCCTCCGGCTTTAATGGATGGTCAGAAGAAACATATTTAATACCGAAGCCACCGCCGACATTAATTATTTTTGCAGTGTAGCCGTACTTCTCACGCCAGCTGCTGGCTACTTGCATCAGTTTTTGAGCAGCCATTTCAAAGCCGTTCAATTCAAAGATCTGTGAACCGATGTGAGCGTGAATTCCAACCATATCCATTCGTGGTTCGGCCAGCACTTCTTGAAGTGCCTTGGCTGCCTGACCGCTATTAAGATCAAAACCAAACTTGCTGTCAATTTGACCGGTTTGATCATATTCATGCGTATGTGCTGAAATACCAGGCGTTAAGCGAAGCATCACTTTAATGTGACTGTCGTTTTCTTGCAGAACCTCTTTTAGCAATTTAATTTCATAAAAATTGTCAATAATGATCTTGCCAACATGATTTTTAACTGCCATTTCCAGCTCAGCCCGTGATTTATTGTTGCCGTGAAAACTAACCCGTTCCATTGGAAAGCTGGCCTTCAAAGCGGTGTAAAGTTCGCCCGCCGAAACAACATCAGTATAGGCACCTTCTTCTGCGGCCACTTGATACATGGCAATTGTGGCGAAAGCCTTGCTTGCATAAGAAACCGCATATGAAGTTTTCTCTTCTTCAAAAACCTGCTTGAATTTGCGAATCTGTTGGCGAATTTGACCAACATCGTAAACTATTAACGGCGTGCCGTACTTTTTAGCTAAGGAAACACTGTCAACGCCGCCAATTAATAAATGACCTTCTGGACTAACCTGTGAACTAGCAATTTGTGAATTCATTGATCTCTCCGTTTTCTAACTAGGAGAAGCGCTAAATAAAAAATCCATTGTCTGCCTCTACAAACAATGGATTAATCATCTTTAATCTAACAGTCGATAGCGCTCCGCGAACCTCTTCGTTTCTTTTCGCGACAGTCCGCAACTTCTTTAGTTACGACCCAGCTAGTAGCTTTGGCATCAGTTACTGCTTCGGCAGCCTCCCCTTTCACAGTGATCATCGTCGTGCCTGACTTACACTCTTAATCATGTCGGTTGCGCCTCTTCGATTTGACTAAATTGTATATTTTATTAAAAACATAGTCAACACATTTATAACTGTTTTTTATTCTTTATTAATAATTAAATTCGGTTACTTTTGCTTATTCTCAAATTGATTTGCAAAAATTAAAATCAATGTTAAAATTTAATTAAATTATCTCAAGCTACAGGCGAAAGAAGTTAGAAAATGAAAGTAATCAAGTTCGGTGGTAGTTCCTTAGCTACAGGCAAGCAAGTTGAACGCGCAATTAGGATTTTTTTGGCTGACGATAATCGGCAAGCAATGGTTGTCTCGGCTCCTGGCAAAAGGTTCAGCGATGGCATCAAAGTTACTGATTTATTGATCAAATATGCAAAAACATATTTAAACAAACAAGATACTAGCGAAATTGTTGAGCAAATTTTTGCACGTTACCAAGAAATAGGCCAATATTTTGGCTTGACTAAAGAAGATCTTAACTTTGTCAAAGAAATATTAACGTCCTTGCCTGATCAGCAATATCCCAATGATGATTATCTTTTGGCCGCTTTCAAAGCACATGGCGAACGCTTAAACGCATACTTGATTGCAAAAATTCTGCAGCATCAAGGTCTAAACGCTAAGTTTTTGGATCCGACTGAGGCCGGCTTAATCGTAACTGGTGAGCCCAACGATGCTTCCGTCAGCCCTGAAACCTATTTGAATTTGGATCAGATTCGCCTTCAAGCTGATGAAAAAATCGTCTTTCCTGGCTTCTTCGGCATCACGCCATCTGGCCACATCGCTACTTTTTCACGGGGCGGTTCGGATATCACTGGTGCGATTTTAGCGCGTGGCCTGCACGCAGATCTTTACGAAAACTTCACTGATGTAGATGGTATCTTCTCAGCTAACCCAGCAATTATTGATGATCCGGAATCCATTCACCAGATGACTTACCGTGAGATGCGGGAATTGTCCTATGCCGGCTTTTCCGTTTTCCATGACGAAGCATTGATTCCAGCTATTCAGGGTGATGTTCCAATTAATGTCAAAAACACTAATGACCCAGAGAATCCGGGCACGATGATTTTGCCAGAAAAAGATTTTCACGCTGAACAAACGGTAACTGGCGTTGCCAGCAAGAAGCATTTCTCCGCTTTGTATTTGCACAAATACTTGCTTAACAAAGAGGCTGGTTTTACCTTGCGGATCTTGCAGATTTTGGACAAACATGGCATTCCATATGAGCACATGCCTTCCGGAATTGACGATATTACTATTATTTTTGACCGGAAATTCTTGAATGATCAATTAATCGACCTCATCTGCAGTGAAATTCAAGCTACAATCAATCCGGATCAGTTGGAATGGATCGATGATTATGCCATTATTATGATTGTGGGCGAAGAAATGAAAAATCAAGATGGCATCAACGCCAGAATTTTGAACGCATTGCTTCGTGAACATATTTCACCACAAATGATCAATCAAGGTGCATCACAAATTTCAATTATGATTGGCACCAAAAAAGAAGAAGCAGATACTGCAGTTAAAGCAATTTACAACGAATTTTTTAAATAGGAGCTAACAATGACACAATTATTGAAGGTCCACGGATCACAGAATCACTTTTTCATTCTTGATCAAACTGAATTGGATGAACCGTTAACTGACGAGCAATTGCGCAATTTTACCAAAAAAATTACTAGTTCCGACACTGGCATTTTAGACGGCAGCGACGGTGTATTGGTAGTCAATCATCCGACTCGCAGCCATGCTTTGGCACAAATGCGCGTGATCAATGCGGACGGTAGCGAAGCCTCAATGTGCGGCAACGGCTTAAGAACAGTCGCTCGCTATTTATTTGAGCAATTTCATCAAGATCATTTTATGGTCGACACGATGAATGCAAATTTGCGCGTCAGCAAGCAGGCTGATTTGGCAGAAGGCGTTCCGGCCTTTGCAGTTGAAATTTCACCGGTTTCCTTTGCTAATGAAAAGTTGCCTTTCGACAATGTCGGCCTCAGAAGAATTATCGACCAGTATGTGCCTGAACTTTATCCAGGCTTGAAGTTTACAGCTTTGGCTGTTCCTAATCCGCATCTGATTTCCTTCATGTCGCAAAAGCAGATTGAAGGACCGATTTTAGGGGAATTGGGTGAAAAATTGAATCAAGACAATCCTTACTTCCCTGATGGCGTAAACGTCAACTTTGCCCAAATCATTGACAGAAATCAGTTGTTCGTACGGACTTTTGAACGAGGTGTTGGCTTTACAAACGCCTGTGGTACAGGGATGTCAGCAACTTCCCTTGCACTTTGCCTCACACATCCAGATTTAGGTCAGTTTAATCAAAAGATTGATGTTTATAATCCAGGTGGCAAGGTGCAGACGATCGTACATTATGATCACGACTGCTATTGGATCGAATTGATCGGCAATGCTACGTTTACAGCACGAATTGAAATTGGTGAAGATGATTTGCGGCAGGCTAATTTTGATAATGTCAAAATTACGGAGACCGATGAACAGACAGCTTATGAGCGCTTTGTCAACAATTTGCCCCATTTCAACAATTTGCAAACTATATAGAAAAAGCACGGTTTTCAGCCGTGTTTTTTTGCTTCTTTAGCAGTCGGTGCCAGCTTGCCAATTGGGTTAACAGTGTGAAAAATGTTAAACGTTAATAGCTCTAGATAATAAAGATGGAAAACCATTTTGTGGTTTTCCATTTTTTAATATCCAAAATAATATGGTGAATTGGGATCTGACAAATCGAAATTTAATCCTTTTAAGTTAACGGAACTAATACTATCTATACTTTTTTGCAGTGGCGTTTCAGTTATTGCCAATAATTATTTTGTCAGACTTAGAACCAAATTATCTTGATTCAAAACGTTAACATGATAGCAATTAGGATTGTGGCGAAGCTTATGAGCCACTGCATTAAGAAAGACCGTTTTGCCCGATCCACAAACTTCCGTAATAAAAAATGACCGCGCAAATTCACTTTCTTGAATAGTGCTAATCAACTCATTTACACGAGAATCTGTATCTAAGAAAATTTTGGGTACATCACCAAAAGTTGGATTAAATGGATTTTTCATTTTTAAACTCTTTTAAACTTCATTCTTTCTTTTAAACTTTTAGCCAATAAAAAACATCTGGATAAATAATATCCAGATGTTTAATAAATACTAATTATTTGAGATAAACATTCTTAAAGTCATAAGGCACACCTGTTGGGTTGAAGGAAACATCCTTTACAGTGGTCTTAAGAAGTTGTGGACGAGCAACTTGAACCAATGGAATTGTGCCCTGGTCCTTCATTAAGACCTTTTCGGCAGCAACCAATTTAGCCCAACGTTTAACTGGATTATTGCCATAGACATTTTCAGACTCATTCAGAAGCTTATTAAACTTAGCATTATTCCAACCATTGTTAAGGTAGCTTGATCCTTTTTCAAAAACATCTAGGAAGTTGATCGGATCACCAAATACTGCTTGCCAGTTCTTAACAGTAATTTGGTAGTTGCCTGCAGTTTGACGGGTAATTAACTGTGTGTATGGAATTGTTTGAATTGAAACGTCTACATTAGGAAGACGATCTAATTGACTTTGTAAAAATTCAGCGGTTTGTTTTGATGAATCATCATCACTAGTTAACAAAGTGACTTTAATACTCTTAATGCCTGTTTCTTTATACCCTTCTTTTAATAGCTGTTTAGCCTTAGCAAAATTGTAGCTAACTGCACTCTTAACATATGCATCATTTTCAAATTGTGCACCGGTTTTTGGATTTGTTCCCATTCATGAAGGTACGAATCCTTTGGCTGGAATTGATCCATCTTTTAATACATCGTCAGCTAATTGATTACGATTGATGGCATATGAGAATGCCTGACGAATCTTTAAATTCTTAAAGGCCTTGACTTTGTTTTCATTCAATTCAAGTCTTCGAATATCAGATGCCAATCTTGCGTGGTAACCAGCCTTATTCTTATTTGCGGCTACTTGTTCACCAGTCAAACCTGTTTCATCGGCTTTACCAGCTTGGAATAAATTATAACTAGTAGTTGTTGATTCACTGACCTGCTCATTAACTTTAGTCAATTTAACATCTTTTGCATCCCAATAATTCTTATTCTTAACTAAAGTCCAAGTCTTATTATTGCCATTCCACTTAGTTAAAGTAAAAGGTCCGGACGAAACAGTGTATTTGGCTTGTGTTCCATTAAGTTTGCCGTACTTCTTAACAACTTTTTGATTTTGTGGGAAGAATAATGGCCAAGCTAGTAATATCTTGAAATAACTCAGTGGACGAGTTAATTGAATTCTCAAATGATATTTAGAAACTGCTGTAACTCCCAAACTCGTGGGTTTCTTTTGCCCTTTATTTATAGCTTCGGCATTTTTAATTTGATAAAGGTAAAAAGCCATTTGTGATTTAGTAGATGGGGTGACTGTTCTTCTGTATGAATAAACAAAATCCTTAGCAGTAATAGGATCACCATTTGACCATTTAGCATTTTTTCTTAAATAAAAATCATAAGTTTTTCCACCGTTAGAAGTACTTTCCTTAGTGGCAAGTGATAGTTTTGGTTTGTTGTTTTTGTCCAAGCGATAAAGGCCATCACCAGTATTTAATAAAGCCTGAAAACTTGTCGTATCAGTTGCTAAAGAAGGATCTTGCGTTGATAGCTGTGTTGTTTCTGACCAATTCAAAACTTGTTTTTTATTAGCTGTTGAACTTGATTGATTGCCACATGCAGCAAGTATAATTGCTGAAAAAGCAATGGTACCAATTGATAATAGTTTCTTTGATATACCCATTACATAACTCCTCTAAAATAAACTTAAAAATTAAGCAATGAAAAAGAAAAAACGCCTTACTAGATCAAATTGATCTAATAGGGCGTTTATCACGCGGTACCACCTATTTCTTCATGGAAGTTCCACCTCGGTTCACGTACGGCAACAAGCGATACGCTACCGCGATAAAGGGCGGACCCTGGATCTGCTAAATATCGCAGATTCATGCTCGAAGGCCATTTTCAAAGGTAGAACGGACATTTCTTTGCACCAATATCGAAACTCTCTGTGGAAGGTCCTACGTTTTACTTTCCTCGTCATTGCTTAATTTATCTTTAATGTTGTTATCATAATATAGCTAGTTAAAATATTTGTCAACTTAAAATCGAAATTTTTTAAAATTCCGCGAACAATTTTTCGGACACACGAGGGGATGTTCCATAATCATTGATCTATCAACACATACAGTGATTTCGCCGGATAAATTTTGGCCATTTTTCAAAATAAAAATGTTGATATATCAAGGTTTAGTCACTTACCCTCCCCTGATGTGTCCGTAATATTTTTGAAGAACAACAAAAAACACTAAGATACGTCAAACATCAGTATCTTAGTGTTTTTCTTAACCCTATTTAAAAAATCGGCAATATATAGAATAGAGTGTATGATTTTCAAATAATAGATAATCCAAATTTCTAGTAAGCATTTTTTAGAATAACAAGGTTTAGAATGTCAAAGAGATTTTCAAAATAAGGTCAGTAGTAAAGCTTTAAAAATGAGAAAACTATTTTTACTATATCGTCTTCTTCCTTAACCACTACATCTTTAAGTTTAATCGGCTTACTTATTTTATTAACTTAAATAAGGAAATTGGCGTATTTCTGCTCATAGTTATTTTATTTGTGGTAGATGTACTTAGAATTTGTACTTTCTGCATATTATACGCAAAAAAGGCTTCGTTGAATTGATCAACAAAGCCTCACTTTATTTAGTCAAAATCGTCATCATTATTTCCGTGCCAAATCAATGACTTTCATCACTTGTTCACTATGCTTAAGTGCTGCTTTTATCTTTTCCATATCATGGTCCTTAATAATCCGATCAAATTCAACAAATTCATCAAACATCCGGTGATCATGGTCATTAACATTAAAATGTTCCAGCTTTTCGCTATTATGGTAAGTATCAAAAGCAGGGAAAGTATTAGTTGGACCATCAATAACGATGCTTTCATTCTCCCCTTCAATCGTTGAGGTAACTGGAGCACCAACATCCTTGGCAGCAATTGAAACAGCCTTAAAATCGCCATAATCCAAAAGCAAAATACCAGACGTATCAACTCCGCGTTGCATATTGGCCAAATACTGCACTTTCTTAGGCATCCCAAACAAACCAACCAATAAGTGAATATTGTAAACATTTAAGTCCATCAAGGCACCACCAGCTTTTTTCGGGTCAAAAACTGGAGCAATAATGCCCTCTTTGAACTTATCGTACCGACTTGAGTACTGGGAGTAATTCATCGATACAATTCTAATCTTGCCCAATTCCGGCAATTTTTCCTGCAAAAGCTTGTAGTTTGGCAAATATAAATTGGTAATTGCTTCAATTAAGACTAAATCTTTTTCTAAAGCTAAATTCTTAAGTTCCTCAAATTCATCAAAGCTAACAGTGAATGGCTTTTCACAAATTACGTTTTTCCCTGCTTCCAAGGCCTTTTTGGCAAAGCTGTAATGCAAGGAATTGATGACAGCAACATAAACTGTGTCCGCGTCGCACTCTGCTAAGGCTTGATCATAGTCAGTGAAGACTTTTTTAATGCCATATTTTTTTGCCATTTCCTGCATGCGCTCTAAACTGTGCTTAGTAGCAGTAATGCCGCTTAATTCAATCTGCGGCAAATCAGGCGTAATCGTTAACCAATCTTGAACGATTTTTCCCGAACCAGCAATTAATAACTTCATTTTTACTCCTCCTTATTAAAGCATTTTATTCAAAGCTGCTGCGATTCCATCATGATTGTTATCCAGCGTCACTTCATCGGCGTTCTGCTTCAGATCTGCCGGCGCATTACCCATGACAACCGAATGCCCTACAGCCTTTAACATTTCTTCATCATTGTAATTGTCGCCAAAGGCCCAGGTATCAGCAATCGGCACCTTGTAAAAATCAATCAATTGTTTAACTGCCTGTCCTTTTTGGATTCCTTTTGCCATTATTTCTAACAAAATTGGACTGGACTTAACAATGTTTAAATCTGTGAATTCTTGTTGCAGTTTCTTCTGCAATTCTGTAATTTCCTGAGGTTGACCAATCAATAATGTTTTATGACAACTAGGCAAATTAGCAACATCTTCAAGCGTTGCTCTTGTCGATTCAACCTGAACGATTCTTTCCTCATTCAAGTTTGCTGGCATTCTTGGTGACAGCCATTCTCTTGCAGCATAAACATTCCAGGCAACGTCAGGATATTCTTCAGAAACCAATTTAATAATTGACTCTGCCTCGGCAATTTCCATCGGCTGACTGGCAATCGTTTGACCATCCTTATCGATAATCAAGGCGCCGTTGTAACAAATCATCGGATAGTTCGTCGTAATTTCATTGCCCACCGTTTCGATAGCCTGGGGCATCCGTGCCGAAACCGGAATGAACATATCATCCAACGCAATTCAATGTTGGATTGCTTCTTTGGTTGCTGGAGTAACTTGATTCTTATTGTTGATCAGCGTTCCATCAATATCTGAAAAAATAAGTTTCATTTTTGCTCCTTAATTATTTATTTCGTAAGCGGTTTCTATACTAAATTATAGCAAAAATACAATAAGCTTTGGTCTGCGATAACTTGTGCGCATGCTTTTTCAAAAAATGCTTAAATCTGCAAAAAAAGCTAATAAAATTGCATAAAATCAAGCTTTCCCGTTTTAAACTACCTAAGTTAATGGTAAAATAAGTTCTCGTAAAGGGTTGCAAGATAATACCTTCTAGCAATCTTAAACGACAAATATTAAGAAAGAGGTTTTTAAAAATGGCATCAGTAAATAAAGCTGAATTAGTTAAAGAAATTGCTGAAAAAACTGAAATGAAGAAGAAGGATGCAGAAGCTGTTCTTGAATCAGTTATTTCAACTATTCAAGATGAATTAGTTAAAGGTAACAAGGTTCAATTGATTGGCTTTGGTACTTTTGAAGTTCGTCACCGTGCTGCACGTAAAGGTCGCAACCCACAAACTGGTAAGGAAATTACTATTCCTGCAACCCAAGTTCCAGCATTCAAGCCAGGTAAGGCTTTGAAGGAATCAGTTAACAAGTAATATCTTATACTAAAAATTGAATATTCACACATCAAGCCCAACACTGCTGTAAAGCGGCGTTGGGCTTGTTTTTTATTTAAAATATTATTTTAATATGTAGTTCTAACAATTTCTTGCTTCATTCATCACTACATGGTGATTAGCTTCAAGCAAGGCCGGACCATTGCCAATCGACACTGCCCCATCAAGCATTTGACTATCATTCTTCAATTGCAAGCTATAATCTTTATAATCCAAAACCAAATTATCTTGCAATTCAACTAAATCATAATTGGAAGTAAAGATTTCGACACCTTCGTCATTTTGCAATTTTTCAGGATAATCTTTATCTGGCTTATTCAATTTAATAATTGAAAAGTTAGCACCAATACTGCAAGAACCACCATGAATGGAGTACTTTCCGCCACCATCGTCGACGATCAGCAGCATAGGATGACCTAAAACTTCTCTTTTCTTCAAATAATCTAATGCTGAATCAGTGAATTTAATCTTTGCCATGATTAACATCTCCTCTTGATTTACTTTTATTATACGTGCAATACTTAATTGAAAAATTGATCTAAATCAAGTTTTTAGAAAGAATATGATTTTTATGCAAAAACATTCACCAGTTGCATGTCTAAGCAAGGCCGCTCTCTTCTCCGATCTGCCTCAAAATTTAAAAGAAAAATTGGCCACTGTTTCCACTCACCAGCAGCGCTTTCCCAAAGGCAGCATTATCCATCAGCCAGCAGATGGCAAAAACGGAATGATCGTCATCGATCGCGGCAAAGCCAAAGTTTACAGCTTATCATCAGACGGAAAAGAAACAGTTTTAGTCATTCTGAAAAAAGGCGATATTGAGGGTCAACAGAATCTATTCATCTCCTCCAACAATGAAAATTTTATTGAAGCACTCGACGATACCCTAGTTTGTTCGATTAACCGTATGGATTTTCAACAATTATTAGAAAAAACGCCTGATTTAGCTGTTAAATTACTCAATAATTTTGGTGAAAAACTAGTAGAACTCCAGCACAATACAGTTCTGCGCAATACCTTAGATGCCAAAGAACGGATTATGTCCTACCTGCAGGATTTATCTGTTAAACAAGGCAGAAGCACCGTGAAATTACAGATGAAAAAGAAAGATTTAGCCAGTTTACTAGGCACAACGCCGGAGACATTCAGTAGAAAGCTTAAGGAACTTGAACAAGAAAAAAGAATTGCAACTGCGGGAAAAGCAATTACAATTCTTAACTGAGTTTAATAAACAAAAAAGAAATATTTTCCTCTTCTTTTCATCCTTAATTTCTTATGATATATTAAAATCAAATTAAATCAAGGAAGAAGGCTTCAATATGAAAGCTGTTCAAATTAAAGATTTTCTCAATTATTCCAATCTAGGCAACTTAAAAACGAAAGGTAAAAATGCTGTCTTCGTCAAAGCATTACCTGATAATGATCAACAAGATCATTACAATTACACTTTGCAAATGCTTAAAAACGATCAAGTTAGTTCACTTTCATCTTTCGGTAAAGAACAAAATTTTGTCTTTGAAACTGAAAGCACAGTGCTTTTTACAGGAAACCGACAAAATAAAGAGAATAAAACAGTGCTTTATCGCTTATCTTTAAATGGTGGTGAGGCTCAACCCATCGCTGAATTTAATCATGCCAACTATAAGCTTGAAAAAATTATTAATCAAAATGAGCTACTTCTTTCACGTCGAGTTGATTTAAATGAAAAGGCCAAAAAAGAAAATCAAAATTCCGACGACTATGATATTTTCGATGAAACTCCTGCCTATTTTAATAATGAAGGTATTTTAAACAAGCATCGGGACCGACTTTTCACCTACAATTTGCAAACAAAAAAGTTAACTGAATTATTAGCAGATGATCCTTATTTTCAAATTGACCAATCGTGGCTGAAGGATAATCTTCTCTTTTTCACCGGCTGTTCATTTAAGCGTAAAGCCCATTTAAAAACGGCATTGTATAAGCTTAATTTTGGAACCGGCAAATTGGACGAACTGATTCCTTGTGATCAATACGAAATTTTTGATCTCTTTTTCATCAACGATCAAACCTATGTCGTTGCCAGTGACCAAAAAGAATACGGATGCGAAGAAAATCCTCAGATTTATTTGGTCAATAAAAAAAGCCACCAATTAAGCTTGGTAGCTTCATGGGGCAAAACTTATGGCAATGCAATTATTGGCGATATTTGTTTATTAGAAACCAAACCTAGCACAACTTTTAATAATCAATTTTACTTTTTAACCACCGTAACTGACCACAATCAAATCATGGTTTTTGATGGTCAAAAGATTGAACCATATTTTGAATTCGATGGCAGCATGGATTATTTTGCTTTTCAAAATGACGGCAATTTGTTGTTTACAGGAGCAAAAAATAATGAATTGCAAGAACTATACCAAGTTGCAGATGGCAAACTCACGCAACTATCACATTTCAATGATGTAGTTCTTAAAGATGTTTATGTTGCACAAGCCCATCAAATCAACTACAGATCAACAAAAGATGGCATCCAACACGGCTGGCTCTTGTATCCACGCAATTTTGACAAAAATAAAAAATATCCGGCAATTCTTGACGTCCATGGTGGACCTAAAGGTTCATATAGTGCTGTTTTCTTCCATGAAATGCAGGTATGGGCAAGTCATGGCTATTTCGTTTTATTTGCAAATATTCATGGTTCCGACGGTCAAGGAAATGATTATGCTGACATGCGTAGTCAATGGGGCAAAATTGATTATCAAGATTTAATGAAGTTTGTAGACACGGTTTTAAAAGAAACTCCAGCAATTGATCAGCAAAAGCTCTGCATCACTGGCGGCTCATATGGTGGCTACATGACAAATTGGGCTATCGGTCAAACTGATCGCTTCTGTGCTGCAGCAAGTCAAAGATCAATGGCAAACTGGTTTAGTGATCCATTTTTATCAGATATTGGTCCTTGGGATGATTTTTATGCCTTAGGCATCGATAACTTGAATGACAATCCTGAATTTGCTTGGCAGCAATCACCATTGAAATACACTGATCACGTTAAGACTCCTACCCTTTTCTTAAATTCAGACCAAGATTACCGTTGTCCGATGACTGAAGGCTTGCAGATGTTCCGGGCACTCAATTGGCATAATGTCGAAACAAGAATGATTATTTTCCATGGCGAAAATCATGAGTTGTCCCGTTCCGGCAAACCTAAGAATCGAATAAAGAGACTGGAAGAAATTACTAGTTGGTTTGATCATTATACGAGTAATAAATAAAAATAAAGGATAGACTTCCACGACAAGTGAAAATCTATCTTTTTTCTAATCAAGATGTCCAATTCTTTGGTAAGACTTATCCGTAAATTGTTGTACCTCAAAATGGTTGCCATCTGGGTCCTGAGCCCAGAATTGCCAAGTCTCTGATGGACCCCTCCGAGGGCTCACTAATCACCTGGATACCGGTTTTTTTGAGCTCCTCCAACGTCTCATGGATATCGTCAACGGTAGGTGAAAAATGATTGAGCCCTGTTCTGTTCGCTTGTACCATTCAACATCATGAGGAAGATCAATATTTGGAAACATTTCGATAAATTGCCCAGGTACAACCTCAAAATATGCATACATAATTCGTTCGGGATCTTTCTGAGCAATTTTTTGCTGCTCAGGGCGATCTGGGAGATTTAAATATTCCTTATACTTTACTTCAAAGTAGTGAATCAAGGCATAAACCCTAAAGATGGCGAAGAATATGCCTGAAATCATCAAACAGGTTTTAGCGTTTGGTGTAATTGCGTTTAAAACAATTGGTGAAACCGCACAGCCAACGTTAACTAAAACCAGTACAATCGTGGTAGCCAAGTTGACAGAATTCTGAGGAGCAGACCAATCAAGCCAGTTATACATATATGGAACTGAAAGACCAAAACCAATACCTAAAACTAAGCTTGCGCATGACAGCATTACAAAGTTAACTGATAAGGCACTCAATAAGAAGCCCGCAGCAACAATGGCAAAGCCGGTGAAATTGCCGATGCCATCATTAAGAAGATTGAAATCGACAGTAACGACACTTTGAAGATCAAATGATCTTGCGTTCTTTCCTATTTCATTTTTACTCTCCCCTTCTAAAAAAGCCTACTTCACAATATGCTTCTTGAAGAACTCGGCTTCCTCATCGTTGGCTTCTTTTGCCAAGTCATCCTTCTGATTAATCAAGAAAACATGTGGCTCAGGATGATTTTCGTCGCCCCAGGACTTTTGAATTACTTCTATCCCTTTCGCTCTCAAAAATCCGTCTAAGCGAACCGCACAATCATGGATAAAGTCTTGGTTGGCAGTACTAATAAAAGTTGGCAAGAAATCTTTAGTAATGTATTTTTCAGTATTAAGCAAATCTAAGTTCTTTTCATCAGCCATGACTTCTGGTTTAAAGTAAGCAGTTACGGCACCGCCAATCATTCCAGGATCAAGCATAAAGGTTGCAGGACTGTTTAATGCAACAGCTCTAAACTTCAAATCGGTCAACTCATAGCCGAATTTTTCACGATATTCCGGATTAGTCAAAATTGCCGTGTATTGTTCTGCCATTTGGCCACCAGCTGAATCTCCTACTAAGAAGACATTATTTTTATCCAAATTATATTCATCAGCATGATCAGCAACCCAGTGGATATATTCATTTACTTGGTCAAGTTCTTTTGGAAAACTTACTTCAGGTCCTAATTTGTAGTTAGGATTTACAAAGGCAAAACCACGTTTGGCCATGCCTAAGCCATAAAACTGGTAAGTTTCTTTAGTGCCATAAACTCAACCACCACCGTGAATTTGAATAATTACTGGTAATTTGCCTTCGACATTTTTTGGTAAATACAGATCAAGCAAGTTCCACTTAGGATCTTCGCCATATTGCAAATCATCAATTCTTTTTACTTCTGGGATGTCATGCGGTAAGCCACTATCACGCTTATCATCATTAGCTTTCCAACTAGTTCTAATTTCATTAACGGCATCTAAAATTTTTTGATCAACCATTTTTCTTTTTCCCCTTTTTGTGAATACGCTTACATTATAATAAACTGCTAAATATAAAAAAGCTCTATTTTATCCATAATTTGGCGCTGATTGATCTCTTCTTTATTTATTTTTAAATTCACGTTTAAATTGCGATGCAGTCTTATTGTACAGCTTCTCAAAAGCACGGTTCATCGTTCGAACCCCCGAGAAGCCGTTATTCAAGGCCACTTCTTTCAGGCTGTGATTGCTGTTGCGCAGTTCATTATGAGCATACTGCGCACGCACATTATTGATATAAGTATCAACGGTAATCTCCATCTCTTTTTTAAAAAAGCGAGACAGATATTCTTTCGAAACATTGCAGCGCTTAGCCAAATCCCCTAAGCTGATCTGCTCTTGATAGTGATTATTCACGTACTTCGTAATATATTGCAGGCGGTTAATAACATACACTTTGCGCTGACCAATTTGATTTTCCGTTGGCTTTTCCTTGGTAAAATGACTGAGCAAAAGCAACAGCACTTGATCAACAATCTGCTGCATTTCAAGATCTTTAAAAGTTTCATGCGAAAGCCCCAACCAATAAAAGCGGGACAACAATCCTTGCAGCTCAGAATATGCTAATTTTTGATCTGCATTCAGTTTCTCTGGATCATTGATATCAATTTCTTGATGACTAATGTTTGGATAAAAATTTTCAACATAATCAAATGGGAAAATGATCGAAATACTCTTATTAATATTATTTTTTGGAGGATCGACGCAATGAATTACCTGCGTATTCACGACCAAAATTTGTCCAGCCTTGGTTGTATAGTCTCTCTTGCCAATGCGAAAATCACTGATTGAGCCGTTTAAAGTAAAGCTTAATTCAATGTCGCGATGCCAGTGTGGAGCAACATAGCTGCTGAATTGAGCATCATGAAAAATAAAATACCAAACGGGTAATGGATAAGTTGGTACAACCAGTTCATGCAGCTTAATTTGCTTGTTGACAGCCATTATAATTCTTCACCATTAACATGGAGCAGCAAGTTGTAGAGTGCACCATACAAGTTGGCACTATTCTTAAACTTAGCATCCAAGATCTGCGGCTTAGTCAAAGTCTTTCCAATCAACGGATTGCGATTGATTATTTCATCATAGGCATGGTTAATTTCTTCAACGACGATTGGCTGTGCTGAAATTCCACCGCCTATAGCATAAGCATCAAGGTCAGCAACCGATTGAACATTAATGATAACCGTTGCCACCTTTTTGCAAAAATCTCTGAAAATCGGCATTGACTTGGCATCCCCGGAATTAATGGCTTCAAAGGCAGCCAAGCCATCTGTTTCATCTTTTTTGCCCAATTCTTTGTTAACGGATTTTATCCTTTCAACAGCAGATGCGGCACCACCGGCAAAGCCATTGAAGCCTGTAGCATTCATATTAATTTGCATAAAACTCAATTCGCCAGCCTGATAGTGCACGCCGTTCAGCAATCTGCCATTGACGATAATGCCACCACCAACGCCAGTTCCGAGTGTAATAGCCGCACAATTTTGCTTATCTTTTAAGCTTCCTAGCCAGTTTTCTGCTAAAACACTAGCTTTGCCATCATTAATTACAGCAACAGGCAGGTTGTACTTGGCATATCTCTGGGCAAAATCAACCCCATCGAGAAATGGCAAGGCACCACCGAAGTGAATCATTGTTTTAGCAATCTTGCCCGGTGCGCAAAAAGCAATTCCCTTTACGCCTTGTTTGACGTATTTTTCAACTACTTCATCCATCTTTGATAAAAATTCTTCTTTTTCTTGAGCAGTCTCGATCTTAGACTTATCAATGATTTCACCAGCATTATTCAGCTTAGCAAATTTAACATTGGTTCCGCCGATATCAACACTCAAATAATCCTTCATATAAACCACCTTTTCTTTGCGTAGCGCTTTCAGAAGTCATTTCATGATTTATCAAGAATCAAAACAAGGGCAAAATTGATATTTTACTAAACTAAATATTGACCTTTTTTACCACAAAAAATTAATAGTCTTTTGCAAGACCTTGCCATTACTAGGCAAACTGCCATGGTCAGCAGTAACTTCAAATTCTTGATAATTACGATCAGCCACCAAATATTTCAGCGATTTTGCCGAAGCTGTTTCAACGACACCGTCGCTTTGATTGCCAATATTGCCAAAAATATTGAGTACTTGGACCGAGTGTTTTTGATAAATCTTGCGCACAGCTGTCATTTCACGATAGGTTTGATTCATCTTATTTGGTTTGCCATTTTGATCAAGCTTTAGTCCTTTCGGCTGACGAAAACCTGGCGGCAATTCTTTGAAATATGCACCATCATAATGGCCGCCAAGACTGACCTCTTTGACTAGCCGCGGCATAGAAGATTTATTGCCATTTTGAATCTGGTAATAGATGATCGACATGTTGCCGAGCGAATAACCGATCATATTTACCTTATTGATATGATATTTCTTCTTCAAAGCTTTGACGACATTACTGGCATAAACGCCATTTCTTTTAAAGCTCGGCTGCACATTATCCTGATAATTTACCAAAATTAATGGATTCTTGGCATTTTTCTTGATCGTGCCTATCAGTTTAACTTTGCCTTTTTTATCTACATTAGCCCTAGTCACGCTGGTAGTTATCCCCCGCTTTTTAGCAGCCTGGGCCAGTGGCTCTTCATTTTTATAGCTACCCATGAGCCCGTGAAAATACACGGTTGGAGTATCTTTAAAAGTCGGTCGCAGTTCTGTTTTAGTTACGCTCGTCTTTTTGACAGTATTGCGATTTATACTGCACGCTGAAAGTATGCACATAAATATAAGTATTATTATTAATTTTATTTTCTTCATATAAACAATTTTATTCTGTTTTCCCATTAAGCTCAATTTTAAGATTCCGCTATAATAGATTTAGTAACACATTTTTACTTTTATGAGGCATCTCGATGAATTACCCTTACGAAAAAGAATTCAATCATTATTGCAAGCACGAGCGGCACAACGCTGACAATACCATGTTAGTGGTAAACCGTTCTCTGACTGTTTTTTGGCAATATCTTGATCAAAGCGACATTAATCAGGTACAGGCTTCTGATATCCAAAACTTTCTTAATAGTTTAGAAACAAAGCTAGGTCTTAAAGAAAACACCATCAATAAGTATCTAAGCCACATTAAACAATACTATACTTTTTTGTACAGCCATCATCTGGTTGATCAGTATCCGATAATTGAAGTCAACGGTCGCAAATTTAATCGTCATCGCGTCTACATTATTAATTGGATGAGTCATTTGCCCGAAATTGCACAAATTAAAAGTATTCATTCCGAAACAATCATGATGATGCTGGGAATCGCCCAAGGTTATCTTCCCGATGAGGTGTTGCGCTTACGCTACAAAACAATTATTAAAAAGATCGAAAGCAAAAGTTTGCGGGAGTACGTAAAAGACCACCTTAATTTTGACCTTTCAGATAATCCCTATATTTTAGGTAAAAAATTCGGTGGCTATTATCCAAATGATTTTCATATTGCTGAACGCTGTTTTCCTGACCGTAAATTGATCGGAATGCCTATTACCTTGCAAAGCCTTCGTTTAAGTTTTGTTTATTCCCTTCTAACCCGAAAAGATTTAACTGACCAGCAGCTTGAGCAATTATTGCATGCTAATGACAAAACACTTTTTTATTACCGCAGAAACATGCAGCTTTACAATGAACTGGTCGAGTTCAAACTACCATCAACAGCTAACAATTGATATTCTTCATAGATGGATAAATATTTTTATCTGCTTATTTGCATTAAGAAATATAATTATAATTATATTTATAATTATAGTTATAATAATAAATAATTTGAGTAAAAAATAAGTGCTTGATCGCAAGATCAAACACTTATTTTTCATTATACATTTTTTTAACCATCTGAATATCAATCGGTTGAATTGAATATGCGTGGTTAGGATCAATAATCGGATTCATAACTGAAGGACCAGCATCATAATGATTTAATCCAATTGAATGTCCTAATTCGTGCTCAGCTACATCGACTTTTATTTTATAGTCAACCTGATTTAAAAAGTAATCATTCAAATGAATGGTTGAATAAACTTTGCTTTGGGTTATATGCTCTTGCTCTTCACCAGCCCAACCTGTATTACCATAATCGGCATTGCTGATTATGATAAAAGCATTTTTCGTACTGCCAACGATATTTAATTTTACCGTTTTGGTATTGTTCCAAGCATTGATTGCGTCAATCGTTGGTTGATAATCTGGCGATGATTTCGAAATTGCTATATATACGTTAGCCCAAGGGATTAAGTGATGAACTGCAACCTTTTTCCTGCGAAGCTTGCGTTTAGTCGACTTGGCTTGTTTTTTAGTTTTTGATTTTGTCTTTGCCTTTGTCTTCTTAGTCTTATGCTTAGCCGCTTGTACGATATTAGGCGTCGTAATCTCAGGTGCGTTGAGACTAAAGGCACCAAGCAGCATTGTGAGGATTATCAGCTTTTTAAATATCTTCTTCATAATCATGCTTACTATTCAACTATTTTGTTTACCCGTAATCACCTTTCATTATCTAGAAGCAAAGCACCTTATGCAAGTGCTTATTACTTTTTAAAATAGCTTTTTTCTTTTTCAAAAAAGTGAGATAATAGCCGCAATTTAAGATTCGGAGGGATAGATTATGGGAATCTTTATTACAATAATTGTTGTTTTAATCCTTATTTATTTCTTTGCTGGACTGAGAATCGTTCCGCAGAACTATGTAGGATTAATTGAAACGCTAGGTAAGTATTCACGCACTGTTAAGGCTGGTTTGGTCTTTATTTGGCCGATCTTTCAAAGAGTACGCAAGGTAAGTTTAGCTTTGCAGCCTTTGGAAATTTCAAAATATAGTATTATCACCAAAGATAACGCTGAAATCACAACTAGTTTAACCTTGAACTACTTGGTTACTGATGCTTTTCGCTACTTCTACAACAACACCGATTCTGTTGAATCAATGGTACAGTTGATCCGTGGTCATTTGCGTGACATTATTGGGCGAATGGAATTAAACGAAGCTTTGGGTTCAACTAGTGAGATTAACGCTGAATTATCTAAAGCAATTGGTGATTTAACGGATGTTTACGGTATTCGCGTTGTCAGAGTCAATGTTGATGAATTATTACCAAGCCCTGAAATTCAAAAGGCCATGGACAAGCAATTAACTGCCGATCGCGAAAAAACAGCAGCCATCGCTAAGGCTGAAGGTGAAGCCCGCAACATTGAGTTGACTACTAAAGCTAAAAACAACGCTTTAGTTGCAACTGCAAAAGCTAATGCGGAAGCAGTCAGAACCCAAGCTGATGCTGATGCTTATCGAATTGATAAATTGCAAAATGCATTGGACAAAGCTGGTGAAGGTTACTTCAGAAATCAAAGTTTGGATACCTTTAATCAGTTAGCCAATGGTGCAAATAATTTAGTTGTTTTGGACAAAGATGATATGTCTGATTTAGGAAAAATTCCCGCAGCAAAAAAAATCTGGGATAAAAGCAATAACTAATAATTTATAAAGGCCATATAGCTCATAAACCGAGCTATATGGCCTTTTTTCGTGCAGCACTATTTCAGCTTATATTTATACTTGTTTTTATATTCCTATTTATAATATTCAGTATCTAATTATTTATATGTAATAATACATTTATCTTTATGCTTCCAAATGACGTAGTTTAATTCAAATTAACCTAAATATAATGTACTTTATATTTAGATTTATCCTTATTATTGTAAAAAGAAATATTCTTACGAAGATATTTAGGCCTACATTTATCTTTATGCATTTTTTTATAAAAATTAAAAGCAAAAGCTCCAATTGAAGTCGTCTATTAATAAATTTTAATATCGATGACCTCTTTTGGAGCCTTTTTAAATTTATCTATGCAATGATATGAATATTTATTTTTATCTTTATTTATATCTTTTTACTTATATTTAGTTATACACATATTATTCTAAATATTTCTATCATAATACTTATAAAGTGTTTTATATTTATCTATTATATTTTATAGATAAAAAAGAGCTATAGATCAGTTTTTTTAGCTGTCTATAGCTCTTGAATCTTTAAATTTATTTTCAACTTTTATTGATAATTATCAGGATCAAATAAAGATAAACTGTCACTTAAATCTTGACCAGCTCTTGAAAAATCAATTGAGTAATGACCATTATCTCTTCTCGCTTGTAAATCTCGAGCATTATTTTCAAGTGCTTTAAGTCTTTCCCTTTCTGC
This sequence comes from Lactobacillus amylolyticus DSM 11664, assembly GCF_000178475.1. Taxonomy (GTDB): domain Bacteria; phylum Bacillota; class Bacilli; order Lactobacillales; family Lactobacillaceae; genus Lactobacillus; species Lactobacillus amylolyticus. The sequence goes on along the minus strand of NZ_ADNY01000004.1, from coordinate 22,100 downwards.
TATTTGATCGCGTTCACGATCCTTTTCAGACTTTTCATAGCCCATCTTGAGCAAAGCCATATCTTCTTTGTCTTCCGGTGTCAAAAAGCCCTTCTTGTTAACTTCTTTATAAACAGCCAACAATTGAGCAAACTGAGCGTGTTTATATTGCGCTAAAGACTTTAAATCAGATCTGTTGAAAGCTGTACGTCTTTGACGTTTATGAAGCTTGTTTGGCAAGAAATAAGAGTGCAAATGGCCGCTCTTATATTCCTTCTGGCTAGTACCAAGGGTAAAGCCGTAAAAACGATCCAGAGCCCTAAATTTCTCCTTCTCGGTCATATAAGGATTGGACTTGATATAGAAGACTGAATTAGTATCTTCGATGCTACTATCGTAATAAACGTCCTGTTGATTGTTCTTTTCAGGCACCCAAGTAAAGATATATGATTCTAATTTACGTCCTCTGACACCTTTACGATAGTTCTTGGTGATCTTAAAGTTCTGAAAGTTTGCACAAAGTTCCTCTTTACACAAAGTCAAAACTCTACGATCAATATCAGTTGGGCGATAAGATTTTGGAATTTGCAGACGTTTTCTGAAGTCGTCGATTTTATACTCTTTGCGTCCCACGGTTCTCCATTGTTTCAGCAAACGGAAAAGCTTGCGTGAGTAGTTAGAATGCAAACGAACATATTGTGTAATTGAGAAGCGTGTCCAGTGCTCCAAGTGGTTGAACAAGTACAAAAAGCTATCACTAACCTCAACACTGGTCTCTAAAGTATCAGTGTCTACAACTGATCGTTTAAAGATGTTTTCCCGAATTTTTTTGGTGTGTCCGGTTTTTTCATCTTTTTCTTCTTTTGAGAGCTGAATTGTCAGTAATCTAGAGAAAGTTTCATCAACATTTTTAGCTATTTGCTTGTTGGAAATATGGCTATTATAGCCAACTTCACGCTTAATTTGATCAGGTGTAAGAGTAATTCTGTTACCGCCTTGATCCTTTACTTGCGCAGCAATAAGCCAAAAAATATTGCTGTTAATTTCTGGCAAACTATCAATTGGTTCAAAAATAGGGTCATCATTGAATCGATTATCAATTTTTATGATTTTTTGAACTGGTCTTTTTCTTATTGACATCTTTGCTCACTCCAATTAACGACTTTTATCAATTAAGACGTCGTTCCTTTTTTTAGAGTTACTATATAGCAATTTTAGAGTACTCACAACAGTTTTGAGTAAATTTGCTCCATATGACGTCACCCTTATTAAAATTTGCTCCATATGACGTCACCTTTATTCATTAGCTCTATATTGCGTCGTTTTTATGTCTCCATGAAGCGTCACTCTTATTTAAATTAAATATTTTACCTCTACAAGAAGTCACTATTATTCAGACTAAAAAATCATCTCCATATGACGTCACTGTTATTGTAAAATCAATATTTGACTACAAGATATAGTGTTTTTATAGCCTTTTCTGCGATCTTTTTAAGCTTTCATTCAAGATATTGTAGTTTAGAACAAAGTTTTAAGGTAAAAACAAAAAAATACTCCATGAGATGTCACCCTTATTAAAATATATTCGACTTTAATAAGGGTGACATCTTATGGAGCAAAATCTAGAAATTAGCCATAAATACTATTAAAAAAGCATTTTTCTACTTTTAACTTCATAATAAAAACTCCATGACGTGTCACTCTTATTCCTGATGATACACCCGGTCTAGTGTTTACAAGATATCCGTAATTTCTTAAGAAAACTAAGTATTTACTGGAATATCTAGTATCCATACAGCGTCACCTTTATTCATTTAGAAGAAGCATATATTCCTTACTCCATAAGATGTCACTCTTAATAGTAAAAATCTTTTAAAAGCCCTGTGGATAAGTATTCTCCACACAATGTCACCCTTATTAAAAACAGTGAAAAATCCACATCCATAGGACGTCACCCTTAACTCCACAATGAGTCGTTTAAGTAATCCACGATATGTCACTCTTATTAAAATTAGAATAAACGCCTAATGTATTAATGTTTTTGCTACTTTTTCAGCATTTTTATGCTCCATACAATGTCACTCTTATTAATTCTTTTAAGCAACCTTGATTAACCTTGGTAATATAACTCTCACAAAGAAATATTACGTTTTATTCTGTCCATGAGACGTCGTTTTTTAACTTTGTGATCCCAGTAATACGTAAGCTTTTTACGTTTGCTAAAGGGAATTAAAGGGTTAATTAAAAGGATTATAATAAATGGTTTTAAAAGACCTTACACAGAGCAAATAAAAATAAAAAAAGCAGTAAAACACAAAAATCATGTATTACTGCAAAAGAAATAAAAAAAGAACACAAAATGTGTTCCAATAAAATTAATTAAGCGTCTTTGTTTGATTCGATCCATTCATCAAGAAAAGCACTAGTTGATGAAAAACCATGTCTTCTAGCAATTCTGTTTAAAGCTTTTCTATTACTTGGTTTTAATGTAAAAGTGAATGGTTTTACTTTTTCTTTTTGAATAGGTGTTTTAGTTGGCATTGAATAAGTTACTACAGGTGGTTGAGTAATTTGTTCAACTTCAGGTTTATTGTTCAAAGCTTCTGTCATTTTTTCGTGAGTTTGTTTCGTATTTTCGAAAGCATTCTTCTTTGGTCCATTAAAAGCCATAAAATTACCTCCATTGATTTATCATTACTCTATTATACACACAATTATAATTATATTTGCAACTATATTAATTTCTTTAATATATAAAACATTTATTAATAGACTATAGCATAGCAATATCTTGATAAGAAGCAATATACCTAACAGTAGCAGTAGATTAATAATAGCAAATCTACATAGAAGTATAATTAGTAGTACATACAAAAACATAAAGATAAATATATTTATAAGTAATTCACTATGCCAGCAATGATGGGGGAAAAAAAGGCATAAAAAAAGAGGATACATAATCCTCATTTACATTATAATTTATCTTCAATCTGCTTAAATGTTTTATCGAATTCTTGGAAGAAATTGTAGTTTCTGTTGTAAATTCTTGTATCGTCCTTCATATCAACTACAGGTGTTTCATCTAAATTAGAACGGTTGAATAATTCCTTTTCAGGGATAACTGCAATTACTGAAGGATCGTCTTTGATACTTTCAAGCATTTCATTTGATGATGAAGTATTTCTTTTTATAAGATTTGCTACAAAATAAAGCTTGGCTGTTACATAACTTTCTCCAGTGCTAAATTCAATAGCTTCTTTTCTTAATTCATCAATCCGATCTTGCAAGTTAAATTTTGCATCAAAACCGTGTTTACTTGGAGTAATAGGGCTGATAATATCATGACTTACTATAATTGCATTCTTTGTAGCAGTAGAGAAGTCTGGGTGGCAGTCAATGATAATGTAATCATAATGACCTAACTCATATTTATCGTAATTATTGTTAAGCCACATGTATAAGCGCATATTCTTATTGGTCATGTTTTCGATATTGGTTTCAATATCATCTAGGTGCATATTACCTGCAATTAAATCAATATTCTTTTTAACATGATTAATCGTTACATCGTCTTTTCGAAGAAAGATATTAGCAACGGTTCCAATTTTTTGATCTCCATAAACTTCATAAGTTTGACTTAAATTGCATTGATGGTCTAAATCAATGAAAAGAATTTTTTTGCCTTGCTTGGCTAACCATTCACCAAAATTGTAGGAGAGAGTGGTCTTGCCCACACCACCTTTAATAGCAGCAAAAGATACAATTTTCATATTTCATCGTCCTTCTTTTAAAATCATCTCATTTAAATGATACCATAGATCAAAAATAAGAGCATATAAATGATTTTAATAATTATCCAGCATAATAAGAAATAGACGTGCAAAGATAGAGATACATATAAATATAATATAACTTGCTATAAAAGCTGATTTAATTATGATCAAGTGACAATAAACCACTTTATTATTAGCACTAAAATATAGAATATACGTATTAATATACATAGATTTAGATAAATAAATACATGCCTCATTAGAAACATATATAAAAACATATTTCTAGCTTCTTTATGTTAAAAAATAATTAAACTTAAATGTTTATCAAGACCCTAATTAATGCTAGAATTGAAGTATGAAACTGGAGAAAACAGATCGTATATTAAAGCAATTTTCATCTAATATAGAAAAGGGAAAGGGTATTGGATCTGACCCCAATCTAAAATCTTTTTATCATTATGGTGAAGTATATGGCGATATAGATGAAAATGACAAAGTCAAACATGCAATCCTGTTGAACATTTTTGATAGCCGTGTTTTTACTGAAAGGACCAAAATGGCAGTTCTAAGTCGGGCTATTAATGTTGAAGAGTGTAAGAGTGATATTAAGGATATTTTCAACGAATTGCATGACAAAGAAATCCCTTATGTTAATATTCACACAGAACATGAGGAGTTCTTTGAAAAACAAGATTTTGTTCATACAGTCTATCGCAAAAAATATGAGTTTAATTTTGATGCAATTAAAGACAAAAAAATTCCAATTTCTGGAAAAGTAAAGTGTGGTTATTGGTCAGATTTAATCATCCAAAACGGTGCTGCTCAATTATATGAGGTTCCGCTTCACAGCAATATTGAACGTAATACTATGAACAGACCATATTGGTGGTGGAATCTGGTTCAAAGAATTCATCCAAATAGAAAGCTTGCAGTCTTTTTCGGTAAAATTGGATTACCGCAGTCTTATATGTTTTTCCGCCAAAAGGGAGATACGATTGTGGTTGAAGAAATGTTTGCAACTTCTGGTGAAGGACTGCAGAGTCTTCTTGGCTATTTGGCTCAAATTGGGACTCCGCAAACCAAATATCGTATTTTTATGCCGGTTGAAAGTCGATTAGAAGATTTTTTTTCAGAAGAGGAAGAATTATCAATCGAAGTTATTCCACATTTGATGTCGAGAATTATTGATTTTGAAAAAATATTATCTTTTATGACGCCAATCTATCAAAAATCTTTTGTAGTTGAAGTTACTGATGATAATATTTGCCCATGGAATAACAACAAGTGGAAAGTTGATTTTGACGACAAAAAAGTAAAGGTAATTAAGACTACAGAAAAGCCAGATTACTCTGGAAGTATTTCTGCTTGGACAAAAGTTTTGATCGGCGAACTATCTTTGGAAAAAGCTATAAAATACGGAGAAATCAGGGGTAAGAAGCATCCTGACAATGACTTCGTAAAAGGCACAATTTCGTTTTATGAAAATTATTAATAATAAATAAGCATATTGATATCTGTATAAAGATAACAATATGCTATTTTTATAATTTTAAGTATAATTATATTTATACATCTAATTATAAATCCATATATAAATAGAAGGCTACTTCTTCGAAAAATTTGAAAATATTTCGGTAAAATTCAAGATTTTTACGTAATTAAAACATAGAGACATAAAAATAAAGAAGTATAGGAGATTGTACTATGTTTAATTACACTAAAAAGAAAAAATTTGTTACTTTGTTGGCATCAGCAGCTTTAGCAGGTGCCTTTCTAGCAGCAGGAAGCCCAACTGTGAAAGCTTCCGAAAAAAATAATAAGGAAAATATTTCTATTGATAATTCAGTAGATTCATTAGAAAAGTTAGTTGCTGAAAAGAAAGAAAAAATTGCAAAATTAACTGATCAACTTAATCATCACGATGAACTTATAAAGAATGCTAAAGAAGATTTGAAAAAGCTGCAGGATAAATTAGCTAAGGCAAAGGATGAGCTTGCCGATGCACAAGAAGACAAAAATAAGGCTAGTGAAGAATTGGCAGTTTTAGAAAAATCAGAAAAAGGTGCTCAAACTTTATTGGATGCAAAAAAGCATGACAAAGAGACAATTGAGATCGAACTTGATGTAATTATTTCTAAAAAGAAAAAGGCAAATGAGAATCTAACTTCATCCAAGCAGATGCTAAAAGAGGCAAAAGACAAAGTAGAAGGCAAGAAAGAAGCAGTTGATAAAGCAAAAGAGAAGCTTGCAGAACTAGAAAAGAAAAAGCCAACAGATGAAGAATACGAAAATTTTTTGAGACTATTGGCAATGTCTGAAAGTTTATACTCTGGAGTGGATGAGGCTGAAGAAAAAAATGAGGCCGAAATTGCGAAACGCAAGAAGAATTTAGAAAAGTATGAGCAAGAAAAAACAACACTTAACAATGAAATTGCTGTTTTAGAAAAAATTCTGCAAGATAAATTTTCTGATGACCAGGCAGCTGAATTAAAAGATAAAAAGCAACAACTTACTGCACTTGAGGAACAAATTAAAAGAACGGTACAAGAGAAAGCTAATTTTGAATTTTTTAGAGGCAATTTTCCATTAGACAGAAAAAATTACTTGAGATTGATTAATAAAAATAAAGCTGCTATTGCAAAATGGGAAGAAAATCATAAAGCTGGATTAGATGAATTCAAAGGCAAGAAAGCTGAATTGGAACAGGGAATAAAGGATGCAGAGCAAGCAAACAGTGATTTATTAGCCCAAATTAATAAATTAACTAGTGAAATTGCAGAAAATGAGCAGGTCTTTGCTCAATTCGATATTCAAATTAACTCAAATGAACAACAAGTAAAGCAAAAGAAATCAGACTACGAAGCTGCTAATAACAACTTGCTTAAAGTGCAGGCGAGCAAGCAATCACAGTTAGATAAGATTTCCGCTCTAGAAGAAAAGATTCAGACTCATAATCAAGAAATCGCGGTTCATAATCAATCGCTTGATGAGCAGCTGAACAGAATCAAGGCTTGGCAGGCTGCCCAAAATGATTGGAATAAAGAGATTGATACAAATAAGGCCTTGATTGAGCAATATGAAGAATTAATTAAGCAGAAAGACCAAGGAAAAGAAGAAACTCCAACTTCTATTGGTGGTACGCAAACTGAAGATGGCACTCAGACTGATATTAAGATTCCAGATAAAACTGAGCAGAAAGATGCAAGTAAGCAGACAGACTGGCAAAAAGAAAAACAAAAAACAGCTGAAAAGCCAAACTCATTGACTCACATTTTGATTAGATTGCTGGTTAAGCAAGAAGCAGATCAAACAACAGCTGCTGTCAAAAACACTCAAAAGCCGACTCAAAAGAAGAAAAAGACATCAGTTAGTCAAATTAAGATCAAAAAGGGTAAGATTTATGCTCTAATTGGCTCAAAATGGCAATCTGTGAGCCTTAAAAAACTACTTAAGCTAATTGACCAGCACGAAATTAAACTTGACACTGCTATTCACGTTAAAAACAAAAAGACAAATTTATATACTAAAGAAGGTAAAAAGACTAAAAAACAACTCGCTGCTAAGCAAAAGATCACAGTAAAAGGTATTAAAAAGATCAACAAGCAATTGTTTGTTCATGTGCAGAATGCATGGGTACCTGCAAAGAACGTAGTTTTTAAATAAAAATAGATCCTGGGGAAGATTCCTCAGGATTTTTTATTGCAGAACTTTCTAGTCATGGTAGTCTTAACAAGTGAATAAAAAGGGAGAGAAAACAAATGAAAATAAAATTATTTAAAAGACTGCTTATCTTGACTGGAGGAGTATTTTTATGCTGTGAAGCTGCTACAACATCAACACTGACTCATGCGGCCAGCTATAATCGCAGCGAAATGCGCTCTTTTGTTAGAAAAACGTTAGCTCATTATCATGCTTATGGTTCGGTTGAAGTGATTAAGAATGGTGAAACGCAGCAAATCAGCTATGGCGATGCCATTCATAGCAAAAGAATTTCAAATGGCAATAGTAGAATTGTGTATCCCACTGGTTCTATTCAAAAAATCGTGACTGGTGCCATTATTCAGCAATTAATCGATCAATGAAAATTTACCACATCGACGCCAATTTCTCATTGGTATCCAAAAATGAGAAATGCTAATCAAATTACGGTTAGCAACTTATTGACGCATACCTCAGGGATTGATATTCCAAATACTGAGCAGCCACGCAACAAAAGCTACTCAGAAGCAGCTGCAATTAATTGGATCGTAAAGCATGTCACGAAAAATACGGAGAAAAAAGTAGGAAAGTGGAATTACAATAATGCCAATTTTGTCTTGCTTGCGGGCATTATTCGCAAGACAACGGGTAGTTCTTATTCTGCCACGGTAAAGCAATTTTATGCACTAACTCATTTGCCGGGAAAAGATTCAACCTATTCTGGTGGGATGTATATCAAAAACGGCGGTCAGCTGAAGCTGGCCTACGGCAATGTGCACAACACTTATTTTGGCAACTGGGTCCAATTGACCAGCGATAATCAGAATGGCACCGTCATGTTTTTGAATCAAACAAAAGATGGTACCAGTCGCAACAAGGCAATCGGCTATCGCATTTTGAAGCACATCAAGTCCGGAACATTTTTGAGCAAGTAAAAAAGCCTTCATGATTGGTTTCATGAAGACTTTTATTTTTATCTAAATGGGTTAAAGAAGCGGCCGCTGTTGACGTGCCAGAGGACAACCACAACTAGCACCAGAATGAATGCTAATGCCGTTACCAAATAATCTTTAAGCTGGAATGGCTCGTAAACGTACCAGGTCCGCTTTTTCTTAGAGCCAAAGCGTCTCAGCTGCATGGCCGTACTGATGATATCAATTCGGTCAAGACTTGAGAAAATCAACGGCATAACGATGTTCAAGGTACCCTTGATTCTCTTGACTAAATGGGCCTTTTTCGACAATTCATTACCACGGGCCTGCTGAGCAGCAGAAATTTCCCAGTAATCGGTCTGCACAGTCGGAATGTAGCGCAAAGCTAGCGATACCGCGTACGCGATCTTATAACTGACGCCAATTTTATTCAAACTGGATGCAAATTGGCTCGGATTAGTCGTGAGCAAGAACAGCAGCACTAACGGAATGGAACAAATATATTTCAAAATCACGTTTAGCAAGTAGAATAATTCTTCCTGGGTGACAGTGAAATAGCCAGCACTAATCAGCACATGCTTGGTTTGATACAGATCCTGACCATAAGTAGGCTGAAAAATGAAGACCGCAATGATGTTGATAATGGCAAAAACAATAATGAAATTAACGACGAATGAAACTTGTTTCCATTTGATGCCTGCGATTTTTAGGCAAATCAATGAGAAAAGACAAATGACGGCTAAAAATCTGGTGTCATAAGTGACCATGCAGGCAATTGAAACCAAGATCAGAAAAATCAGCTTGGTTGTGGCATTCAAATGGTGGATAAAGGAGTTGCCAGGCTGGTAACCTAAAATTTTATCATCATGCATGTTGGCTGGCCTCCTCAGAATCAATATATGCTTGGACGAAAGCATTCGGATCAGTCAAATTGTAGTGTTTTGCCAATTCGAACAGGCTTGTCTGCTTGAGTGATGCTTCTTTGACTAAATCAGCGTTTGTGAGCAAATCAATTGGCTTCGTATCAGCAATCAATTGACCATTGGCAAAGGCAAGGCTGCGCTTGCTGTATTCAAGCATTAAGTGCATATCGTGAGTGACGATCATGATGGTTTTGTCGCGCTGATTTAGTTCACGCAAGAAGTTCATGATATCGGTGTAGGTTTTCCAATCTTGACCTGCGGTAGGTTCGTCCAAAATTATTAATTCAGGTTCTAAGACCAGAATCGATGCAATTGTGACCCGCTTTTTTTGACCAAAAGAAAGCGCAGAAATTGGCCACTTGCGAAAGGCATACAGGCCGCAAACCTTTAACGTTTGGTAAACGCGATCTTTGATCTCTTCTTCAGGCACGTTGCGCAGGCGCAGTCCTAAAGCTACTTCGTCGAAAATCATTTTTTGTGAAATCATCTGGTTGGGATCCTGCATGACGTAGCCGATTTTTTCAGCACGCTCTTTAATTGAGAGGTCAGCTAAGTTTTGATCCTTGAAGAAGGCTTGTCCCTCGTTTTCGATAAAACCACAAATAATGCGGCATAAAGTTGTCTTACCGGCGCCGTTTTGACCAACAATTGAAACAAAATCGCCCTGGTTGATGGTTAAATTGACGTCGTGCAGGGGATGCTTTTGCAATTTGTTGTAGCGGTGGCCAACATTCTTCAAAGTTAACAAAGGCTGTTTTTCAGTCTTCTGCTTAGGCGGCACTTGCTTATTTTCCCAAGATTGCAATTTTTCAGCGATATTCTTTTCTTCAGGCAAAGCGTCAATTGAAGAAATATCGGGCAGCTGCTTGAGATCCACGCCAGCCTTTTCGAGGGCCTTGATGTATAAAGGACTGCGAACGCCAACGGATTCTAGCAGATCTTGGTGAAGCAAGGCGTTTGGCGCTTTGTCGGCAATGATTTCACCATCGCTAATTAACACGATGCGGTCGACGTGTCTTGCTAACACTTCTTCAACTCGGTGCTCGATAATAATGACCGTTGCGTTTACTTCTTTTTGAATTTGGTCAATTAATTGAATGGTTTTTAATCCAGTAGCTGGGTCCAAGTTTGCTAATGGCTCATCAAACAGCAAAATAGGCGATTCATCAACCAAAACTCCGGCTAAAACGACCATTTGCTTTTGTCCGCCGGATAAGGTCTGTGGAGCTTGCTTTAACAAGTCCTTGAGCTTTAATTCGGTGGCCCAGCGGTCGACATTTTGATGTATTGTTTCACGTGTGAAACAATCATTTTCAAGAGAAAAAGCAATGTCTTCACCAACCGTCATTCCGATGAACTGACTGTCTGAATCCTGCAAAATTGTTGAAGTGGTAAATGACAAATCAAAAAGGCTTGCTTTGGTAATATCTTTACCATTTACTAAGCAAGTCCCTTTGAGTTCGCCATGATCCACATTAGGAATCAGCCCGTTTAAGCAACGGCCAATTGTCGATTTTCCACTTCCTGAAGGACCAGCTAAGAGAATCTTTTCACCAGGATTGATCTCTAAGTTGATGTGCTTCAAAGTTGGATCAGCTTGACTGTCGTATTTAAAGCTGAAATCCTTAAATTGAATGATAGGCTTATTCATGTAAATTCCTTTAATTAATCTTTGTGTAAACTACCTTTCTTAACTTTCGTTGCAGCGTATGCTTTAAGCAAAATCGTACCTAAGATTAGGATTGCAATGAAGTCGGTAGCAGTAGCAGTTACGCCTTGAAGGAAAACCTTGTTTGCAGGTTCACTGTAAATCAGGATGTCGCCGATTGGCGCAATTACTACGTAGCTGATCAAGTTGGCAATTAATTGGATGAGGTTGAAGAAGAACATTTGCTTTCCTGTGAAAACCCCATGCTCCAAGTCGAGTTTTCTGCTGTACAAACCAATGATTAATCCAAGAATGGCTGTGGCAAGAACCCAGCTCCACCAAGTTTGACCATACATTAAGAAGTCACTCAATGCGTGACCGATAAAACCAACACTGAAACCAACGATTGGTCCGTAAATCGTTGCTAGCAATGCCAAAAATGGATAAACAATTTCAATATTAGTGTTGGGAATACCAGTTGGAATAGAAGTAAAACGAGCCAAAATTACATAGATCGCAGTACCAATCCCAATGGCAACTACACTTTTAACTGATAGACCTTTTTGATTCATTAAATACACCTCGTAAAGTTGAAAAAACCAAATGTATGATTAACAATTTTAATTAAAGACTCATATAAGCTCACTGTCAAGCTAAAATGCGCACATTTGCTTTGCCTATGAATGTATTGTGCGGATTCTGTAATCGCTTACTTTTAGTTAAAAATATTTCCTCCATCGGCTAAAAATTGGGATAATAGTAGTTAATGATTGAAAACGAGGAGTTGGAGCAATGGCCGATTTTGATAAGAAAGAAAAATTAATTGATTATCTTAACCCAGATTTTTTAGACGAGCTGCAAAATACGCAACTGGATTATGATCCTCTAAAGATAATAGATGATGAACAATTCACTGCCAGTCAATACCAAGAGGCCAGCGTTCTTAAAGAACAATTAAGCGTTCAAGATCATGATTTTAGCCCGCTGAAACAAGGAAAGTTCTTATTTGATTTGCACCTTGCCAATGGCTTTTTGCATTTTGAGGTTAAAATCAAATTTAGCAGACAAAAAGTCGAAAAGATCACCGTTAACTCCATGATTCGCAACTTTTCGACCGATGCTTTCAAAATTGTCGCATTGATCGAATTTTTGTATTACTTCATGATTGAAAATCCTACTGAAAATACCAACTCTTCGGCGCGCATCGTGCTTAATCATTTTGCTGAAGACGAAAATAGGCTGCCGGTTAAATTGCGGGCACAGTTTGATCCAGTCAGCTACAGCGGCCTTCCCGTTTTAACTTTTAAAATTGGTCAGGATTCGCACTTGTATAAGCTGCAGAGTTTGCCTGGCTTAGTCGATAGTGTGCGCGAGCACCACGAATTGGAATTAGGAAAATACTTCAATCGAACGGTTGAAATAGATGACTTTGATGATGACAGTTTAGCTTGGTATCGCTTGATTGAGAGCATTATTGATCACGATGAAACCGTACAGATTGCACGCGATGATTTTTCTCTGCGTGCCTTTAAAGAATTACCGATTAATGAAAGTTTAGCAGATCAAATCGATCAACTGATGGCGCGTGGCGTTACGCTCTATCATGACAATCGTCCGATTGATTATCGCGTCAGTCAGGATCGATTGCAATTCAAGATTCGCACTGATACAGAAAATGAGACTGCAAGAATTAAGATCGATTATCTGGTGCCATCATATGAGATGGACAATTTAATCGAAGGAAATCGGGCATTTTACTACTTTTGGATGAACAGCTGGACCAAATATGAAAATGTTGATCCAATATTTTTGAAACGTTATGGCCTGCATATGGGCGAGGAGCTCACTTTTGGTGCGCAAACTTTGCAGACGTTGGGCCACAAGATTTTGCCTAAAATCAAAAAGAGCGGCAATTTTTCTGTGACGGGGATGAAAAAGCTGGTCGATACGCTGCCGCCTGAAGCAGAAATTATTTTTAACTTGGACTTTCAAGATAGGGAAATTATTTGTACTCCAGTAGCGAAATACGGTGAAAAAGAGTATCAATTAGAGAAAAAGACCAATGATGAAACGGAACGTGAATTTGAGAAAGAAAAGGCTGCAAAGCAGTTAATTGAAGAGCAAGGTTTTACCTTTGACAAGGAGCAGCAGAAATACAGCCTGGCAATTGATGCCAGTGACCGGATCGATGCTTTCTTTGACGATGGCATTAACCAGCTGAAGAAAGCAGGGCAGGTGAAGGCCACCGCTGCTTTTAAACGGCTGTTAGGCAATTTGAAGACCAAGTTTAATGTCAGTTTAGGGATTCGACTGGGTGAGAATACGCTTGATTTGACTGTTTCCGGTGAAAAATTGGCAGCAGAGGATATTCAGACAATTTTAAATGCCTACCAGCAAAAGCGGCATTACTTCATGTTGCGCAATGGGCAAATGAAGAATCTGGAATCGCCTTCCCTGGAAGATCTTTCTTTGATTATGAAGAACCTGGGGATCAGCTTAAAGCAGTTTGTTAAAGGGAAAATGACCGTACCTGCTTATCGTGCTTTTTACCTCGAAAAAATGCTCGAAAATCGCGATAGTCTGCAATTCACCAGTAATGATGAGTTTGATCGCTTGATTGCCGATCTGGAGCAGGGAAAGGTGAAGAAAAACAAAATTCCGGCTTCATTAAAGAAGGTATTGCGGCCATATCAGGTCAAAGGCTACCAGTGGATGACGACTTTGCTGGATTATAACTTGGGCGGACTTTTAGCAGATGAAATGGGTCTGGGCAAAACGCTGCAGGTAATTTCCGTCTTGCTTGCTCGTAAAGCAAAGACCAAGCTGCCAAGCTTAATCGTGGTGCCTGCCTCAGTTGTTTATAACTGGGAAGCCGAGATTAAGAAATTTGCACCTGAACTCGAAATGATTGTTTTGGGCGGAAGTAAAAAGGAGCGGCGTGAACAACTGGAAAGGGTAACCGATCAGGTTTTAATTACCTCCTATGATTCCTTAAAGCGGGATCTGAAATTGTATGAAAAAATTGGCTTTGATCTTGAAGTCATCGATGAAGCCCAAAATATCAAAAATGCTAAGGCCGCAGTTTCAAAAGCAGTTAAGATCATTAATGCTCGACATCGTTTGGCTTTGACAGGCACGCCAATTGAAAATAATTTGAGCGAATTGTGGAGTATTTTTGACTACTTGATGCCTGGCTTTTTGGGTGAGTATGAATACTTCAGAAGCAATTACGAAAAGCCGATCGTCAAAGATGAAGATAAAAAGAAGGGAAAGCAGCTAAGTCAGATTATTGCGCCATTTGTTTTGCGCCGGCTAAAGAAAGATGTGCTGAAAGATTTGCCTGAAAAGGATGAACAAGTGATTTATGCAAAATTGTCTGGCAGACAGGATGAATTGTATCAAGCCCAAACGCAAAAATTGATTGCCCAGTTGAATAAGCAGGATGATAAAGATTTCAAGAAGCAAAGATTTCAAGTCCTGGCGGCAATCACAAAACTGCGTGAACTCTGTTGTGATCCGCATCTTTTGTATGAAGATTATCGTGGCAAGTCGGCTAAACTGGCTGCAACAATGGAATTGATTGAAGACTCAATTGCGGATGGACACAAGATACTGCTGTTTTCGCAATTCACTTCAATGCTTGAGCTAATTGAACAAAAACTTAAGCAAGCTAAAATTGTAACTTTCGTAATCACTGGCTCAACACCAAAGCAAAAGCGCCAAGAATTGATCAAGCAGTTTAATAAATTGGACCATCCGGCCATCTTTTTGATTTCATTGAAGGCTGGAGGTACGGGTATTAATCTAACAAGTGCCGATGTTGTAATCCATTATGATCCATGGTGGAATGTAGCAGCGGAAAATCAGGCTACTGACCGAGCCCACAGAATCGGACAGAAACATAATGTCCAGATCTATAAGATGGTAGCCAAAGGAACGATTGAAGAAAAAATCGTGGAATTGCAAGAACGCAAGGAAAAACTCGCTGATGAAGTCTTAAGTGGCAAAGGCTTTGGCTCAAGTACGCTAGATCGCGCAGATTTGCTGAATATTTTGGAAAGATAAAAAAGACATTGCTGTGTGGCAATGCCTTTTTTTGGTTTTGTAATTTCCCGGGAAATGGATTTTATTTTTTCGTTTGCTGGTTTGCTAGTGACTTAGCCTGCTTTACTGATAGAACTTGCCAAGTCTTTGGTACTGAGAAAGTATATTCCCGACTCTTGAGTTCATTATTATGGCCGAACCAGCCAAATAAGAACGAATCAAGACCGTTATTGAAGACATAACGCTTAGTTGTAACTGTAACGCTAGCGCTCGATGCATTCTTAACTACCTTTGAAGTTGTTTTATCAGTCTTGGTTGGCGTAGGCTTCTTATCCGCATTATTGGTTTTGTATAAATAAACCTTTTCCGTGCCATTGCCTAATGGTTGATAAAGAAGGATGGGCAATTTCGGGGATGCGGAGGATACTAAATCTTTCTTGACCGTGGTCGTTTCGGCTTTCATACCAAAATGATTGTAGTCATGTTCAACGATCCCTACAATACAGAACACAGCAACAATTAGTGAAAGCCAGGCGAGAGGGGTATGGCCCTTTTTAGGGATGACGTTAAAGTAGATGAAAACAATAACTGCCAAAATCAGAATAATTAAAATCATTAACCGTTTACCTCCTCTGCACGTTCACAAGCACGGTTGCCTTTTTTCAAGAAGAATGAAAGAACAAGTGCGATCAAAGCAAAGACGATACTAATTGCAAAAGCAGCATGGAAACCATCCAATGTGGCATTGATTGCACCGCTCTTGTATTGCAATGGCAAAGTCTTAAGCATTGATTTTGCCGGCATATTGTTGGTGGGAGTTGTTGTCAAAACAGAAACCAAAATGGCAGTACCGATTGATGACAAGACTTGTCTGAAAATATTGTTAACTGCGGTTCCGTGTGAAATTTTATCTAGTGGGAGAGAGTTCATACCGAAAGTAGTAAGTTCATCATAACGAGGGCAACACCAATCGTTCTGATTGCATAAAGAATAATAATCATCAAGAATGAGCTATTTTCGGTTAAGAAAACAAATGGAATTGTACCAAGTGTTAGCAATGTCATACCGGTGGTAGCCATCTTTCTGGCACCATAGCGATCGAAAATTCTACCAGTAATTGGTGACATAACTCAAAACATCAATGCCCCGGGTAATAAAATCAAACCTGAATGGAAGGCTGATTCACCTCGTAAGTTTTGAATGTAAAGCGGAAGCACCATTTCAATTCCGACCATAGCAAGGTAGGTAACACCTGAAAGAATAGCGGCCAGTGAGAATTCAAAATGCTTGAAAACGGTGATGTCCAGGAAGGGATCATACATTTTAAGCTGACGAATGCCAAATAGAATAATGAAGATAATTCCGAATTCGATGAAGGCTAAAATTCCAGGATTGGGCCAGCCTTTATTTCCAGCTTCTGAGAAACCGTATAGGAGTGAACCAAATCCAATAGTAGAAGTAGCAACGGAAATAATGTCGATTTTTTCTTCTTTGGTTGGCAGCACGTCTTTAACTAAGAAAAATGCTAGTACCAAGACGATGCCGGCAATTGGTGCGATAATGCTGAAAAGGTGGCGCCATGATAAATTGTCGATGATCAAACCGGAAAGCGTTGGGCCAATGGTGGGTGCCAGACCAATAACGATTCCGACGGTTCCCATGGCAGCCCCACGCTTGTCAGCTGGGAAAATGGAAAGCATAATCGTCTGAAGCAGCGGCATGGTAACACCAACACCTAAGCCTTGAATGATTCTTCCGGCAAGCAAGGTGCGAAGTTAGGCGCAACGGCCGCAGTAACTGTTCCGATGAAGAAAATTGCCATTGCTGTCAGATACATTTTTTTAGAACCGAAACGATTGATTAACCAAGCAGAAATTGGAATCATAATGCCGTTAACCAGCAAGAAGGCAGTTGAAAGCCATTCTGCGGTCGACGTACTAATGTTGAAATCTTTCATAATTGAAGGAAGTGCGGTTGAAAGCAGGGTACTATTTAGAACCGTACAGAATGAGCCGATGATCAGCACTAATACAAGCAAGTTTCGATTGTATTTTTTGTCATGAATGTCAACAGGTTGTTTATTCATGCTTTGTCCTCCTTTACTCATTGTAAAAACTGTTAGCATTAACTAGAATAGAAGAACTTGAACAGGAAGTTGGAATGAGAATTCCTAATTTTGGACATGCTGATGATGGTAATTTGCATATTTATCTTTGTTCAGATAATGATTCAAAGGAAGAATTTGCTAGAAAGAGTCATCTGGTTATTTCAGAACTTTATAAGAAAGCACGTGAAGTGGATGGCAATATGTCCGGCGAACATGGAATTGGATATGCGCGAAAAGATTACTTTGAACAATTTTATGGTAAAGATTATGTAGAATTATTAACGAGGATTAAACATGTCTTTGATCCAAATGAAGTAATTAATCCAGATAAGGTATTTCCTTTAAAAGATAAATAAAGTTTTATAAAATAATTTTTGGTCCTTTTTGATAAAATATATCGCCATTAATACTAACAAATGAGACTGTCAAAATGCGTCAAATAAATTTATTTTAGGAGAGTATATTGATGAAAATAATTTATCGCAACGTGAAAAATTATGATTTGAATACTGTTGTAAATTTAGAGTCTGAAGCCTTTCATATGAAAAAGATATAACTAAAAAGGATATGATTGGCCGCATTGAAAATTATCCTGATACCTTTTTTGGTGGCGGAGGATAAAGAAAAAGATCAAGTTATTGGCTATACTTTTGGCCCAGCTTTTTCTAAACGATATATTGAGGATGAAATTTATTTTGCCAATCATCCTAATCGCAAGAATGATCTATATCAGATGATTCTGTCTATAATCGTTGATAAAAATATCGTCTTAATGGAATTGCCAGTCACTTATTGAAGAAGATGGATGAAGTAGCCAAAAAGCAGGGAAGAAAGGCGATTTTGCTTAATTGTTTGACACCGTTGATAGCTTTTTATGAATTAAATGGATATACAATGAAGGCAAAGCCAATAATATTCCAACACCCGAAGGTGAAACTATGTATAACATGGTGAAAGAATTGAAATAGTAAAACGCACCTCTAATGAAGTGCGTTTTACTGTGATATGATTTATTTTATGCAATTATTTTGTTTAATGAAATCATTTCTAATAAGCTTTGTGCCGTTGAACTGCCTTCATTGCCGACCTTTAAACCTGACCGCTGTAAAGCTTGCTCGATATTTTCGGTAGTTAAAATTCCAAAAGTAACAGGAATTTCAGCTTCTAAATTCATTTGCATAATTGCATTAGTAACATTTTGAATAATCATGCTGTAATGATCTGTTTCGCCTTTAATTACGGCTCCTAAGGTCATGATGCCGTCATATTTATTGCTATTAAGAATCTTTTTGCCAGCAAAACCAATTTCAAAAGACCCAGGAACCCAATATACATCAATGTTTTCTTCACTAATACCGAACTGCTTTAATGTGGCTAGAGCTCCGTGGACTAAATGATGAGTAACAATTTCGTTGAACTTTGAAGCAACGATTGCAATTCTTGCATTACTATTTTGAAAATTTCCTTCGTATCTTGTCATTTTTTCTTCCTTTTATATTGCTTTTAACATATGATGAAATTTATCGCGTTTAGTTACTAAATAATCATGATTAATTTTATTGGCTAGAATTTCTAATGGAATTCTTTTCTCGACTTTGATACCATATTCTTCTAATTGATCAATCTTGTCTGGATTATTAGTTAAAAGATTAATACGCGAGATGCCTAATTCTTTCAAGATTTTAGCAGCTGATTGATATTTACGTTCGTCTGGTTCAAAACCTAAAATTTTATTGGCTTCGTAAGTATCGTAACCTTGATCTTGCAAAGCATAAGCTTTTAGTTTATTGCTTAAACCAATTCCACGTCCTTCTTGCCGCAGATAAAGAATTAAACCATTGCCATTTTCTTCGATCTGCTTCATAGCATTGTGTAATTGGTCGCCACAATCGCAACGCATTGAACCGAATGTATCGCCAGTCATACATTCAGAATGAAGACGAACGAGCATAGGCTTATTTGGATCAATTTTTCCTTTTAAGATTGCGAGATCTTCACCAGCGAAACTTTTAATTTTAAAATTACCGTATTTAGTTGGAAAATTTACAAATTCTGAAGGTTTACTCGCAAGACTTTTAACGTATTCTTGTAATTCAGCAATAGTTAAAAATGGCATATGATGTTCCTTAGCAATTTCACGAAGCTGCGGACGACGAGCCATATGGCCGTCAGCTTTCATAACTTCACAAATATAGGCAACTTCGGGTTCGCCGGCAAGCTTAGCTAAAGTTACTGAGGCCTCAGTGTGACCATTTCTTTCTAAAACGCCACCATCTTTAGCAACAAGAGGGAAGCAGTGACCAGGGCGGAAGAAATCTTCAGGCTTGGAGCTGGGATCGGCAATTGCTTTAATAGTTGTGGCACGATCATATGCGGAAATTCCAGTTGTTGTCGTTTTGTAATCAACGCTAATTGTAAAAGCTGTGCCATATGGATCAGTATTATTTGTTTCCATTTGTGGAAGCTCTAATCTTTCGGCTACTTTACGACCGACGCTTGTGCAGAGCAGACCACGAGCATATTTAGTCATGAAGTTTACGTTTTCAGGAGTAACTTTAGAGCCAATTCCGATCATATCACCCTCAGACTCACGATCTTCATCATCAGCAACAATTACTAAACCACCATTTTTCATCCATTGAATTGCATTTTGAATTTTTTTAACGTCCATTTTAAAATTTCTCCTTATTTAAATTTGCTTGTACATATTTGCCTAAAATATCGGTTTCAAGATTTACTTCATCATCGACCTGTAAGTGAACTAAATTAGTTTTGTCTTGAGTATGAGGAATTAAACCAATTGAAAATTTGTGATTTTTAACGTCCATGACAGTTAAACTTACACCATTTAAGGCTACACTTCCTTGAGGAACGATTTGGCTTTCTAATCTAGCTGGAATAGTAAACCAAAGTTCAATTGCATTTTCGTTGATTTTTCTCTTAGCAACTTTAATAACATTATCAATATGACCAGTAACAATATGTCCTTCAAAACGTCCGTCAGCTTTCATTGCTTGTTCGACATTAACCTTGTCACCAACTTGAAGATTTTTGAAGGTGGTTTTTTCATAAGTTTGTGGCATCATCGTTACTTGAAATTGATGGTCATTAAATTTTTCTACTGTTAAACACGTACCGTTAATTGAAATCGAGTCACCAATTTTGATATTTGTTAAAAGATTCCGTGTGTAGGCAACTGTCATTTGAATTGTTTCGTCTTTTTTATTAATGCTGGCAATTTCTGCTTTGCCAGCAACTACGCCACTAAACATTTTGCTTCCTTTCATCAATCCGAACGTTATTATTAAGCTTATCAATTTTCACATCACTGAAATGATGAAAAGAAGAAGGAGAAACTGCAGAAACGCCGTTTGCTCCAAGTAAATCAGGCGCAATGTAAGTAATTAATTCGTTAACAAGATAATTATCTAAAAATGATTTTTCCAAGGTAGGTCCTCCTTCAACGTAAATCGATTGGAGTTCTTGATTTTTAAGTTCGTTAATCATGGCGCCAATACTGTCATTTTTACTGAAAAAACAATGTACGAATTTGTTGTTAAAGGGATGCGAGGATAATGACTTATTTTCAGTAAAAATCCAAGTTTGCGCTTTTTGATCAGTAAATAGTTTTAAATCAAGATGCTTTAATAATCGTCCACGCCGATCAAGTACGATGCGAATAGGTGAGTAATCGGTATGGACATTGGTCAATAAACTAGGATTATCAATAATTGCTGTAGAGCTGCCAATTACAATAGCCTGATAATCAGCCCGCTCGCTGTGGACTTTTTGATAAACTAAATCATTGGTGATCTTAGTTCGCTGATTTGTTCTGACTGCAACTTTATGATCAAGCGAAATAGCTTGCTTAACTGTAATCCACGGCTGATTCGTTTCGTAAAAATAGGTATAGTGCTCATTTAGCTTTCGTGCCTCATTTGCGAGAATTCCTGTAGCAACTTGAATACCATTTTCTTTTAAAGCGGCAATTCCTTTTCCAGTTACTAATTTATGCGGATCAATTTGGGCAATTACCACGCGCTTAATATGCTTATTAACAATTAATTGTGAGCATGGTGGCTGTTTGCCAAAGTGATTACATGGCTCTAAAGTTACATAAAGTGTTGAATTGAATAATTGTTCTGGGGTTAATTTGGAAATTGCATCACGTTCAGCATGCCGCTCACCAAAATGATGATGATAGCCTGTAGCTAAAACATGATTATCTTTAACAATTACGGCACCAACTAGAGGATTCTTCCAAGTTTGATGTCTACCTTTGCATGCTTCTTGCAAAGCTAATTGCATGAAGTATTTATCATTTTCTATTTAAATTCACTCCCTTTAAGAACAAAAAAAGAGTCTCGATTTCTCGAGACTCCAATTATTTATCGTAGAGTTAAATAAATCCAACACAAAAAAGCGTAGACCTATCTTTCTTCTGCCATCTAGACTGTAACTATCGGTACCCAAATGGGATTCCACCGCATATGCGGGTTGCGGACTTTACCGCCGGTCGGGAATTTCACCCTGCCTCGAAGAACATTTATTCAATTCGCTTTTATAGTAAAACGCTTACTTATATTATGTCAACATGAAATTTATAAAATAATATGTGCAAAAACTAAAAATCTCAAGTGTACCTAAGCTTAAGAGAAGAAAAATTTTTTGAGTTTTTTGCTAGTAAATGGATTATGAACAAGATTAAAAAAGTATATATTAAATTACTGAAATTAGTATCATCTTCATAATTAACAGTAAATTATAAATTTTCGCTGTTTTTTGACGAAAATATTTATAATACAAGACAGAGTTTTAAGGAAAAAGCAGAAAGAGAGGATCTGATCCATCGAGATAACATTGTCTAATTTTCCTATTTTGTTTTTTGTTTTATGAGGATATGTTAATTTACTACTAGATAATGTTTATGTAACTACCTGATGGAGTTGATTTTTCGGGCTCTTTGTCAATTCCTGTTGATGAAGAGCAAAG
>NZ_ADNY01000005.1 GCF_000178475.1 Lactobacillus amylolyticus DSM 11664 | reverse complement strand
GTTTTTCCAATCCTTTTAATTTTTCTATTTCAATTTTGCACTTTTAAGCAGTTCGTCCATTTTTTGATAGAATAGTTTCTTATTTGCTTTGGTAACTAAAGTTACTTCACGTCCTGATGGAGTTTCATCAAAACTGCCGGCACTAAGACCATCAGTGATTACCTTCGCCTTTGCCGTCCGCGTTTCGACAATTTCCGGATAAAGGGCACTCATTGTTGTTAGCACGTCCCAAAGAAACAAGCTGGCGCTGGGCACTGACACGATTAAACTGTAGGCCTGCCCAACTAAATCCATGGCAGGATATTTTCTTAAACTAGCCCAATGCTGACGCAATTTATCGCTTAGTGGAAGTTCTTCCGTGCTTTCTAATCCAACCATTTGAATTGGAATATTAGAAGCGAAAACTCTTTTTACCGCATAAGGATCCCAGAATGAATTCCATTCCTGTGTACCATCAGCGTTAACTTGTGCTACGTTTCCGTGTCGATTAAGTGAGCCACCCATCCAATATAGTTTAGCAATTTTTTCTTCAATACTTGGATCATAATCAAGTGCTCTTGCTAAATCAGTTAAAGGGCCGGTCATGATTAATGTGATTTTTTTATCAGCATTTTTAATCTTTTCAGCTAAATCAAGATGCGCTGGCAACTTTGCTTGCTTTGTCTGGATTGTGCCTTTTTCATTTAACATTGGTAAATAGTTGAACGAATAGGTAGCCATACGCCATTCATGTGGAAATTGGTTGACCGCTCTAGAATTGGATTTGGCAATTTCTAGATGATCATTTCTTAAGTTAAAACGATCCGTCAACTTGCGACAAGCTTCGACTGATGGATCGATGTAACCGTCAGCATCAATCGCCCCAACACCAAGCAATTTGATTTTAGGAGCTTGCAGCAGCAAAAGGTAAGAGACTAAATCGTCGATATTGCCATCGTGATTAAAATATATTTCTTTCATCGCTAAAACCTTTCAAAGTCTTTTTTGTTTATTTTAACAGCATAATGAAAATCCGAAAATAGCATAAAAAAACATCCCCGCAGGGATGTTTTTTAAAACGATTATTAATTTAAATCTTTACCGTTCGATTGGATAACTTTCTTGTACCAGAAAAAGGAGTCCTTACGTGAACGACCAAGAGTACCTTCACCGGCATCATTTTTATCAACATAAATAAAGCCGTAGCGTTTATCCATTTGGCCAGTTCCGGCAGAAACAAGGTCGATGCAGCCCCATGTAAGGTAACCCATTAAGTCAACGCCATCGAGTTCAACAGCCTTTTCCATTTCTGAAATGTGATTTCTTAAGTAGTCAATCCGGTAATCATCGTGAACTGAACCATCAGCTTCAACCTTGTCGTAGGCACCCAAACCATTTTCAACGATGAATAAAGGCTTGTGGTAACGATCTTGCAATTGATTCAAGGCAATTCTTAAACCTTCTGGGTCAATTTCCCAGCCCCAATCGCTACGCTTTAAAGTTGGGTTCTTAGCAATAGCTTGAGCTAAATCGGTTAAGTCGTCTGGCTTTACCTTTTCTGAAGAAACGGTTGTTGTCTGGTAGTAAGAAAAGGCAACATAATCAACTGTTCCTTCCTTTAAGACAATTCTGTCTTCATCGGTAATATCTGGACGATAGCCATTTCTTTCAATATAAACTTCAACAGCATTTGGATATTCACCAAAGACATGAACATCTGAGAACCAATCCCGACGTTGTTCAAACTTGTCAGCCAATAAAACGTCATCGGATGATGGGGTAAGTGGACGAACAGGTGAATAGTTGATCATACAACCAATCTTGAAGTTAGGATTGATCTTGTGTCCAACTTTGACTGCCAAAGCAGAAGCCACTAATTCATAGTGACCAGCTTGATACATTGCTGCTTCTTTTTCTTCATCAGTCATGCCATCTTTAAATAAAATGCCAGAGTTGGTAGCCATCAAGAAATCATTGTTGAAACTGGTTTGGTTATTAATTTCATTGAAGGTCATCCAATACTTAACTTTGTTCTTATAACGTTTGAAACAAACAGTGGCAAAACGAACAAAGAAGTCAATCATCTTTCGGTTGGTAAAACCGCCGTATTCCTTAATCAAATGGAACGGAATTTCAAAGTGAGAGAGGGTAATCACTGGTTCGATTCCATATTGATGACAGGTATCAAAGAGATCGTCGTAAAACTTTAAGCCTGCTTCATTTGGCTCTTTTTCATCACCCTTAGGGAAGATTCTGGTCCAAGCAATTGAAGTTCTTAAAGCTTTGAAGCCCATTTCAGCCATCAATTTAATATCTTCTTTATAGTGATGGTAAAAATCAATTGCTGAATGGTTAGGGTAGTTCTTGCCAGGGATGACGCCATCGGTAATTTCACGTGGTTTGGTTGCTGAACCAACTGTCATGACGTCGGCAACAGACATGCCTTTACCATCTTCATTCCAAGCACCTTCGAGTTGGTGAGCAGCTACAGCTCCACCCCATAAAAAGTTCTTTGGCATTTTTGCTGAATACATATGAATAAAACCCCACATTTATAAATCAAAATAAAATAATTAACAATATTTTTTCTTATTTGCTTTATACTAATAAACTCTCTTTTACATTATCAACCATCTGTTTTAGTTCTTTCTTGGTGCCATGCTTGAGCTGAACATTGTAGAGCCAGTTATTGAACTTGCCATGACTAGCTGGATCATAGTTTTTAATTTCTTCAGAGAAAGTTATCTTGACGCCGTTTTCGGTGTCTTGTGTGTGGTAAGAGATGAAGACATCCATGCGTGAATTTTTAAAACTTGCTTCATAAGCCTCGCCACGTTTATAAGTTGTGATAACAGTTTCAATATCATCCTGCTGATAGCGAATGCCAGAAACCAATTTAACTGGCATATCGTTATTGCGGGATTTTTTTATGCTATAGATCAATTGCTTATCTAGGTAGTTAAAAAAATCATTAGCAGTAAAATTAAATTCTTTAGTTATTGTAATCATAAAAACTCCTTTGTCGTCTAAAACCTATTGTTTTCGACGATTGTGTAGTCACGCTGATCATAGCGGTTTCGACTAGTTGAATATTCGATCGGATCACCGTTAGTAAGCCAAACGATTTGCTCCAATTCCAACATTGGATCACTCTTTTTAGCGTTTAAGTACTTCTGATCGTACTGATCCGCTTTGCACGCACGAATTTTACGATAAGCATGACCAAATTTCAGCTTTAATTCTTTATGGATATATTGATAGATTGATTTATGAAGAATGTTTTCGTCAAGATTTGGTACAAGCTTAACAGGCATATAAGTATGTTCGATAATTAAAGGTGAGTCATCGACAATTCTTAAACGAACAATATTGTAAACTGGTTCTGAATGTTTAAGACACAAGTATTTTTGAATGTTTTCATTTGGAAATTCAACATTAAACTTGATTATCTGGCTTTTAACATTATCGCGGCCTAGCAAATTGCGTAAGCCCGTGAACATGTTAGCAGGTGAATCATATCTAGTTTGAATTGGAATGGTACCTGAGACGTAAGTGCCCAATCCTGATTGCTTGTAGACCAAGCCTTTTCTTTCCAAGCCATCTAATGCTTTTTTTACCGTCAAACGACTGACGCCTAATTCCTTGGCCAAACTTTCCTGGTCGGGAAGAGGCTGACGAGCCTGATAGGTTCCATCGTTGATTCGATCATTGATTATTTTCGCAATTTCCAAGTATTTTTCTTTTGCCATTATTTCACCATCTTTGTTTAGGTTTGAGTTTATAAAAAGAGATGCTACATAATTTACTATTAATTCTAGCATTTATGTAGCATCTCTTCAGAGAAATTAAACCTAATCATATCTATTTTAGGAAGCGCTGTCAAATGCTGAACGAATTATAGGTATTTTTAGAATAAAGGATTAAAATAGAAGTAAAAGATATTGTGCAAAGGAGATTTTTTTTATGACTGATGCAATTTTAACCAGACAATCTGTACGTAAATTTAGACCTGATAAACTGACTGAACCAGAAGTCACTCAATTAATTGCGGCTTTTAATGCTGCACCATGTGGGATGCACCAAACCGATGTCATGCAAGCTAGCGTTATAAAGGATGATGCATATTTAAATAAAATTGAAGATGCTTGCGATCATGCATGCTATGATGCACCACTGCTTTTTGTTATTGCTACCAAGGCTGATAGTCAATTTGGTGAGCGGGACGCATCAGTTGCTGCTGAAAATATTATGGTCGAAGCAAACAGTATCGGATTAGGTTCTGTTTATGTAATGGGCGCAGCTTTTTCTATTGATAAAGATGTTGCTTTAAAGAAAAAACTTGGAATTGACGAAGGCTACAAGATTCAAGTTATCGTCAGTGTCGGATATCCAAAAGAAAAACCGGAAGCTGAGGACCGTTCTAACCGTTACAAAGTAACTATTAAATAATGATATATATGTAAAGTAGGTAAAAATGAGAATCGCGGTTTACTTAACAGGTGGGATTGCTTGCTATAAAGCGGTCAATGTCGTGCGCTTGCTCGAAAAAAAGGGTCATGAAGTCAGAGTAGTAATGACCAAGAATGCTGAAAAATTTGTTACTTCTGCAACATTAGCTTCTTTGACTAAATATCCGGTTTTAGAAGATCTTTGGTTAAAAGAAAATGAAGCTCAAATTTCACATGTTTCATTGGCCCGCTGGACTGAATTAGCCTTAGTAGTGCCAGCCACAGCCAATTTTATTGCGAAAATGGCGAATGGGATTGCAGATGACGCTGCTAGTACGACTATTTTGGCAACTCAAGCACCTAAATACGTCGTTCCAGCGATGAATGATCAAATGCTAGCTAATCCGGCGACCCAAAGAAATTTAGCTTTCTTGAAGGAAAATGATGTTAAGATCCTTGATCCAGTAATTGGCGTTTTGGCTGAAGGTTATAAGGCTAAAGGAAGGATGCCCGAACCAGAAGCAATTACCTCTTGGATTGAACAAAATTTACGTGAGACTCTGCCTTTAACCGGTAAAAAAATTATTGTAACTGCCGGTGGAACTAGGGAACCAATCGATCCAGTCCGTTTTATTGGCAATCGTTCCAGCGGGAAAATGGGAATTGCAATTGCCCGGGCTGCAAAAAGAGCAGGAGCAGACGTTTGTTTGATTTATGGCTCAATTAGCGTGGCGCTGCCTAAGGGAATAAGGCTGATTCATGCGGAAACAACTGAAAAAATGTTATCCGCTGTTCAAGAAGAATTTCCTAAAGCAGATGCACTAATTATGGCGGCCGCAGTAGCAGATTGGCGTCTTAAGAAAGTTGCTGATCAAAAAATAAAAAAGAGTATGGATCAAGCCAATTTAGATTTAAGCCTGGTTAAGACACCAGATATTCTTAAAACGGTCAGCAAAAATAAACGTAAAGATCAACTGGTAATTGGCTTTGCGGCCGAAACGAATGATTTACTGAAAAATGCCCAACGTAAATTAAAAGAAAAGGGAGCAGATTACATTATTGCCAATAATGTGTCCACGGACAGTTTTGGCAGTGATGAGGACAAAATTTTTATCTTAGGCCAGGGGAAGCCGGTATTTGAACTACCTAGAATGAAAAAGACAAAAGTTGCTGACAAAATAGTAAATTTGCTGCAAAAATCTTTATTTATTAGGTAAAACACCCCTTGCTATTAATCAAAATTAAGCTATCATTGTAGTTGTAGGAATTAAGAGACTGAGGAGAAAGAGTTGACAGATAAAGTGGTCAGCCCTTTCTTTTTACCTATTTTGTTTGCCAAGCAATAACACAAGTTCAAATGGGAACGTGGCTGCTTAATAATGACGAGGCCCAAAAAAGTCGTTCGTCAGGCCATTCTTGTGTCTATAAAGCGTTTGATACTGCAAGAGATTACGGTAATGAAGTTGGAGTTGGCAAGGGAATCTGGAATTCTTATATTTTTCCTGACAACCAAAGTTCCAACTGCAGTCAAGGATTATGAAGGAACCAAAAAGTCAATTGATGAAGCTTTGGAAAAGTTTAGTCTAGATTATATTGATCTTTTATTAATTCACTCTCCGCAACCATGGGTTGAAGTTAATCGTACTCCTGACCGACATTTTAAAGGAAATCTAGAGAATTGGCGAGCAATGGAAGAAGCTGTCAAGGCTGGCAAAGTTAGAGCTATTGGAGTTTCTAATTTCTTAAAGGAAGACCTTGATAACATTATTGATACTGGAACGATTAAACCAGCTGTTAACCAAATCGAAGTAAATATTGGCAATACTCCTTTAACGTTGATGAAATGTTGTCAAGAACAAGGAATTATCGTTGAAGCATATTCGCCTCTTGCCCATGGTCGCGCATTGACTAATTTGAAGATTAAGAAGTATGCTGACAAATATCATGTCAGTCCGGCACAATTAATGCTTAAATATGATTGTCAATGAGGGTGCGTTGTTTTACCAAAAACTGATAAGATTAACGATATGAAGCAAGATCGACAATTGGATTTTGAAATTGACGATAGCGATATGGAAGAACTTAAAAAACTAAGATTTTAGAGCACTATTTGAGAAAATAATGTTTTTTTGTGTATAAGGAAAATTGTTATGAAAAACATTAAGCTAATTGCAATTGATATTGATGGCACTCTGGTCAATTCTAAAAAAGAGATTACCCCTGCAGTAAAGGAAGCTATTTTAAGTGCAAAAAAGCAGGGAAAGAAAATTGTGATTTGTACTGGACGCCCTTTGTCTGGTGCACAGCGCTATTTAGATGAACTGGGGCTAAACAATCAAGATGATCAATTTGTCGTAAGCTTCAATGGTGCAGTGACTGAATCAACAAATGGCAAAGTTCTGTTTAAACGAGGACTTAATTATTCAGAGTATATTGATCTTGAGGCAATCGCAAGAAAGCTTAGGTTGCATTTTCATGCAGTGGGTTTAAATAGAATATATACAGATAACCGTGATATAGGACATTATACGATTTATAACTCGAGAATCGTCAGACTGGAAGTTTCCTATCGAACTGCTGAAGAAATGCGGCAAATTCCAATAATCAAATGCATGTATATTGATAATCCAGAATATCTGGATGAAAAGATCAAGGACCCGCTTTTTGACCAGATGAAGAAGAGAGTAACTTTTTCTAAAACAGAACCATTCTATTACGAAGCAACTGCCGCTAATACAGATAAGGCAACTGGGCTAAAGGTTTTGTGCGAGCACTTGGAAATTAAGGCAGAAAATGTTATGGCCTTGGGAGATCAAGCTAATGACATGCCAATGATCAAGTATGCTGGCCTAGGGGTTGCGATGGGCAATGCTGTAGCAATTACCAAGAAAAATGCTGATCAAATTACGACAGATTGTAATCATGATGGAGTAGCAAAAGCAATTAATGCAATTCTCAATAAGTAAATTGCTGAAAGTATGCGCGAGGGCGTTTTCCTTAACATGAGTGAGTATGATAACCAAGGATATAGTATTGAAAGCAAAACTCTAGGCATTTTAGGTTTAGGCAGAATTGGTTCTCAAGTAGCAAAATTCGGTAAGATGCTTTGAATGAAGATTATTTATCATAATCGCCATCAAACAGAAAATGACATTGATGCTAAATATGTTGATTTAGATACGCTTTTAAAAGAAAGCAACTTTTTATCTTTGAATGCTCCTTTAACTGAAGAAACACGTCATATTATTGATGCTGCGGCTTTATCTAAGATGAAAGATACTGCTTTCTTGATTAACGTAGCTTGGGGCGGATTGGTTGATCAAGCAGCCTTAGTTGATGCCCTTAAATCTGATGAAATTGCCGGTGCTGGTTTGGATGTCTTTGAGAATGAAAATGAAGTCGATGAAGAATTAGCAGGTCTTGATAATGTAATCACGACGCCACATGTTGGTAGTGCAACTCATATGGCAAGATACAATTTGTCTAAAGAAGCAAGTAAAAATATTATTTCTTATTTGATCGATGGTCAAGCCTTGAATCAAGTAAATGCATAATAAAA
>NZ_ADNY01000006.1 GCF_000178475.1 Lactobacillus amylolyticus DSM 11664 | reverse complement strand
TAGTACTTTGAAAACTGAACAAAGTTTCGCTAAAAGTGTGCGGGTGTAAAAACCCAAACAAAAAGCGAAGTCAATTCGCAAGCAATAAATTTTGAGACAAAGATCTTAAAAACGATTATTTAAAAAATGAGAGTTTGATCCTGGCTCAGGACGAACGCTGGCGGCGTGCCTAATACATGCAAGTCGAGCGAGCAGAACTAACAGATCTACTTCGGTAGTGACGTTTCGGAAGCGAGCGGCGGATGGGTGAGTAACACGTGGGTAACCTGCCCTTAAGTCTGGGATACCACTTGGAAACAGGTGCTAATACCGGATAACAACAAGTGCTGCATGGCACTTGCTTGAAAGGCGGCGCAAGCTGTCGCTAAAGGATGGACCCGCGGTGCATTAGCTAGTTGGTAAGGTAACGGCTTACCAAGGCAACGATGCATAGCCGAGTTGAGAGACTGATCGGCCACATTGGGACTGAGACACGGCCCAAACTCCTACGGGAGGCAGCAGTAGGGAATCTTCCACAATGGGCGAAAGCCTGATGGAGCAACGCCGCGTGAGTGAAGAAGGTTTTCGGATCGTAAAGCTCTGTTGTTGGTGAAGAAGGATAGAGGTAGTAACTGGCCTTTATTTGACGGTAATCAACCAGAAAGTCACGGCTAACTACGTGCCAGCAGCCGCGGTAATACGTAGGTGGCAAGCGTTGTCCGGATTTATTGGGCGTAAAGCGAGCGCAGGCGGAGAAATAAGTCTGATGTGAAAGCCCTCGGCTTAACCGGGGAATTGCATCGGAAACTGTTTTTCTTGAGTGCAGAAGAGGAGAGTGGAACTCCATGTGTAGCGGTGGAATGCGTAGATATATGGAGGAACACCAGTGGCGAAGGCGGCTCTCTGGTCTGTAACTGACGCTGAGGCTCGAAAGCATGGGTAGCGAACAGGATTAGATACCCTGGTAGTCCATGCCGTAAACGATGAGTGCTAAGTGTTGGGAGGCTTCCGCCTCTCAGTGCTGCAGCTAACGCATTAAGCACTCCGCCTGGGGAGTACGACCGCAAGGTTGAAACTCAAAGGAATTGACGGGGGCCCGCACAAGCGGTGGAGCATGTGGTTTAATTCGAAGCAACGCGAAGAACCTTACCAGGTCTTGACATCTAGCGCAATCCGTAGAGATACGGAGTTCCCTTCGGGGACGCTAAGACAGGTGGTGCATGGCTGTCGTCAGCTCGTGTCGTGAGATGTTGGGTTAAGTCCCGCAACGAGCGCAACCCTTGTCATTAGTTGCCAGCATTAAGTTGGGCACTCTAATGAGACTGCCGGTGACAAACCGGAGGAAGGTGGGGACGACGTCAAGTCATCATGCCCCTTATGACCTGGGCTACACACGTGCTACAATGGGCAGTACAACGAGAAGCAAGCCTGCGAAGGCAAGCGAATCTCTGAAAGCTGTTCTCAGTTCGGACTGCAGTCTGCAACTCGACTGCACGAAGCTGGAATCGCTAGTAATCGCGGATCAGCACGCCGCGGTGAATACGTTCCCGGGTCTTGTACACACCGCCCGTCACACCATGGGAGTCTGCAATGCCCGAAGCCGGTGGCCTAACCTTCGGGAAGGAGCCGTCTAAGGCAGGGCAGATGACTGGGGTGAAGTCGTAACAAGGTAGCCGTAGGAGAACCTGCGGCTGGATCACCTCCTTTCTAAGGAAGCAGCGGATATGGAGAGTAGAAATACTAAGAGAAGTATCCAAAGCAAGCGGAAGCACACTGAGAAACTTTGTTTAGTTTTGAGGGTATTACCTCAAAGATTTGAATAAACGCCAAGCGTTAGTCGGGCCTATAGCTCAGCTGGTTTAGAGCGCACGCCTGATAAGCGTGAGGTCGATGGTTCAAGTCCATTTAGGCCCATTGACATAACGAAAAATGAGAGTTATTGTTATGTCTGCCTATAAAAAATAATACTTGGGGGCTTAGCTCAGTTGGGAGAGCACCTGCTTTGCACGCAGGAGGTCATCGGTTCGAACCCGTTAGCCTCCATTGGATCGAGAGGTCCAGAGTTAGCACATTGAAAACTGAATACAATCCAAGCAAAAACCGAGACAATCAAAGAAGAGATTGAAGAGCGACCGAGAAGAGAGATTCTTGAGTAAGGTCAAGTAGAAAAGGGCGCACGGTGAATGCCTAGGCACTAGAAGCCGATGAAGGACGTAACGAACTGCGAAAAGCTTCGGGGAGCTGTAAGTAAGCTAAGATCCGGAGATGTCCGAATGGGGGAACCCGGTGCAGGAGATGCATCATTGCATGCTGTTAAGGCATGTAAGGGAAGACGCAGCGAACTGAAACATCTAAGTAGCTGCAGGAAGAGAAAGAAAAATCGATTTCCTTAGTAGCGGCGAGCGAAGAGGAAAGAGCCTAAACCCGTTGATTTATCAGCGGGGGTTGTAGGACTGCGCAAGGCAGCTCAAAGGATAGCAGAACTACCTGGGAAGGTAGGCCAGAGAGGGTGAGAGCCCCGTAAGCGAAATCCAGCGAGCGCCGGCAGGATCCTGAGTAGGGCGGAACACGAGGAATTCCGTTTGAATCCGCGAGGACCATCTCGCAAGGCTAAATACTAGCTAGTGACCGATAGTGAACCAGTACCGTGAGGGAAAGGTGAAAAGAACCCCGGAAGGGGAGTGAAAGAGAACCTGAAACCGTGTGCCTACAAGTAGTCAGAGCACATTAAAGTGTAATGGCGTGCCTTTTGTAGAATGAACCGGCGAGTTATGCTGTGCAGCGAGGTTAAGTCAGAAAAGACGGAGCCGGAGCGAAAGCGAGTCTGAAGAGGGCGAGAAGTTGTGCGGTGTAGACCCGAAACCAAGTGACCTACCCATGACCAGGTTGAAGGTGCGGTAAAACGCACTGGAGGACCGAACCCACGTAAGTTAAAAATTGCGGGGATGAGTTGTGGGTAGCGGTGAAATTCCAAACGAACTTGGAGATAGCTGGTTCTCTCCGAAATAGCTTTAGGGCTAGCCTCGTGGAGAGGATAATGGAGGTAGAGCTCTGTTTGGACAAGGGGCCCGTCAGGGGTTACTAAATCCAGATAAACTGCGAATTCCAGATATCCATACACGGGAGTCAGACTGCGAGTGATAAGATCCGTAGTCGAAAGGGAAACAGCCCAGATCACCAGTTAAGGTCCCCAAATCTATGCTAAGTGGAAAAGGATGTGGAGTTGCGTAGACAACTAGGACGTTGGCTCAGAAGCAGCCATCATTCAAAGAGTGCGTAATAGCTCACTAGTCGAGTGGCTCTGCGCCGAAAATTTACCGGGGCTAAGCATAGTACCGAAACTGTGGACGTGTTTTAAAGAGCACGTGGTAGGAGAGCGTTCTAAGAGCGGAGAAGTCTGATCGAGAGGACAGATGGAGCGCTTAGAAGTGAGAATGCCGGTATGAGTAGCGAAAGATAGGTAAGAATCCTATCCGCCGGAAGACTAAGGTTTCCTGGGGCAGGCTCGTCCGCCCAGGGTAAGTCGGGACCTAAGGCAAGGCCGAGAGGCGTAACCGATGGATAACAGGTAGAGATTCCTGTACTGCGTTTAATCGTTAAGAGCGAAGGAGGGACGCAGGAGGCGAAGCACGCATGGCGCTGGAAGGCCATGTTCAAGCGATAAGCCTGGGAGCGAGTAAAATGCTTGCTTCTAAGGGCAAGTCGTGAGGAGGAGCGAAGTTAAAGTAGCGAAGGTGCAAGAGTCACACTGCCAAGAAAAGCTTCTAGCCAGAGAGAACGTACCCGTACCGCAAACCGACACAGGTAGTCAAGTGGAGAACACTAAGGTGAGCGAGAGAACTCTCGTTAAGGAACTCGGCAAAATGACCCCGTAACTTCGGGAGAAGGGGTGCTGATCGAGAGATCAGCCGCAGAGAATAGGCCCAAACAACTGTTTATCAAAAACACAGGTCTCTGCAAAGTCGTAAGACGACGTATAGGGGCTGACACCTGCCCGGTGCTGGAAGGTTAAGAGGAGTGCTTAGCTTCGGCGAAGGTACGAATTTAAGCCCCAGTAAACGGCGGCCGTAACTATAACGGTCCTAAGGTAGCGAAATTCCTTGTCGGGTAAGTTCCGACCTGCACGAAAGGTGTAATGATTTGGGCACTGTCTCAACGAGAGACTCGGTGAAATTATAATACCCGTGAAGATGCGGGTTACCCGCGACAGGACGGAAAGACCCCATGGAGCTTCACTGTAGCTTGATATTGAGTATCTGTTAAACATGTACAGGATAGGTAGGAGCCAGAGAAGGTAGGACGCTAGTCTTACTGGAGGCGATGTTGGGATACTACCCTTGTTTGATGGATGCTCTAACCTAGGCCCGTAAGCCGGGCCAGGGACAGTGTCAGGTAGGCAGTTTGACTGGGGCGGTCGCCTCCTAAAGTGTAACGGAGGCGCTCAAAGGTTCCCTCAGAATGGTTGGAAATCATTCGCAGAGTGTAAAGGTATAAGGGAGCTTGACTGCGAGAGAGACAGCTCGAGCAGGGACGAAAGTCGGACTTAGTGATCTGGTGGTACCGTATGGAAGGGCCATCACTCAACGGATAAAAGCTACCCTGGGGATAACAGGCTTATCTCCCCCAAGAGTTCACATCGACGGGGAGGTTTGGCACCTCGATGTCGGCTCGTCGCATCCTGGGGCTGAAGTTGGTCCCAAGGGTTGGGCTGTTCGCCCATTAAAGCGGCACGCGAGCTGGGTTCAGAACGTCGTGAGACAGTTCGGTCCCTATCCGTCGTGGGCGCAGGAAATTTGAGAGGAGCTGTCCTTAGTACGAGAGGACCGGGATGGACGCACCGCTGGTGTACCAGTTGTCTTGCCAAAGGCATCGCTGGGTAGCTATGTGCGGAAGGGATAAGCGCTGAAAGCATCTAAGTGCGAAGCCCCCCTCAAGATGAGATTTCCAATGCGAAAGCAGTAAGACACCTCAGAGACGATGAGGTAGATAGGCTGGGAGTGGAAGTTCTGCGAAGAATGGAGCGGACCAGTACTAATCAGTCGAGAACTTGACCAAAGCTCAGAGGTTGGAGCTTGGAATGTATTTAGTTTTGAGCGTGGAAGCTCAAGAAAGAGTACGGTGGCGATAGCAAGAAGGATACACCTGTTCCCATGCCGAACACAGAAGTTAAGCTTCTTAACGCCGAGAGTAGTTGGTGGGAAACTGCCTGCGAGGGTAGGCAGCTGCCGTGC
>NZ_ADNY01000007.1 GCF_000178475.1 Lactobacillus amylolyticus DSM 11664 | reverse complement strand
TAACACTATATAAAAGAAGGAAGTTTTAAAATGCCTTGGGATCAATACAACTACACAGCAACACCTTGGGCAGAAATCCCTGCTACGATCAACGAGGTTGGCTCGATCTATACATGTCAGGGATTCGATCTTAACTACGCCGGTATCATAATCGGGCCACCGATTAACCAAGTTCAAGGACAAAATCGTCTACAGGTTAACCTTGATAAAATGACAGATACTGAAATGTTTAAAAAGAGAACTGATTTAACAGATCCAGTAGAAATTGAACAATTAGAAAAGCAAATGGTAATGAATTCATTAAATGTTTTATTTAAGCGCGGCGTTCATGGCTGCTATTTATACGCTCATGATCCGTTGCTTCGGTATACCCTTTGCACGTTATTTGATCAAATCAATTATTAAGTATCATTAAAAATTAATCATTATAAAATATTTTCGTATTATTTAAGTTCTATAATGTAGTCAGGCCTTTCGAGGAGGAAAAACAATTTGAATAAAAAATTTTTAGCCTTAGCTACTGCAATTGGATTAATCGGTCCAATAGCAGCCCCTGTTACTTATATTAAAGCTGCAAGCAATAATACTACTCAATCAGATCAAGCTGAGATGCGGCAATTTGTCCGCAATACTATGAATCAAAATCATGTTCGTGGCAGTGCGGTAATTATAAAAAATGGTGTCCCTCAGCAAATTAGTTTTGGATATGCCTGGTACGGTAAAAGAATTGGCAACGGAAATTCTAAAGTAGTCTATCCGGTATGCTCATTGCAAAAAGTCATAACGGCTGCAATGATCGTTCAATTAATTAATGAAAATTTGAAAACAAGCCAACGTTTTACTCAAAACACCAAAATTTCACGTTGGTATCCTAACATGACTAACGCTAACAAAATTACCGTTGGAAATTTGTTGACTCATACCTCTGGAATCAGAGCTACGGGAACTGAAATTTATCGTGGCAAAACTTATTCTGAAGCCAGTGCGATTCAATGGGCAGTAAACAACGTTAATTCTTCCCCAGAGGGTACTGTCGGTACTTATTACTACAACAATATAAATTATATTTTACTGGCTGGTATCATCCGAGCAGTCACAGGTAAATCTTATCAAGCTAATTTTAATCAACGAATAGTCAAAAAACTTGGTTTAACGAATACTTACCTATATCAGGATATTCCTTCAAACAAAACTGATTCGATTTCTTACTATTCAAATGGTGGAAAGAACTATACGAAGGCTGCCTATGTTAAAAAACAGCTTGCTTCTCAAATACCAGGATCGGGAGACATGTTTTCAACTCCAATGGACTACTATAAAATTCAAGTTGGTTTAACTAATGGTCAAATTTTAAGCAGTTCGGATTTTCATTATTTAACTCATTTAACCAGTAAAAATGCAACTTCCAACTATTCTGGTGGAATCTATCTTAAAAACAATGATAATTTGAAAATGGCATATGGAAATATTGCTGGCAATCACTTTGGCAACTGGTTCCAGATGACTACTGATAATCAAAATGGTTTAATTATGTTTCTAAATCAAACCAATGACAATGAAGCATCTGTAAAAGCAGTTGGATATCAAATTTTGAATCATATTAAAGCCAATACTTTCACTAGTAAATAAAAAAGCGCTGCAGTTACGCAGTGCTTTTATTCTGTAAACAACAAATCATACATTGAGGCCGATAATGGCGTGGATAGAAGCAAGTTCATGCCAACCGCGGCCTTCTTTTTTGGCCCAATTTTTTCTTCTTTTACAGTATCTTTTTGAATTTTTGCCTGTCCCAAATAAAAGAATTCTTTGCCTGTTGCATCATTTTGCTTAACAAACAAATGAATTTTCATCTGACTATTGTGCAGTAATTTTTGTACTTCTGGAGAAGCGATATGGCGTGGACTACGTGTATACCAACGTAAACTGCAGCCGTCTGCTAATGAATTATTATAAATGGCATTACGCTTTTTATCTGAATCCTTCTTATAGGTAATAAAAATCGGCGTTTCTTTATTTTCCACTCGATAGCCATACATAGGAGCTGACACATCTTGAGGCCAATTCAAAAGACGACAGACATCTTCCCGATCATATTGCTTATATAAAGTAAACTGTTTATCAGATCGATACTTTTTACTCAAAAGCAAACCTGTCTTAATCGCATCTAAAAATAGCATTCGGAAGTCTTTATCCTGTAAAGCATCCGTGAGTTTTAAAGAAAGACGATAATTTAAAAGATCGTGTTCAATTAGTGGATAATTACCGTATTCTGCCTTTTTTGTACTTTTCCCGGATTTTACATCAAAAAATGATAGAGTCAAAATATCATCAACTGAATGTAATAGTTCTGAAGTATGATAAGCTCCATTCCGATCTAATTCTGTACAATATTCTTCGTTAGAAATGCTAGTTTTCGTTAGTAGCAACTTCAGCAATAAGAGTTCATGCGGTCGTTTTCCATTCACTAATTCTTTGGTGATAAAAGCCAATACTTGAGACTCATACTTTGTTAATACAAGCTTCTCACCCATTTTTTGCAAAAAGTTGCCATAATGTTTTAATGAGCGATTTTCTGCAAAAACAAGCGGTGAAACTGAACCGTAATGTGCAAAGTCCAATAACAGTGGCGGTCGTCCTATTTTCTGCTTTAATTCAGTATATGCCTGACGCAATTCTCGCAGACCATCAAGCTTTACTTTATCCAAGGATTGTAAAATCCTAGCAGCAGCAATCTGACTAAAGTTAATAGTTGATAGTCCAACAAAAGTAGGCAATTTTGTTTCTCTGCGTGCCAAATCGCGGCTACGACTCGTATCGCCATTTAACGCAATCGGAATTAAGTAGTTGTTTCGATAATTACCAATAAAATCTAAAACAGTTACAAATTCTTTTCCCGGATATTTTCGCAAGCCACGGCCAAGCTGTTGAATAAAGACAATACTTGATTGAGTATTACGAAGCATGATAATTTGATTAAGTTCTGGAACATCCACACCTTCATTAAACAAGTCAACCGTAACAATATATTCTAAAGAACCTTCTTTTAGCTGTTTTACTGTTTTCTGTCTATCTGCTTCACTGTCTTCGTTAGTCAATGCAACGGCTGGATGACCTTTTTGGATAAATTTGACTGCAAGCTTTTTAGCTTCAATTTGACGACTGCAAAAAATCAATCCACAAGCTTTTGCACCACAATAGCCATAATAATTCATCTGCTTGAGAATATACTTCACCCGTTCATCTGCAGTTAAATAGCGTAAATTCGTGGTCTCATCAATTACCTGACCATCCTGTTCATAGTCCTGAACGCCAACATAATGAAATGGCGTCAGCATTTTTTCTTCAAGAGCATCTCGCAAACGAATTTCATAGGCTAAATTATAATCAAAAATCTGATATACATTTTGCTTATCCATTCGTTCAGGAGTCGCAGTCATACCTAGCCAAAACTTTGGTTTAAAATAATGTAAAATTCGTTGATAGCTCGGTGAAGCTGAGCGATGAGCCTCATCGATTAAAATATAATCGAATTCTGCAGGATCAAATTGATTCAAAACGTTTTTTTGAGTCAAAGTTTGGACAGTTGCAAAAACATATTTACAATTTGATTCGTGCACATTTCCTGATAAAAGCCCGTAATCTGCCTTTTTGCCAGCAATAACCTTTCGAAAACTGGATAATGATTTTTGTGCAATTTGTCTGCGGTGAACAATATATAAAAATTTTTTAGGTGCAAAATCCTTCACAGCAAACGCTCCAAGATAGGTCTTTCCAGTACCAGTAGCAGAAACAACTAAACCTCTTTTCTGCCCCGCTGCAACCAATTCATTCAAATTTTGCAGAGCTTGCTTTTGCATTTTATTTGGAGATATTTCCTGGGTAATATTTTTCGCAGTAATTTTTTGAAAATTAGGTCTTTTCCACTGTCGCTGGTAATTCATTATCCAAGTTGAAGTCAAAGGCGCACTTTCTTGACCTAATTTTTGCAGTTGCCGACATATTTGTTTAGTTAAAGCTGCGTTCTCGGTAGAACTAACTTTTAAAGCCCATTCGCAGTTTGCCAGCAAAGCCGCGCGTGTAAAATTTGCACTTCCAATTACAACTGTTTCATAATTTTCATGTTTAAACAGATATCCTTTTACATGAAAATTCGTTTGGTCAGCTATTTTTACCTTTAAATTTGGTATTTTTGTTAATTCTGCAAATACATTTGGTTCATTAAAGCCTAAATAATCACCCGTAATTAAGGTACCTGTTACATGCTTTTTAGCTAAATCTGCTAAAACAACTTTCAATTGGACCAACATGTCCTGAGTAATAAAAGCAACAGCCCAAGTAAAGCTTTGACAAGTCAGCAATTCACGTCTAAGGGTGAGCCAAATATTATCGTTTTTATCGTTTTCGAGCAATCGTGGGCCGTATAATTCATGTCCCGGGAAATGACTATCATATAAACCGTTCAAAATTGCATCTTTCAAAGCTTTATTCATTAAAACACCTCAATTGTAATTTTACTCAACTAAAAAAAGAGATCCAACTAATTGGATCTCTTCTTTTCTTATTGCCAATGATCTTTAAAATGATACAAAATTAAAGGAATAATCACACTAATTGCACACATGCCGATTAAACTCGTAACGTATATTCCCTGCATCTTGGCTAGTGTGCCTACGGCCGGTGTAAAGGTTACAAAGAACGCAACTACTGTAATTAAAAACGCTAAGCATGAAATTGCAATACTAATCTTTGCATTTTTATTCATGTAATAAGCTCTATGCCAGTCCTCATGCTTATGTTTCAAAACAATATAGGCAATCAGCATTATTAGGTAAACCATCAAATACTGGGCGGTAGTAGCTGCTAAGGAAACATTAAATGCAAAGTCGGCATTGCTACCACTGCTAAAAGTAATTAGTACTGCAGTTATAGTAACAATTAACGATTGCGTAACCATCAAGCGTAAAGGAACGCCGTGTTTGGTTGCCTTTGCAAAAAGCTTTGGCAAATAACCTTCTTTAGCAGCTTCATACATTCCTTGATTTGGTCCGGCAAGCCAATTACCTAGCTCACCGATAATTCCGCAAGCCAGCATAACGCCCACAATTTTGTTTAAGACATCACCCGGCAGGCCAATTGAATTAAGCAATACACCGTAAATATAAACAAAGCCAGTACTATTTTGAATTTCACTCTTAGGCACTGTCATTCCGATTGCCATCGAACCAAGCAAATCAAATAAAATTGCAGTTAAAGCTAAGCCCAGCATTACACGTGAATAGTAACGTGGATGTTCCAAATTCTTAACATGTGGTGCGGATGCTTCACCACCACAGAATGCCAACATGAACGGTACAAATGCAACCAAAGTGCTGCTATTTAAATGATGTGGCACAACTGTTTGCCAATTAATTTGCATATAAAGTGGATGCCCTTGTGCAAGATAAACAAAGAAGGCAATGATAATACAAATTACTGGAATTGCAATTCCTATAATAAACAGCCATTCAGCGATACGACCAATTTTTCTAACTCCAATTACCTGAATCGCAGTCGCACCCCAAAGGATAATCATCATTAAGATAAACCGAGCAGACGGTGTCGTATTAAGCCAAGGCGTATTAAACGTAATTGACAGCGCACCGATAATGACATACATCATCGTGTCCATAGCTACTGTGATGTTAATCCATTGTAAAAACATGGCTGTCTAACCGATACGATCGCCTAAGTTGCCTTTTACCCAAGTAAAAATACCGCCTTTTTCCCAGCCATCAATCGAGGCCATTTCTCCGGCCATTTGTGTAATTGGTATAAACCAGCAAATACCAGCAATTAATAAATAAAATAATGCTGTTGCGCCTGTTTTCCCAAATGGTGCCAACTCAATAACAGAAATAACCATTGAACTAGTCATTGCGAAGAGCTTAAACGCAGTTAATCGATTGTATTTAAGATCCTGCTCT
Source organism: Lactobacillus amylolyticus DSM 11664 (assembly GCF_000178475.1). Taxonomy (GTDB): domain Bacteria; phylum Bacillota; class Bacilli; order Lactobacillales; family Lactobacillaceae; genus Lactobacillus; species Lactobacillus amylolyticus. The sequence continues at coordinate 26,744 of NZ_ADNY01000007.1, read as the reverse complement.
AATGCCCAGTTTTCTTTTTCTTCCCCCACGGGTTGCTCCTCCTTAAACAAACTTTTCGGAGATTTATTTTACTCTATCAGACCAATAATAAAAAGCATTCATTGTGAATGCTTTTCAGATTTTTAGCTATAAGTCTATATCAAGCAAAATCGGGCAATGATCTGCTCTTTTTCCCGTGTCTATCATTTCAGACCGCCTTATTTTATCAGCGATTCGATTGCTAGTTAGCCAATAATCAATTCTCCAGCCTGAGTTATTTGCCTTGGCCGTTCTTACTCGCTGTGCCCACCAGGAATAAACACCTTCAACGTTGCCATTTATTTTTCTAAATGAATCAGTAAAGCCGGCATCAAGAAGCTGTGTAAAATCTTTTCTTTCTTCATCAGTAAATCCAGCTGAATGATGATTGTTTTCTGGATGCTTTAAATCAATCGGTGTATGCGCACAATTAAAATCACCACTGGCCAATACTGGCTTTTGCTTATCCAATTGCTGCAAATACTCAATATATCTTTGATCCCAGACCTGTCTATCGGCTAATCTCTTTAAGCCATTTCCAGAATTCGGAGTATAAACTTGAGTCACAAAAAATGTTGGAAATTCTAACGTAATTATTCTGCCCTCTGAATCCATTGGTTCTGGAGCTCCAATCTTAGGATAAGAAGCTTTTAACTCTAGGCCTTTTTTATATAAATACATTGTACCGGCATAACCCTTTCGGGCAGGTTCTTCCGATGAACGCCAAAAATATTTATATTCAGGAAACATTTCTTTCAAAATAGTCTGATGCTTTTTCGTAGGGCCTGTAGCAGGCAACTTTGTTTCTTGAATAGCTAATACATCAGGTGCCTCATCATGAAGTCTTTCCAGAATTTTACGCGTTTCTAGAGCACGAGTAGACTGCCCTGTTAATGCTGCATTAAGTGAATCGATATTCCATGAAATTAATTTCATTGTGTATTCTCCCTTACTTTTATAAATTTATTATAACGAAAAAAGCTCAGCATAGATTTTTTCTAAACTGAGCTTTTTAAAGGGAGTTATATTGAATGAGAATAACGAGAAAGTTAAGTCTTCTCTATAAATGATGCAAGCTTATGCATGTAATACTGTAGAGATTAGGATGATTTAGTTTGTATCACACAGCTTGCGTATTTGAGATGTAAGTATAAGAATTTAAGATTTCTTACTCTTAGTTTTTTAAGCTATAGAACCACCTCTCTTGTTTTCAGGCTTAACAATTTCTGCTATTTCGATATAATATCAACAAAGTGACACCGCGTCACTAGCTAATTTATCCCTTAATAAAAAATTTAGAATTGCGCTAAAATTGCATCAACCTCATCGCCATAGCTTTCACCAAACAGGTCAAGATGCATGCAAAGATAGTAGAAGCGATACCATGGAAGCCGCTTTTCTATCCCTGGATTGAATGGACAGATTTCACTATAAGCCTGATAAAAGTCTTGGTTGAAACCACCAAAAACAGTGGTCATGGCTAAATCAAATTCACGATCGGCATAAACAGCGTCCGGATCAATCAAATATGGTTTTCCATTTGCAAACATGACATTGCCAAACCATAGATCACCATGACACAGACTCGGCAAGACCTGATTTTTGCTGTAATAATCTAGAAAATTTTCCATCATATTTTGAAAATGATGTTCTCTAAAATCATTCCAACGACCAACTTTCTTAGCATAATTGACCTCAGGCATCACACGTTGATTAAGATAAAAATCTGCCCAGCTGCTATTCCATTGATTGTCTTTTTTTAAAATCTTAGTTTCATATTTATCGCCAAAACCAAATTGATCATTATGTTTCATGTGAAGCTTTGCCACTTCATATCCCAAATCTCTTTGGCTGCCCACATCAGCATCTAACCAATTTAAAAGCAAGTAGGCATCACCTTCAATTTGGCCACTATGAATTGGCGTTAATGTATTAACACCAGCTTGTGCAATTTCTTTTAGCCCTCTTTTTTCATGATCGAAATACTTAGCCGAATGTTTAGGCTGAACTTTCATAAAATATTGTTGCTGTAGTGTCACTATTTTATAAGCTAAATTGATGTCACCACCACGAACAGATTGACAGGAAATTATGTTTTTTATCGGCAATTGTTTCAGCCAATTTTGGTTAATCTGCATAATTATTTTTCCTTTCTAAAAAAAGAAACGCTTTTGTGTTTTGTCACACAAACTCAAGTGTATAATAGAAAACGGTCATACTATTAATTTTTACGGAGGTAGAATTTTATGACAAAGATTTTTGCTTACGCTATTCGTAAAGACGAAGAACCATTCTTGAACGAATGGAAAGAAGCTCACAAGGATATCGACGTTGATTTCACTGATCAACTTTTGACTCCTGAAACTGCTAAGTTAGCTAAGGGTGCCGATGGTGTTGTTGTTTACCAACAATTAGATTACACCGCTGATACTCTTCAAGCTTTAGCAGATGCTGGCGTAACTAAGATGTCATTACGTAACGTTGGTGTTGATAACATTGATATGGACAAGGCTAAGGAATTAGGCTTCGAAATTACCAACGTTCCTGTTTACTCACCAAATGCTATTGCTGAACATGCTGCTATTCAAGCTGCACGTGTATTACGTCAAGACAAGCGCATGGACGAAAAGATGGCTAAACGTGACTTACGCTGGGCTCCAACTATTGGTCGTGAAGTTCGTGACCAAGTTGTCGGTGTTGTTGGTACTGGTCACATTGGTCAAGTATTTATGAAAATTATGGAAGGTTTCGGCGCAAAGGTTATTGCTTACGATATCTTCAAGAACCCAGAACTTGAAAAGAAGGGTTACTACGTTGACTCACTTGACGATTTGTACAAGCAAGCTGATGTAATTTCACTTCACGTTCCAGATGTACCAGCTAACGTACACATGATCAACGACAAGTCAATCGCAGAAATGAAAGACGGCGTTGTAATTGTAAACTGCTCACGTGGTCCACTTGTTGACACTGACGCAGTTATCCGTGGTTTGGACTCAGGCAAGATCTTCGGCTTCGTTATGGATACTTACGAAGGCGAAGTTGGTGTATTTAACAAGGATTGGGAAGGTAAAGAATTCCCAGACAAGCGTTTGGCAGACTTAATTGACCGTCCAAACGTTTTGGTAACTCCACACACCGCCTTCTACACCACTCACGCTGTACGTAACATGGTTGTTAAGGCATTTGACAACAACTTGAAGATGATCAACGGCGAAAAGCCAGACTCTCCAGTTGCATTGGACAAGAACAAGTTCTAAAAATAATTAGAATTAATAAAAAATCTCAGCTCAATTGGGCTGAGATTTTTTGTTTGGTTTATAAATTATCGTTATAGCTATCAGACACGTCGTCCGCAGGATTGGCTACTGATTTTAAAGTGAAATTCTTACCATCATAGTTTAAAACAACGATGCCACAATTGTGATAATGCAGTTTTCCTAGGGGATGTAAACTGTTCAGTGCTTTTCTTAAGAAGTTCATTAAGGCACCACCATGTGAGACAATTAACACGTTTTTACCATTTGGAATATCCTTAAGCAATCTACGAATCGTTTTATCCATCCGCTCTTCTACTTCGACCTGGCTTTCTCCACCAAATTGTTTGAAGAAGTCATTATAAGGTGGCTTAGGATTCAAACTTTCATCGTGGGCTTCATAGCGACCAAAGGCAAACTCCTTCAATCCCTTATCACGCTTGAATGGCATCTTATGTTCCGTTATAATTTCCAACGTATCACTCGCTCTTTCAGAGCTTGAAGAAAAGGCATAATCAAAGTGTACGTGTTTTTCTTTTAAAGAATCACGTGTAGCTTCTGCTTGCGCAATTCCTAATGGAGTTAATGGAGAATCGCATCTGCCTTGGATCTTATGGAAATAATTAAAAAAGGTTTGTCCGTGACGAACTAAATATACTGTAATCATCGTCTTCTCCCATATCGAGGTTAAAAATGAAAATACTAAAAAGAATTGGAATCGGTTTGCTCAGCTTAATCGGTATTCTGCTTGTAGTAATTATCGGTTATGTGGGCTACATGCAAATGCACTACTATCGCATCCCTGATAATCGCAAACTGTCTATAAAAAATAATCAATCTAAACAATTAAGCTTGCACCATCTATACTCTATTATTACTTATAATGTTGGTTTTGGTGCATATAATCACAATTTTGATTTCTTTATGGATAAAGGTGAACTCAAAAACGGCACAAAAACGCAAGGGACACGTGGTACTGCCTTTTCTAAACAATCCGTTCTTGCTTCAACCGACGGTGTCATCAAGACGATGAAAAAACAGAATCCTGATTTCATGCTCTTTCAAGAAATCGATACCCACTCAACGCGTAGCCACTATGTCAACCAAGTTAATTTAGTTGAGCACGCTTTTAAAAATTATGACCATGTTTTTGCCAATAATTTCCACTCCGCATATCTCGCTTGGCCACTTTATGACCCACACGGCAGCGTTCAATCAGGTTTGCTTAGTATGAGTAAATATCACATGCAAAGCGCAGTTAGAAGAAAATATCCTGTTTCTTCCGCATTTATCTCCAAATTTACAGATCTTGATCGCTGCTTCACGGTTATGCACTACCCAATCAAAGGCGGAAAAGAATTAATCGTCATCAATAGTCATATGTCAGCCTATGATAAAGGCGGCAAAATGCGTAAAGCGCAAATGAAGATTCTTTCTAAAGTAATCGAAGCTGAATATAAAGCGGGCAATTACGTCATTGTCGGTGGTGACTTCAACCACGCATTAGGCCGCGACATGCTCACCCACTTTGACCATCAAGAAAAGATTCCTAGTTGGGTATCTGTTTTAGATCAAAAGATGTTGCCTAAGGATTTCATCATGGTTAAAGCAACTAACCGTGAGCGTGTAGCTACAGTTAGATCAACGGATATGAAATATCGGCCTAAGGTTAACTACCAAACAGTTGGCGATGGCTTTATCATTTCAAAAAATATTAAAGCCAAGGCTACCGATATCAACACCGATTATCGTTATGCCGATCACAATCCAGTCAGATTAGGATTTAGCTTAACTTAAAATAAAAAAGCCGTTTTACGGCTTTTTTATTTTTATTCAATATCTAAATATTTAGCTAAAACTTTTAAGACACCATTCTCATCATTCGATGGTGCTTCGTATTTGGCAACCGCCTTCGTTTTAGCGTTAGCATTTTCCATGGCATAGCTATAACCACATGCCTCAAGCATGCCGATATCATTTTCACCATCACCAAAAGCAATCAAATCTTTTTGTTCAATGCCATAGTACTTAAGCATATCAGCTACACCTTTGGCTTTATTAATGCCTTTGTGCACCAGATCGATCGTCATATTACCGCTACTAGTACCGCGAACGTAATCACCGTATTTTTCATTGAAGCGATCTTGAATAATTGTAGCTAATTCATCGTCGGCAGTCAGACAAACTTTCAAAATAGTATCGCTAGGATCGATATCAGTAAATTTATCGATTTCTTCTACTTTGCGATAGTAAATTCGAATATCATCTTTGGTTGCCTTATCCATACTCTTCAAGATGTAACAATGATGTTCTGCACTAACCATGATGATTGCTTCTGGATATTCGGTTTGAATAAAGTGAAGCAACTTCTGAGCAATATCATAATCGAGCGCAGTTCTTTTGATTACTTTGCCATCGGCTTCGAGAATAGCGCCATTTTCAGATACATAATCAATTCCTTCAGTGAATTCTTGAAAGTATTCATGTGATCTGATCAATTGATTACCTGTAGCTGAAATGAAGGGGATATTGTTTGCTTGTAGTTTTTTCAAAATTTTACCAAAAAGCTGATGATCAAAAGTCTTCTTTTCTGTTAAAAAAGTACCGTCCATATCAACAGCTACGGCTTTAAAGGGTATTGTAGTCATGTGTATCACCTTTCCAATACCTTTATGTTACTATGTAAGCGCTTTTGTTTCATCACTTTTCGCTAAAAATGAAATTTCTTTCACAAGTAATCATATATTTCACTTCATGCAAGAAGTTTTATTTTAATGGATACGTATATGGATAATGCGCTGTTTCTGGCACTTTATCCCAGGTTACCGTGTGGCCTGCACCATGTGAACAAAAGACCGAGTTAGGCGTATTTTCTAGATCTGAAACAGGATCATAATTTTTCTGTTTGATGATTTCTTGAGCATTATGACAAGACAAATAACCCTTTACGACGCATTCAAAGATTCCGTCACCATGCGTGTAACCACGTACTTGCGCAGCGTAATCCTGCATTTCACTAACTGGTGCCGAGCCTTCAATGATGGTGCGGTCGCCTTTATTTTCTGGTGAATTAAACTGACCACTCATTCTTTGAATATCATTCAGCGCGCGGCCTACATGTTCTTGACTTACTTCAAGGCGGAAATCATACCATGGTTCAAGCAAGATCAATTGGTCCTGCTCTTTTAATTCCATCAGGCCCTGACGCACCGCACGATAAGTTGCTTCTCTAAAGTCGCCACCGACTGAGTGCACAATACTACCTTTACCGCCAAGCAAAGTAATTTTTACGTCTGTAATTGGCGTACCCAGTAAAACTCCCAAATGCTCTTTTGATTTAAGAGCTGTCATAATCTGATGTTGCCAATTTTTGGTTAAAACTTCTAGACTGCAGTTATTTTCAAAAACTACGCCGCTATTTCTTGGACCTGGTTCAAGCAACAGGTGCACTTCCGCATAGTGACGCAACGGTTCAAAGTGACCTACGCCTTCTACTGGTTGAGCAATAGTTTCTTTGTATAAAATGCTGCCTTGTTCAAAATCAACGGTTAAAGTAAAACGTTCCTGCAACAATTGTTTTAAAATCTCGAGTTGAATTTTCCCCATCACCTGAACGCGAAGTTCCTGCAAATGTTCTGACCAAGTTACATGAAGCTGCGGATTTTCGTCTCCTAGCGTCTTTAAGGCCATCAGACAGGCATGAATATCCTCATCCAGTGGATTAAGCTTGTAAGTTAAAACTGGCTTTAGACTGGCTTCTTTTGCGTATGTAGCGCCAAAGCCTTGTCCTGGATAAGTCTTAGTTAAACCAGTAGCTGCAACAATTTCGCCTGCATTTACTTTTACAACCGTCGTAAATTTTTTACCGTTATATTCGCGCAATTGATTAATCTTTTCACCGGCTAATTCAGTTTTTGCCTGCAATTTGCCGCCTAAAATTTTAATCCAGCTAAGACGCTCCCCATTTTTATCATGCGAAATCTTGAAGCATCTAGCTGAAAAATCAGGACTATATTCTTTTTCTTTAGTCCACTTATCAAAGCCTGCTAAAAATTCCGTAATTCCAGTTAATTTCAGAGCTGAGCCAAAATAAACGGGATAGATCTTTCTCTGCACAATTAAATTTTGAATATCCGAATTCATAATTTCTTCGCCATTCAGATATTTTTCGAGCAGCTGATCATCAGCCGAAGCCACATTTTCATAAAAAGTTTGATCTTCTTGGCTAAAATCCAGGCAATTTTCACTTAAACTTTTTTGAATATCGGTTAAAACCTGACCTTTATTTGTACCTGCAATATCGATTTTATTAACAAAAATAAAAACAGGTACATGATTTTTCTCAAGTAAATTCCACAGCGTCTTGGCATAACTGGTGACGCCATCGGTCGCCGAAATAACCAAAATCGCATAATCTAAAACGCTCAGCACTTCTTCGGTTTGAAAAGCAAAATCGACGTGCCCTGGCGTATCCAGCAAAGTAATCTCTGCATCATCCGTGGTCAATTTAGCCTCATGAGAAAAAATAGTAATGCCCCGTTTTTTCTCAAGTTGTTGGGTATCTAAAAATGCATCCCCATTGTCCACTCTTCCCAAATTCCTGATATTTCCTGCCCCATACAGCAAGGCTTCAGAAAGAGTCGTCTTACCCGCATCAACGTGGGCCACAATTCCTGTTGTAATTTTTTTCATCATTTTTCACCTAAAAAAAGTATCTTATCTCAAAGATAAGATACCCTTCTCATTAATTCAATTAATACTTCTTTTGAAAATCATTCTGCATCAATTTAACGAATTCTGGATAATTTTTCACTTCAAAAATTGGGTGCAAATGGAGCGTATTTTTACGGTGACGGTGATTGTACCAGATGCTATCAAAGCCATATTCTTCTGCACCTAAAATATCGGATTGCAAGCCATCGCCAAAGAAGACTGTTTCATCAGGACCGATCTCAGTTCGACTGAAGAAATAATCAAAAGCATGTGGATTCGGCTTAGAATAATGGGCTTCTTCTGAAGTAACAATCAAATCAAAATATTTTTTCACGCCAGCTAGTTCCAAGCGGTGATTTTGCATAAACTTTTCACCATTACTCAAAATGGTTAATTTATAGCCCTGCTTCTTCGCAAACTTCAAAGTATCTTTTATACCCGGCAGAAGTTTATGTGCTTCGCCAAAGTATGAACGATATTCGTCCATGGCCTTTTTACCATCAATCTCAATTCCAAAATGATCCTTGATAAAGTCATGAAAGGTCATTTCACTTAGCTGTTCATAGGTTAACTCGCCTTGTTCAAGTCTGCGCCATAATCCCTGATTGTAAGCATGGTACTGGCGCTGAAGTTCTTGAGATAGTGGCCAATGATGTGCATTAAAAAGACTGTGCAAAGCAAAATCTTCAGTTGCCGCAAAATCGATAATAGTATCATCAACGTCAAAAATAATTTGTTTATAGCGCAATGTGGTTAGTCCTTTCCTTAATTCTAGAATATCAATTATATCAGTTTTTAAAAATTAAATGAAAAAAGTGATTGACAACTTTTTAATAACTCTTTAAAATTTGTGACAACAAGTAATTTGAATGAAAGGAAGATTTAACCATGTTTAAGAATGTAGTAATCAATCGTTGGCAATTCCAGCACTAGAGTTGTTTCTGCACGCTTATTAAAAGCACGGATGCGACTCAGATACTTTTCGCATCTGTGCTGGTAAATCTTCATAAAAAAGTAGCCCGCACGGATTTAATAAACGTGCGGGGTTTTTTGGACATTTCCCGTAAAACGGAAATGTCCTTTTTTGTTTATGGGAGTCGGAAAAATGAAAAGATTAATCGGAACAATTATTGCTCTCTTCGCCTTTTTAGTTGCCGCATTTGTTGTAGAGGTAAATAAACAAACTACAGCGCAAAAAGAAATGGTCGTGGGCATTTTACAAACTATGAGTCACCCAGCCTTGGATCAAATCTACCGCGGTATTATTAAGGGTCTTGAAGACGAAGGTTACCGCAAAGGTAAAAATATCCAAATCGGTTTTCAAAATGCCCAAGGCGATCAAAGTAATTTGAAATCAATGAGTGATCGTTTTAACCAAAGAAATGCGGTAGTAACAATCGGAATTGCGACACCAGCTGTTCAATCTTTGGCTAACGAATCAGGCGACACGCCAGTAATCATGGGTGCAGTCAGTGATCCACTAGGAACGCACTTAGTTAAAAGCTTGAACCATCCTGGTGGCAAAGTTACCGGAGTGCAAGATCGTCAGCCTATTCCAGCTCAATTAAAATTGTTGCGGACGATTTTACCTAAAGCTAAACGGATCGGGGTTGTCTACACCTCAAGCGATAATTCATCCGCATCTGAATATCGTGAATTTAGAAAATTAGCTGAAAAAGAGGGCCTCACAGTTCGTCCATACACGATCACTTCTACCAATGATATTGAACAAGTTGCCCAAACCATGGCGGGCAAAGTTCAAGCAGTGTATGTACCTACCGACAACACCGTTGCTTCAGGAATCGCCACCTTGCTTAAGGCAACTAACGAAGCAAAGATTCCTGTTTTTCCAGCTGCCGATACCATGGTTAAGTCAGGTGGTCTTGCCACTAGATGTGTGTGCCAGTTCGACATGGGAGTTTTAACTGGTCACATGGCCGGACAAATTTTGAAAGGTAAAAATCCAGCAGATACACCGGTTAGAAAAGTGACCAGCTATGAAACTATGATTAACCAAAAAGCCGCAAACGAATTAAACATTCATATTCCAGACAGCGTCATCAAGGCTGCACAAAAGAAAGGACGGATCATCAAATGAGCCTTATTACATCAACTATCGGGCAAGGTCTCTTATGGGGAGTCTTAGCCTTAGGCCTATTTCTCACTTTTAGAATTTTAAATTTCCCAGATATGACTGTTGAAGGAACATTTCCCTTCGGTGCAGCAATTTGCGTCAGTGCTTTAGTACACGGCGTTGATCCGGTGCTGGCTACCATCCTTTCATTTTTAGGCGGGATGCTTACAGGGTTAGTTACTGGACTACTTTATACCAAAGGCAAAATTCCAGTTTTACTTGCCGGAATTTTAACCATGACTGGTGTCTACTCAGTCAACTTGCGTATTTTAGGTAAAGCAAATGTCGGCTTGCTCAACAAAGCTACTTTGCTTAACGAGAAGTTTTTACAAAAATTGCCTACTAACTTCCCTACTATTGTGGTTGGTCTCTTCTTTGCAGTATTGATTATCCTTTTGTTAGCTGTTTTTCTAAATACCGACCTTGGTCAAAGTTTCATCGCAACTGGTGATAATGAAAAAATGGCTCGCTCACTGGGTATCAACACCGATAGCATGAAGATCCTAGGCTTGATGCTTTCAAACGGCTTAATTGGTTTAGCTGGTGGTTTGATCGCCCAAAACGGTGGTTATGCCGACGTTAACATGGGGATCGGAACAATGGTTACCAGCCTTGCCGCAATCATTATCGGCGAAGTCGTTTACGGCAAAAATTTAACTTTAACTGCTCGTTTAATTGCCATCATCATCGGCAGTATCATCTACCGTTTGATTTTGTTATTAGTTTTGCAACTAGGCTTCAGCACCAACGACTTCAGATTGATCTCCGCAATCATCTTAGCTATCTGCATGATGTTGCCATTGTTTGAGAAAAAGTTCCATGTACGTAAATTATTGAAAAAAGGAGTTCAAAAACCATGAGCACAATTTTAGATTTACAAAACATTACCACCACAGTTAATGAAGGTACAAACGAAGAAAAGCAAATTCTCAAAAACATCAACTTAAAACTGGAAGATGGCGACTTTGTGACCTTGCTGGGAACCAACGGTGCAGGTAAATCTACCCTGCTAAATATCATCAACGGCTCCATTTTTCCCACTACTGGGAAAGTCCTCTTAAAAGACCGTGATTTAACTCCTTTATCTGAAGTAAAACGTGCCAAGTATATTGCCCAAGTTTTCCAGGATCCTAAGATGGGAACTGCTCCAAGAATGACGGTTGCCGAGAACTTACTTTTAGCTACTAAGCGTGGTCAACATCGTGGCCTGCGCCTTAGAGGGCTCGATAAACACATGAAAGAATTTGAAAAAGAGACTGCTCAGCTGCCTAATGGATTAAATGAGCGCTTAAATACTTTCGTGGGCAATCTCTCAGGTGGTCAGCGCCAAACACTCGGTTTCTTAATGGCTACCATCAAAAAGCCAGAATTATTGTTGCTAGATGAGCATACAGCTGCCCTTGATCCTAATACCAGCCGCGATTTGCTCGAATTAACTGATCAAGTTGTACGCGAAGAAAAATTAACCTGCATTATGATCACCCACCAATTAAAAGATGCCATTAAGTATGGCAATCGGATGGTAATTCTGAATAGCGGGCAAATTGTATTAGATGTTAAAGGTGAAGAAAAGAAAGAATTAACTGAAGAAGATATTTTGCAATATTTCACTGATTAGTTATTTTTACTCATATGTTCCGTAAAATAAGCACTATGAAATGGCTTTAATTCTGACTAAAATAAGAATTGAGATCATAATAAAGGGACTTATACTAAGAAAACAGTTATCTAAAATAGATAGCTATTTTTATTTATTTTGCCAATTTTTAACTAAAAATAATTGAAAACGTTATTCTAGCAACATTTGTGAGACCTAAATTATTTTCAAAAAAATTCAAATTATCCCTTGAATTTAATAATATATGTTAGACGCAAAGAAATTAGCTAAAGTTGTTTCAGTCGCAGTTGCTTCAATGAGTTTATTAGGTGTCAGTGCTTCAGTTACCGAAGCTGCTAGTTTCACTGCCCCAAAGTTGGGTGTTGCAGAAGTTGCTCCTACTAACCCAGCTATCAAGAAAAGCGCCAAGATCTTCGTTACTGTTAAAGATACCAAGAATCAAAAAGTCGCTGTTTTAAACGCAAACGGTGGAAAGCTCGCTAAGACAGTTTCAATGGGTTCAACTTTCACTGCTAAGGATGTTAAGAAGACTAACGGCAAGAAGCTTGTTAAGATCAGTGGCAATCAATGGTTAGACACTAAGGATGTTGTTAAGGATTAATAAAAATATTCAGATCTAACAAAATGAATAACTAAAAAATGCACGAAGCCAAATTCTGACTTCATGCATTTTTATTTTGGTCTAAATTATTTTACGTAGGTTTCTTTAATGCTGATAACTGATAAAGCAGCTAAGAATCCTGAAATACCAGTGATTAACATCATAGCTGGCATTGAGTTACCTACCATTGGGAAAATGATAAAGCTGAGTAATGAAGCGACAATCTGTGGCAAACAAATTGAACAGTTGAATAAGCCAAGGTAGGTTCCCATGTGTTTACCTGATAAAGCGTTAGATACCATAGTCAATGGATAAGTGTTCATCCCTGCCCAGCTGATTCCGATTAAAATGAATGAAAGAATCAGCAGCATTTGTGAATGAACCAAGAAAATTGAAGTGTAGCCAATTGCACCTAATGCCAAACTTAAGCCGTAGCCTAACTTATGACGATTGTTTGGTACTTTAGCCAAAACATATGACCAAATTACAGCCGCAATTGATTGAACAGCAGTCAATACACCGAACCAGTTACCTGCAATTTGGTAGCCTGCTGAAGAAGCGGAAGTGGTGTTCCATACGTTTTGCGCAATCGCACCAGTTGCATAAGTTGAAAGGTATTGGAATGAAATCCAGCTGAAAAATTGGACTAATGAAACTTGCCAAAATACTTTTGGCGCTTTCTTTAGCAATTCAATCCAACCGCCACCTTCTTTGTTATCTGATTCCTTGATACCGTGGTAACGAGCATAAGTTTCTGGATCATATTCATGAACTCTGAAGATGGTGAACAATGAAGTAATTACCAAAACAGCTGCACCAACATAGAATGAAATGACAACTGATTGTGGCACTACACCCTTCTTAGCGGTGTTGGCAACACCCAAGCTGGTTAGCAAGAATGGGAAGAATGCAGCAATTACGGCACCAAAGTTGGAAAGCATACTCTGAATTCCGTAAGCATATGACTTTTGATCGTCGTTGACCATATCACCGATCATCATCTTAAATGGTTGCATCGCCATGTTAGAAGCGACATCCAAAACAGCGATTGCGACAGCACCAAAGATAAGTGCTTCTAAGGATCCATATCCTAAACCGAAACTACCGACGTTGGGCAAAATGACCATCGTGATAACGGCAAAAATCATCCCGATCAATAAATATGGCAATCTTCTCCCGATTTTAGGAATCCAAGTACGATCTGATAAGGATCCGATTCCTGGTTGCACCACCAGACCAGCAAGTGGTGGCAAAATGAAGAACCAACCTAATTTTGTTGGGTCAGCCCCTAAAGTTTGGAAAATTCTACTCATTTGTGAAGTTTCCAAAGTAAATGCAATTTGTACGCCTAAATAACCTAAGCTAATCATCCAAATAGTGGAAGCGGCTAGCGTTGGTAAACCTGATTTTTCTTGCTTCAAGTTCTCTTTCTCCTTCTATATAAATCGCTTTCATATTTTAATATGATATCGATTTCAGAAAGAGCTTTCAATATGATTTGCTCTGTTAACGGTAACTTAATTGCATAAACATTTCTTGATTTTTCTAAAATCGGCATACTTAATCTACGCTCTCTCCATCTCTTGGTAGTAAAATATTCTCATAGATTATGGAGGTATGAAACTATGCTTTCACTTTTGTTAACAATTTTCTTGATTTGGCTTTTCTTCAAATTGGGGGTTGGCTTAATCAAGATTTTCGGCTTCTTACTCATTGCCGGATTGATTTTCGTATTTTGCGCATACTTGCTCGTCCCATTCCTGGCTCTGGTAGCCGTGGGTGGATTGTTGTTTGCGGCAATAAGATAATTTAATTGAATAAAAAATAAAGAGGCCTTTCGGCCTCTTTTTTACATGCTCTTCAAATTTTTAACAATCAATTTAGCTAATATCTCATAGCCTGCATCCCCAAAGTGCAAACCATCATTTTTCATTCCTTGGGCAGTCTTCTTGATGTCCCCTGCATCTAGCATCGCCTGACATAAATCCGCATATCTAAAATGATATTCCTGAGCGACTTCTTCGACTGCTTTGGCATATTTTTCTGCTAAAGCATTATCGCGCACAAGCTGCTTTTCCTCATCAACGGCGGGTGGCGAAACAAGCAAAACATGTGGCGGATAATATGCACAAATTATCGCTGAACAAATCAATTCCATATTTTGCTTAAATTGCGTTAACGGTACCTGCTTATGCGTTGCCAGATCATTAGTCCCAAGTAAAATTACCAAGTTATCGCACTTTTTCACGCTCAAAACTAATTCATTAAGTCTTGCAAAAAACGCACCTGAATTGATCCCCGACACTGCAGTATTTTCAATTTCTACGTCAGGTAACATCTTTTTTAAATTCCAGCTAATATGCGGCTCTTCTTTGCCTTCATTGCGTGCGATGATGCTGTCGCCTGTCAGTAATAATCTCATTTTAGAACTGCCTTCTTCTTACTCTTTTTAGTTGGCTTAATGCCTAAAACATCCAAGAAGAAAGTAAAGATTGGCACACCTACGATCAAGCCCCAGGTGCCCCAGAAATGTTCTGCCACAAGCAAAACCAAGAATGTGTAGAAAATTGGTAATTCAGTCTTGCTGGCCATGAACTTAGGATTTAAGACATAGGCTTCAACGGCGTGAATAATCATGATCATAATGAAAATATAAATCACGTAGCGAATGCCGCCTACTGAGTAGCCCACAATACTTAGCGGAATCAGTGAAATGATTACACCAGCAACTGGAACCAAACTCAAAATGAAGACCATCAAACCTAAGGCGACAATCTGTGGCATTCTCATTATAGCCAAACCGATCATTGTCAAAGCTGTGTTACAAATCGCAATAAAGAATTGGGCCTCAAGCACTACACCAAAGGTATTGGTAAATTTTTTACCGAAGTAACAAATATCTTCAAAGAGCCACTTCAAGTAGCCGCTTTTAACGAATAAACTAGAGAATTCTCTCATCTTCTTTAATTCAATCGTGTAAAAGAAACTTAAGATCAGTGACATAAATGTCGCGATGGTCAGCGTGCCGATATTAGTAGCAGTGTGAAAGGCAAAAGTCATAGCGTGCTTTGCCTGTTCAATCAACTCACCTTTACTAATGTAACGCGTTACGTACGACATCAAACGCAACGATTCATCGCTTTCATAAAATGCCATAACGGACTTCACCATCTTACTGATTTGCACCACCAGCATGGGCAAGTAAACCGTTATAATGAAATACAATAGCGCCAGAATTATCAGATACATGACGACAACTATTATCCCTGTCGGCATCTTAGGAATGTAACGCTGTACTAAACGAATCAGGTGCACGATTACGTAAGTAAAAATAAATGTTAACAGAATCGTATTCATCATTGCCCGCATCTCGTACAAACAAGCTACGATTAACAAAAATACGACAACTCTACGCAATGGCACATTGTCTTTAAATTTTTGCCAAGCTGTATTCATGAATCAAACCTCGTTTTTTCCATTATTTTTGATTGTAACATGATAATTTTCTATATTTTTTGCTTTCTAAAGCTATACCACATTTTATCTAAAATTTTTTCTAATTTATTAGCCCTATTCTGATGGGATTTGCAGTTTACAAATCAATGCTATCCGCGATAATTTTCTACAAACCACAAGATATTGTGGTACATTTAGATATGTGCTCATACATAATGTGTTTTGTGAAACAATAATAATCTTTTAGGAGTGAAAAACATGCCATCTACTAGAATTGAACTAGATCAAAACTTTATTGATCAAGTGAAACATGAAATCAAACCTCACTGGGGTGAACTTGGCTGGGTAACCTATAAGAGAACTTATGCCCGTTGGCTTCCTGATCAAGATCGTTCAGAAAACTGGGATGAGACAGTTAAGCGTGTGATCGAAGGTAACATCAACCTTGATCCACGTCTAAAAGACTCTCCCTCTAAAAAAGTTATCAGCGAATTGACCAATGAAGCTAAACGATTATTCCGTTTAGTTTATGGCTTATCAGCTACCCCTTCAGGTCGTAACCTTTGGATTTCAGGAACCGATTATCAAAAACGGACTGGCGATTCATTAAACAACTGCTGGTTCATCGCTATTCGTCCTCAAGAATATGGCGACAGTCACATCGTGCCTTCTTACATTGATAAGAGAGAAAAAGCTGTCTCCATGCCTTTCTCCTTCCTATTCGATCAATTAATGAAGGGCGGCGTTGGCTTTTCAGTTGTAAAAGACAACATCAAGCAAATTCCTAAAGTTGATCAAAAGATCGATTTAACAGTAGTTATCATATGATGCTTCTGTTAAATTAGGTGCTACTGATAAAGAAGAATGGCAAAAGCAAAATCAAGATAAAGACGATTACGTTTACTACGAATTGCCTGATACTCGCGAAGGCTGGGTTTTGGCAAATGCTCGACTGATTGATATGCACTTCAATGCTACTAATCCTGAGGGCAAAAAGAAGTTAGTCTTAGATATCAGCAACATTCGCCCTTACGGTACTAAGATTCATGGCTTCGGCGGCACTGCTTCAGGTCCAATGCCTTTAGTTGAAATGTTCTTTGATATTAATAAGGTTATCAATCCTAAGGCCGGTGAAAAATTAACTGCCGTTGACGCAACTGATATCTGCAACTTGATTGGTAAGACAGTTGTTGCTGGTAACGTTCGTCGTTCTGCTGAACTTGCTTTGGGTTCAAATGACGACCAAGACTTCATTAAGATGAAGCAAGATAAAGATAAGCTTTACCACCACCGTTGGGCATCAAATAACAGTGTTGCAATTGATTCTAAATTCGATAATTACGGTCCAATTGCCGACGGAATTTTGCATAATGGTGAACCTGGCGTTGTTAATCTTGAACTTTCTCGCAACTACGGCCGAATTGTCGATGGTTACCAAGCTGGCATCGATGATAACGTCGAAGGAACAAACCCATGTGGCGAAATTTCCTTATCTAACGGTGAACCATGCAACTTGTTTGAAGTCTTCCCTTATGTTGCTGAAAAACAAGGCTGGGACTTAAAAGAAGCCTTTGCTTTAGCTGTTCGTTTTGCTAAGCGTGTAACCTTCAGTCACTACGATTGGGAAATATCAAGAAAGATTATTCAAAAGAATCGTCGTATCGGTATTTCAATGTCTGGTATTCAAGACTGGATCTTGTCACGCTTTGGTCACCGTGTTGTTACCGGTTGGGAAGATGCTAAAGATCCTGAAACTGGTGCAGCAATTAAGAAGCCAATCTATGATCCAGAAATCGTAAAGACCTTCGATGGCCTTTATAAAGCAGTTGTTAAAGCTGATAAAGATTACAGCGATGTTTTAGGCTGCAACACTTCGATCAAGCACACAACTGTTAAGCCTTCAGGTACTGTAGCTAAACTTGCAGGTGTTTCCGAAGGGATGCACTTCCACTACGCTGGCTACATGATCCAAAGAATTAGATTCCAAGCTTCTGACCCATTATTGCCAGCCCTTAAGGAATGTGGTTACTACACTGAACCTGATATCTACACTAAGAATACTATTTGTGTAGAATTTCCACTTCGTGCTGCTAACGCTGACAGCAAGCAATTTGCATCTGCCGGTACTGTATCAATCGGCGAACAATTTGCTACGCAAGCATTTTTGCAAACCTACTGGTCAGATAACGCCGTATCATGTACCGTTACTTTCCAAGATGGTGAAAGCAAGCAAATTGCCCCACTTCTTCATCAATACCGCCACATCATCAAGTCAACTTCACTTCTTCCATACTATGGCGGCAGCTTAAAACAAGCTCCAAAAGAGCCAATTAATAAAGAAAAGTATGAAGAAAGAGCTGCTCAAATCAAGGGAGATGTTGAAGCAGTCTTCATGAAGCAAAACGATGATGAAAAAGACCTTGAATTGGTTGGTCAAACCGATTGTGAAGGCGGAGCATGCCCAATTAAATAAAAATCAAAATTCTTGGAGGATTAAAAATGAATAAATTAGTTAAAAAGCTCGGTTTACTTTTCACTGTTATCCTGTTATCCTTGGGTGCTGTTGGCATCGCAGATGCAAACCATAGCCACGTTCAGGCTGCTAAGACAATCAGAGTTACATATACTTTGAAAAATAATAAGAAAACAATTGCTAAAAAGAATATTAGAGTTAAAAAACATACTACTGTTTTAGCAGCACTTAAAAAATGCTGGAAAGTAAAGTCTTCTGGCGGTTTTGTTACCAGCATTCATGGCTATAGCCAAAATAAATCTAAAAAGCTTTATTGGACCTACACCGTAAATGGTAAATGGGCTAATGCTGCCAACAAAGTTTATCTACACAACAAAGATAGAGTCGTGTGGACACGGAGCAAATTTTAATTTTAAAATGGAGTGATTTAACAAAATGTCGACTACTACACATAAACAAATTAAGCGACTTGCTTTATTAGCAATTTTGACGGCAATGGCTGTCGTGCTAAGAGTGGCGCACATTATTCCGGTTCCAAACGTTCAACCAGTAACTGATATCTTAATGATCTCAACTTTGGAAATGGGATTTGGATTTGGAGTCGCACTAGCAGTCTTGGTAATGGTCATTTCCAACATCTTCTTAGGTTTCGGAATTTGGACTTTGCCGCAGATCGCTGCTTATGCTGTTTGTGTGTTAGTAGTCTTTTTGTTTGGCAAAATTCCCGTTTTTCGTAAACATTTTTGGCTGCAAATTATTCTTGCTACCCTGCTAGGTTATGTCTATGGCCTTATTATTAACTTTGGCATGTCAATTTGGGGTGGCTGGGAAGCCTTTATCGTTTACACTGCTGGCAGTTTCTTGTTTGATACTTACCACTGCATCGGCAATTTTGTCTTCTACCCTATTTTGTACAAGCCATTAACTCTAGCACTTGAACGATACAATCGAGGAAAGATGAAATGACAATCAAAATTTACACTAAAGTTGGCGATCAAGGAACAACCAAGCAGGTCAGCGGCAAGATGGTGCCAAAAGATGATCTGCAAATCGTTGCTTTAGGCGATATTGATGAATTGCAGTCATACATCGGAGTGGTGATTGCAAATTTATCAGAAAAATGTTTGAGTCTAAGCGATGAACTGCATGACCTGCAACGCAATCTCTACTTGCTTGAAGCCGATATCGTAGTCAAGCATCGTCAGGAAATTGATGATAAAAAAGTTAGCGAGTTGGAAAGCAGAATTGATGAACTAACTGCAAAAATTCCTAAAATTCCTGAATTTATTTTGCCAGGAGGAATGAAAACTGGAGCTAACTTACAATATGCACGGACAATTGCTCGCCGAGCTGAACGCTCATTGGTAAAATTGAACCGTGAAGAGCAAAAATTGGCTCCTAGCAACTTAAAATACATCAATCGATTATCTGACTATCTTTTCACTTTAGGACGTTATGCGAATGTTCTGGATGGATATACGGAGGTTAAGAGCAAGATTAGAAAAAATAAAAAATAAAGAAAAGCATGGTATTGAAAAATTCAATATCATGCTTTTTTCTCCATGAGACGTCGTCGTTTAAAAAAATTGAAATTTTTTCGGTAAAAATCGATTTTTTTACGTACTTAATAAATAGAGGGGAATATATAACTCCATAAATTTATCCAAATACATCCTATTCTCTACACTTTCCCCTCACTCTATATTTAAACTTCTATTTGCATTTTTTTGGTAAAGAACCAGCTTACATATTGTAAGTTGGTTCTTTATTTTGTAACCATTTGTTAACATTATTATGTTTTTTTGATCACATCTTCCGTTTATAATTTTTTAATATTAGTATTCAAAGGAGCTATATTTGTGAAAACAGAGAAAAAACATCGAGTTTATTTATACGAAGTTGATCTAATGCGATGTTTCTTCATGTTGGCCGTTCTCGCCACACACGTTACATCGCATTATACCGACGCTTTCGTAAATGGCTCGCATTCACATGAATTAATGTTAGCCAGTCACATGATGCTGCACTTTGCACGATATGGTTTTATGTTTCTGGTATTATTTTTGGTTTATTATAATTCATTTGAAGAAGTTTTGGATAAAACATATCGGCAATATTGGTATCCCCTACGTATTCTGGATGGGAGTTTCCCTTTTCATTACCATGTAGCTATTCCATAGAGCTGATTTCACTTGGAACAACTGGTTTACTACCTGGCTTAACGATGTACTATATGCCAAACAGTTCTACCTCTACTATTTGTATGTCACCATGCAGTTCTACCTGGTCTTTCCTTTATTGGTTTGGCTATTTAAGAAAACTGAGGACCATCACAATACCGTTTTAGCAATTTCAGCTGCAATTCAAATGATCATGCTGTTCTACGTAAAGTAGATTTTTCCAAATCAAAGTCATGCTGGCTGGCCGTTCCTCTTGAAGTATTACGGCAATAATGTTTTCTTCTACGAAGATTATTTCGTCCTAGGTGGATATGTTTGGATTCATTATGATACTGTTAAAAAATGGATTCGAAAATATCGTTATTGGATCTACTCAGCGACTGTCCTGCTTAGCTTGGGAACAATTCCGCTATACTTGTTCAACGCAAAAATCATGAACTTCCATCGTCACCTTTCCCAGCTTGCTCACCAACCATACATTATGGTTTATTCAACGGCAGTCATCTTATCTGCGATCTCTGTTTCATTGAAATACGCAGAAGTTAGAACCCAACCTAAGTGGCAACGCTTCTCCAAGTTGGTCAGAATGACATCTTTATTATCATTCGGTATTTATTTGACTCAAACTGCACCAATAATTTTGCTGGATCACTTCCTAACAACCGTTAACATTTACGTTCCAAGCTGGCAATTATTGATCATGTTGCCCTTTGGATTGCTATTCGTAATTGCTGTAGCTTGGCTCATTTCCTACTTCTGCTTCAAGGTTCCGCCATTAGGAATTTTGATTGGACGACCAAATTGGAAAAAAGAAAAAGGCAAAAGCTGCCTAATAAAAAGATCGAGCTTTGATAGCTCGATCTTTTTTGTCCTAATTTTTTCAAGCAAATCTATTGGCGCTAACATTTGACTAAAATTTAGAATCTTTGAAAAGTGTTCAACGCTTTCGGGATGAGGATTGTCTATCCAGGCCCTAATCAAACTTAGTAATCCATCGATAAGCAATTCTTGGGCATAATATGATGGAATTTTATCAGTAAGATGCACGTTATATAACTGGGCTCTGCTTCTTATCTCTTTAGTTAAGATCGCCCGCAGCTTTTGCCAAAAACGCTGATCACCATTATTTGAAAAAAGCACCCTATACAGATCACGTTCTTGATCAATTGCTCCTATAATTCCATTCAAAAAGAGATAGTTTTTACGCCACAGATCTGTTTTATCCTTTACTACTTTTCTGATAATACTTTGACGCTCTTTTTGAAAATTGATTTTAAGATCATCAAATAATTTCTGCTCGAGCTTATCCAGTAAATCATATTTGTCTTTGTAATGCAGATAAAAAGTACGACTCTCAAAAAAACCGCGTGCAAAAATTGCACTTTAACAAATTAACAGGGTGCACTTATTGTGCATCATTTACCTTTATACAAAAAATTAACCTTAACTTATCTTCGTAAAACGTTGATAAATCAAGGTTAATCATTAAAAACGAATCTTTCTAATGCTAACTAGAAGCTTTTAGTTCAACACTTTTAAGCCCTATAACAGCAATATTTGTAAGTCTTTCTTCGCACTTAAATGTGCCTTTAGTCAACACATTTAACTATTTTTCTCCTATTAATAATTGGGTCATTTGCTTATCTATATCTGGATTGATTCCAACATAAGTATTCATAAACATTTGAAGTGAATGTCCCATCTTTTCAGCTGCCCATGGATATGACATCCCTGGAGTATTGGCTAATTTAGTACACATTGTATGTCTAAAAGAATACATGCTTAATTGTTTACCATTAGCTTCAATCCCAAGTTTTTTACAAATTTCTTTAAGCATATCATTAATACTCTTCTGCCTAATCGGTCTGTTACTAGATATGCTCTTATAGTCATGCAAGTTGATCAAAACTAAGTCCAAAGGATTATCAAGTTCATGTTCTTTTAGAAAGGCTGACTGCTTGTCCCTGTAGCGCTTGAGCAATATTACAACTTCTTCAGGTACAGGTGGTAATACCCTAGAATAACCTTTAGGTCTTGCCTTTAAACTACCGTTAAAATCACTCATGTAATCTGACCAACTGTCATTTATCTTGAAAGTCCAAGCGTTATTTTCAAAAACTATATTGCTAAACTTGATAGCTTGTAATTCTCCTATACGCATCCCAGTATAACTCTCAATTAAAATAGCTAGTTTGCTACTCCAATTCACTACGGAACTATGCTCTAAATCCTTTTCAATTAAAGCTCTAATTTCATTTAACTGGGTATCAGTAAAAATGTACCAATCTTTTGAAATTGAAAATTCGTTTTGTCTAAAGAACACTTTCAATGGAGCTTCCGGCACTGGATTTTCTTCTATCCCTTTACCTTGAATTGATTTAAAGAAATTACGCATATGGATTAAATGTTTAGCAATAGTGGAAGATTTGCTAACAGTTGCTTTGTTCTTGTCTACGTAGTCATGAGCATATCTTGAAACTAATGCTGTAGTAATATCTTTAACTTTAGCTTTTCCAAAATATTGCTTAAAAGCATTAGCTGACTCTTGCCAATTCTTCAAGGTAACTGGGCTAATTGAACTAGCCCGTTGATTAACATACCTCTGAAATGAATCCGTAAAAATTGCATCCCCTTCACCCAAATGGAGATTAGCCTTATATTCTGACCACATAGTCTTTTCTTTTTCCTTGGCTTCCTTACGTGTATCAGCATATTCAACAGGGATGGTTACTCTTTTACCAGTAACAGGGTCTACAGGTTGTATTCTGATTCGATATTTTCCTTCGTATTGTCCTTTTTTGATTTTTAAGATTGCCATTCTATTTATTCTCCCTATTAAAAAAGGAGTACTAAATATGGTACTCCTAAATTATAAGCTGATTAACTCTTTTCTTTCAAATTAAAGTCATCAATGTAATCAATCCAGGCTTGAACTTCATTTACCAAGTAATATTTACGTCCTCCTGCATAATTTCTATGTGTTGGGCACTTCCTCAGCTTATTTACCCTAGCAATAGTTTGGTTAGACTTCATAACTCGCCAAAGAGTTGTTTCACTCATACCTAGAGCTTCTGCTAGGGCTTTTCTATTTAACCAATTTTTTCTTTCTTGGACTTTCATTTGGTAACCATCCCTTTGCACTCTTATCACCATGTTTTTCAAACTCAACCTTGCTAATTTGATTTAACGTATCATTCAAATCAAACAGTTCTCTAGTTTGCTTTATTTCTCTAATCTGCTTATTCACCAATTTAGAAGGATAATAATGCCCTGGCGTTTCAGCATTGCTTAAATAAAAATTTAAATAGTCAAAAAAAGATTTTAATTTTTCTTCTCCTAACGCTTGTTTTATTTCAAAGAGTGTTCCCGCTGATCCTCTATATAAGAATGTTATTATCTTCCTATATAGGATAAAGTCACCATTTGATTTTATCTCTTCTCCTTTATAACTAGGTGTTTTAACAATTTCTGCAATTTCTTTCCAAAAAGGAGTTAATTTATAATCTGTTTTTTTCTCAGTCATTATTAAAAACTAATTTCCAATGCTTATTAACGTAACTGGCTAAATATGGTTCAATATTATCTTCAGCCAATGTTGAAACCATAGCTCCAATTTTATGGCACTCTTTATTCTTGAATTCCCCTTCAATTCTCACCCAATCATGACAATTAATTGCCAAAGTATGATAGATACCTTTATTATCCATCTGCTCAATTTTTTTATTATAAATTCGTAAATAGACATCGGAATATCTGCTTCCAACATAAATAGTATTAATTTCGTCACTTCTACCAATGTATTGGATTCGATTAAAGTTGATTCTTTGCTTAATTGGATTAATAAATACATACTCACCTGATTTTAACTTTTCATAAATCGAAGTTACAGAATAACCTTTATTAATTAAATCAATAGCAATGTCAATTCTTGTTGCATGCCCCTTAAAGCGTTGATAGATTACAGTGATAATCTTTCGCCAATTAACGTCAATTCCATTAAGCTGGCAAAGAGATTCATAGAGATATTTTCCAGTCGCGGTAAAATCAATTAATACTCCCATATCAGCACGAGTTGGATTATACATTACTGATATTAATCCGCCTTGTTCACTGGCTCCCCACAGTATTGAATTAGTATAACCATTCTTCCCTGTTGGTTTTTTAAGCGGTTTATCAAAAAGTAATTTAAATTTGAAATACCTGTCAATTGCTTTAATGACATTCGGTTCATCTGTATCTTTTAAGGAGCTTTCATTAATTGGAACTGTAAAGCGGATTTGGTCAATTTTTATATTCTTTATTGCTTTCATTTTTATTTGGCACTACCCCCGTTCTACTAACTGGGTGTGAGCTGCCGCTCTGCTAAAAACCATTCCATTTTTACAGCTCACCATTTCCAATAACTACTTTCATCTGCAAATTTTCTTCTATTTGCTTTGGTATCCAAAATATTTAAAGTTTTAGGAATATCTAAATTTGTAATATCATCTGATACAAAAACTTGCGGAGTGCTAGTACCTGATAAATCAGTATAAATTAATCCATGCCCTGGCAACGACTTAGGAATACTTAATGATTTTACATCTACTCCCGGAAATGCCATTCTCAAAGTATCAGAATCAGGATTCCCTCCCATAACAATACGAGTAGATAACTCTAAAGTAATGTCTCGCTCAATGCTATATGAACTTAATCTCTGCCCTGATAAAATCAAGAAGTATCCTAATTGTCGACCACGATAAATTAACTGCTTTAAATAGGAAAGTATCTCGTTTTTCAAATTCTTGCTTTCACTTGCCTCTGCTAAAGTTGCACTTGTTTCATCTAGGAAAATTACTACTGGTCGCAAATGATAATCTAACCAGTTCCATCCCCAATGATAATTGAAATGTTCATAGCGATTATTTAAATTCTGAACTGCTATACGTAACATACGTGCAATTTGATTAGGAGTCGCAGAGACACGTTTTTCACCATTGACAAGATAATTCTTCAAATTATACAAATCACTGCGTTTACTATCCGCAATTTCCAACAATCCACCAAACTTTTGAATAATTCTCAAAGCTATAAGAGTTCCTGTAAACGTCTTACCTGTACCAGGTAATCCCATCAATAAAATACCAGCAGAATTAACTACTGGTATTGGATGATTGGAATCAATATATATGGCTTTATTATCTAAAATCTGCATTGGAAATTCTTCTACCTTGATTAGGTTCAGAATACAGCATATATATAGCGCAATCTCGCTTACTGATTAATTGTGCGGTTAGTCCAAATTGCTCTTCCAACCTATGTTGAAGTTGATAAATATTATCAGCATTGGGACAGCCATCTGGCAGTACTTTTATTTGAACAAAGTCTCTTAAAAACTTCACCTCAAAAATCGGTCCATCTAATACTTGACGATTATCAATTAACATTGAAAGAGATGTTGGCGTTCTTAAATTTACGATCTTAGCTGATTTGGCTACTTTAAGCAATTTATCGCGATAAATTTGCTCTTTATCATCTCTTAACGTCGCTTTCAAAATTCTAAAAGCTGGATATAATATACCTATTAATAAACAGATATCAAATATCTTGGCTTTATGCGTGATTACGAATCCAATTGCACCAATAATAAAAGCTAATAATAAACAAAAGACAAAAATATATAGATCTACCATATAATCTACAATTTTACTTTTTTTGGTATCGTATTTCATCATAGCTTTGAAGCTTCTATTGGAGAAATATTCACTTTTTCTGCTTTTGTTGCATTCAAGCTTTCGCCGCCGATATACGCGTAATGTGCAATATCCTTAAACCTAACTACAATAGGCTTCGCTTCTCCTAACATAATACTAGTTAGTTCATTATCGCTAATGATTGGTTTACTATCTTTGACCTTGATCGTAAGCAACGTACCTACCTTAGCTTTTGATTTTTTGGAGATTGTTTTTACTACGTAGACAGTTGCAGTATGCACATCACCAGAATCATTATCCGTAGTCTCTTGGTATTCGGCAGAAACTAAAACATAATACGAGCCAATTAATGCAGGAAGTTCCTTGTTCATCAAAACCTGAACAGGAGTATTTTTATTTTCACGAACATTAGCAAAAGTACTACCTAATTTATTTGCAGCTACTTGAGTAGTAACACTGTTATTGACATTTTGGGTTGCTTGAAATCTTGCAACCTTATTTTTTATATCTTCAGACATTTTTAGTCTCCTTACTTGTTTTTTCTTGTTTTGCCAGCTGACAATATTAAATATACTTTGAAACCCTCAATTTGTTAGTAACT
>NZ_ADNY01000008.1 GCF_000178475.1 Lactobacillus amylolyticus DSM 11664 | reverse complement strand
CCTCGTTGCCTTCATGACAACGCATTTAATAATACTCGCTACTTGATTTTTTGTCAAGCGTTTTTTTATTTTGTTTTTGTCGTCATCTCCTGACGACAGTTAGATATATTACCCTCTTTATCTGTCTTAGTCAATCATTTTATTAACTTTTTTAAATCAATATTCCATCGCAGTGATCTATCTCATGCTGAATTACTTCTGAGGTTAACCCGTCAAACTCTTGAGTTCGATTTTCAAAGTTCATGGTCTGAAAACTTACGCGGATTTTCTTGTACCTTTTCGTACTTCTTTCTCCGCTTAAAGATAAACATCCCTCTTTTGTGATATACCTTTCTTCTTTATCAATTATTCTGGGATTGATCATTACCATCGCCAATGGTCCAACATAAAAGGCAATAATTCTCTTATCTTTACCAATCATATTTGCAGCTAAGCCTAAAGCCAAATTTCTTTTTGCAATTAATGTGTCACGCAAATCGATTGCTATGTTAAGATCTGCCTTGGTGGCCGGCTGAGATTTTCTTTGTAAAAACATTTGATCATGAATAATATTTTGGGCTGCCATAGTTTTTCCTTTCTATAAATTATTTTCATAAAAATTGAGGCATCTTGATGATTAATGAAGCTATAAAAAATTATTTTCTTTTAATGCACTTACTAATGAACAAAAAATTCTCATCGAAAAAATAATACATTTTATCAATAATCACATAGATGATGAAAGAACCGCAGTTTTTACTATTTATGGTGATGCTGGCACAGGCAAAAGTGTTGTTCTCTCTTCATTATTCTATCAAATTCAAAAAGAGAGCCGTATTCAATCTGGCAAATTAGCAAACACAAAGAATTACTTTTTAGTCAATCATCCAGAGATCTTAAAAGTTTACAAACAAATCGCAGGTTCAATTAAAGAACTTTATAAAAAAGACTACATGTGTCCCACTTCTTTCATTAATCAAATGGATAAGAAAAAAGAACATGCAGATATTGTAGTTATTGATGAGGCTCATCTTTTGTTATCCAAGCCGGATCACTATAATAATTTTTATTTTCAAAATCATCTGCAGGAAATAATTAATCGTGCCCGTGTAGTTATACTTGTTTTTGATCAATATCAAGTTTTGCGAATGAAAAGTCTATGGACTCTGCAACGCTTAGAAAAAATTACTCATCACTATCCTCATCAAGATTACTTTTTACGGCATCAATTTAGAATGACTGCTTCAGATGATCTAATCAAATGGTTTAATGATTTTACAACTGGCAAGCTAACTAAATTACCTACTGATGCGAGAAGAAATTATGACTTTCGTATTTATGATGATGAAGAAAAAATGCGTCAAGAAATAGTTAAGCGAAATGCAGAAGTTGGATTATTTCGTATTTTATCTACCTCTGGCTATCCCTCCATTTTAGATGGTGGCAAACACTATATAACAC
>NZ_ADNY01000009.1 GCF_000178475.1 Lactobacillus amylolyticus DSM 11664 | reverse complement strand
TTACTATTAACAATACTAAACTTGCAACAATAGAATTATCTAAAAAATTGTAATAACTTAACTTTCAAAGCAAACAAAACATTCTAAGCTATATAGTGAATTAATTATCCGACGGGATAATTGATTCACTATTTTTGTTCTCTTGTAGAATTGAGATAGTAGTAAAACACTATGTCATAGGGGCTTTAGACACTTGATGTCACATAGTAAACTGGCAGTTTTGCTTAGGTTTTCAATAGTTTCTTCGAAGAATGTGGACACTTTGATGTCAAGTTTAGAAACATACTAACCTAAGTATTGGGTTGAAGTTCGACGGAACTTTAATCAAATACTTTATTTTTATCTAAAATAAAGGTGAAGATAAAGCATAAAGTCATATCTAATTTAAGGCAAAAAATGTCGTTTTAGAAACAGGCTGCTTTACCGACTATTTAGAAGTCTCTTCGAAGTATGTAGGCACTTGATGCCGGGTTTAGAAAATAAGAATTAAATAGTTCGATAAGGTATTTTATCTTTAAAACTTTGGGAGGTTCAATCATTGAAAATTGTAAAGTGATTGTTGGCATTGATGTTAGCAGTAAGGACTCTACTGTCTGCGTTCTAATGGATAAAGTTAGGCAGGGTAAGACATTTAAAATAAGCAATGACATGGTCGGCTTCCAGCAGCTTTATAAAAGATTACGTCTTTACTCTGTCATTCCTTTGATAGTCTTTGAATCAACAGGAGTATATTCTTTGAGCTTGCAGGCTTTTTTAGAGAAGAAGCATATTCAATATCTAAAGCTTAATCCTTTGAAAGCTAAAAAGCTGATGGATAATAACCTTCGTCATAATAAGACCGATCAAGTTGACGCTTATCGTCTAGCTCTGATACAGTTTAATGCTCCACAGAAGCTACTTAAGCCTCAGTCTCGGGCATACCATGAAATGCAAAATGCAAGCAGATACTATGAAGAATTGAATAAAGCTATGGTTGTTGCCAAGAATCAGCTTCATCGTAATCTGCAGACAACTTTCCCACAAATTGAAAATCTCATGTGTCATCCTACAGGTAAAATTTATTGGTCAGTAGTTGCCTTATTTCCGCATGCACAAGCTGTTTTAGATAGTAACAAGGAACATATTTTGGGCGAATTAGAAACTATATCGGGATTAAGCCAGAAAAAAGCCGAATACCTTACGCAACGCTTAATCTCTTTGGCTCGATTAACTTGTGCCTATGACAATAAGGATAGTATTGTTATCCGTGCTATTCAAAGAAATATTGCCTGTCTTTTTTCTCTTGATCAGGAGAAAAAGGAAGCACTGGCCTACCTGTATAAATTAGCCAGTAAAAATCAGGCTGATACCCGTATATTAACCATTTATCAAAGCATTCCTGGTATTGCCAAAACAACAGCCTTAAGATTATTGGCTGAATTAGGTGATTTAAGACGATTTGACAGTCCTAACCAAATTGATGCTTTTATCGGCATTGATCCTGGCATCTATCAGTCTGGTGAATTAGACAGTCATTTAAGTATTACCAAACACGGCAATTCAATTGCCAGAAAGATCATGTATTTAAGTATCGGTCAAATGGAATCAGTAAAGACTACCCAGCCCTGTCATATTACTGACTATTATGATAGAAAAAAATCTTCTCAAAGCCGCGGCTTCAAGAAGATTGCCATTGCATCAGTACATAAACTAATTCGAACCATGTATGCACTGGTTACAAAGAATCAATTATATGATTACAACGTAGCCACTAGGAATCAAAGACTTTAGTTGAAATCAAATAATCACTTTCAGTATAACAACCTATGAAAAAACTACAAGAATTCATAGGCTTCTTTGTGTTACCTAATAAATATGCACTAAACTTTTATTTAATCTTTTCAGCTTTATTCGCACCATTATTTTTAAGAAAATATCTAAATTAAACGTTGATAATACTTGAATTAAAGTAGAAAAATTAGATCTGTTTTCTTAAGCAAATACGTTTTACTACTTAGCTTTAGGAGGTTTATTTTATGCAAGTTACTTTTGGAATTGATGTAAGCAAGTTTACTTCTACTATTTGTGAGCTAATTAGTAAAAGTAAAAATGAACTTACAATTACTAATGATTGTTCTGGTTTTATTCAGCTACTCAAAGAACTATCTGCTTTTTCTAAGCATCCACAAATAATCTTTGAAGCTACTGGAGTCTACTCACGCAGATTGCAAGCCTTCCTGAAGATTATGACTATGATTATGTAATTTTAAAACTAAAAAGGAAATGAACCTTGGATTAAGACACAATAAGACCGATATCGCTCTAATTCAAATGCTTCATCATCATACTGTTAATCAAATCCAATCTCAAGCCTATAAACAACTTAAGTCACTGAGATTGAAACTTTATTTTATTCTGCCAAAGGCAAAAATTACTAGCAAATAGTGCTCCATTATCCTCACTGTAATTTAGTGAGAAAAAATGATAAAAAACAAATTATTAATTGGTTGGTACAGTTAAAAGGGCGTTGGCTTTAAGCATGTTCAAAAAACTACAGATAAACTAATCGAGTTAGCCAATAAAGCTTATCCTGTTGTTTCATGTAACAGTATAGAAGCCGAACAGGTGCAATACTATGCTCAAAGTCCCCTTAATTTAAGTGAACAAAGAAAACAGCTAATTGAGCGAATGGTCAAGTTAGCAAAATCCTTGCCTAATCATGATTTAGAAACCTTGGAAAACATTCCCGGCTTTGCCCAAACTACCGCAGTTAGAGTCTTGGCAGAATTAGGAGATTTACGCAGATTTAGTAATCCCAATAAAATCAACGCTTTTATCGGGATTGACCCGGACAGATATCAATTTTATCAAACTATGCAACAGTATTCTGGGTAACTGGATTTACTCTTTTACTCAACTTCTTGTTGGTTTTGATCTTTGCCTGGGGAATATCATATCGCGATGAATAAACATACTATC
>NZ_ADNY01000010.1 GCF_000178475.1 Lactobacillus amylolyticus DSM 11664 | reverse complement strand
AATGAAAGGACCTCAAATGTTAAACAATAAATTTAAACTCTTTTTACTCTCTATTATTATTGGTTTTACGTTTTGTTTCAAAAAGCATTCATCTCCTAAGATTCGCTAAAAATAGTGTGATGTTATTATGTCCTTATATTTTATTATAACATTAGCTGATTTTTTAGTTGCTTTAAAGTGCTGATTTAAAGCCATTCTTGTCATCATTGCCTAGTGTTATAATGCAATTATAACACTAGCAAAAAACAGTAAAAAAAGAACGAAGCTTTTAGCCTCGCTCTTTTAATTTTAATAGCTTAATGCTCGGTGAGCATCTAATGCCCAGTGAACTTTTAATGTCGATTCTTTGATGCTGCGCTTGGTACCTGTCCAAGGATCCATAAAGTAAATCAAGCCATTATGGTAGCCAGTTAAAGTAATAGCATGGTTGGAAATTCCATCGAACATTCCTACCCACATAACAACGCAGTGTGACCGCAACAATTTCTTTTTAATTGAAGTCATGCTTGCTCCCGTCATTACTTGGCTCGTACCTAAGTAGTGCTTAACCACTGACTTAATTCCGTTTTGTGCTACCCAATAGCCACCTGGCCATTTTTTATAAGGTGAACCGATGAATCCTTTATTAGGATTGCTGCTGTAATGCATTACTTTGGCAGCTTGCTGCTTGGTAACTTTAACTCCGGCAAAGTTGATCATCATTGTCACTGCAGTAATTTCACATCCGGTCGGCATTTCTGGCAATTGTGAAATTACTTTAGCATAGTTTTTAATGCCGGTAATGGTACCAGATTTATTGATCCAGTAGTAGGCTTTGCTGGTTTTAGTATTTTTAAATTGTCTGTGACCAGCTGCGTTGAAGTAACCGTAAGTCGATTTATTTGGAATCTTTCTAACGCCGGTTAAAACAACGCCCTTCTTGATGAAGACATACCAGTAGTTACCAATCTTTTTATAACCCGTAGTCTTTTTACCATTAACTAGATAATATTTTTTACCATTAATGGTTTTCCAAACTTTAGTAGTAGTCTTGGTAGTTTTAGTCTTTTTCTTGGCAGTTGTCGCAGTTGATGATTGCTTCGAAGAACTAGAACTAGTTGAACTACTGCTCGTACTTGTATTGCTGCTTGAAGAAGATGAGCTTGATTGCTTGTCCGCTTCACTATTGTTTTGATCAGTACTCGTACTGCTGCTTGAACTACTGTTAGCAACCGCGCTTGATTGGTTTTGGCTGCTACTTGAATTACTGCTTGTTTCGTCAGCATGAGCTAATGGTGCTGATAAAAATGCTGCCATTAATGCTGCACTTGCAATTAAATATTTAAATTTGTTTTTGATCATTGTTTTTATCTCTCAAAATAAAAAAGTATGTTCTAACAAACGTACTTTTATTATGCCTTAAATAAATGGCCTTTTAATACCTGTAATGATATTTCGTTGTCCATTAACGATTGGTTGAACCATTACACGTGGTGGCCAACTTTCAATTACACGGTTTCTGCTGATTAAAATTGCAATGTGCCAAATTGTGTTGGTACCTGGTTGGTAGTAAAATACCAAATCACCGCGGCTAGGAGCGGAATATGGAACTCTCTTTAAATGTCTGTCTGCCCATAAGTTGCGTGAATTCCATTCATTGCCTGGATGAGCATGTCCAATTGAGATTGTTGGGATCAAACTAATTCCACCTGCATATAATTCTTGCATGACAAGGCCGGAACAATCAACACCGTAGTTAGGGCTAGAAGAACAACCTGCAAGCCATGGTTTACCCATATATTTATATGCTTAGTTGATCATGGCATTGATATGAGCGCTTCGACCTTGCCAAGCTTGAGCTCCCAAAGGTGCTACATATGAATCGATGCCAAACCATGATTTTTTAGAAAAGCCTAATTTAAGCCAAGTCTTTTCATTAACATCGCCTGTAGCTGCCTTTTGCGTTAAAGCAGTATCACGATACAAATTGGTACTCTTCTTTATTTCAATGATTCTAGGATTAGACTTAAAATAGTTAATATTTTCAACTTGTTTAGTTTCATTTTGACTATCATTACTGGTATTATTTGAAATAGCAGATGATGGTTCAGATGAAACTGTATCCGCATTGACTTTAGCTGTTAAAAAAGTCGTACTCAAAACAGCAGTTGCTAAAACAACTGCAATATTAGTTTTTAAACATTCTATACTCCTCCAAGTATTATATGGCCTGCCCCTAGCTTACAGCTAAATTGATCCATTATCAAGTTGAGAGTATAGAACATTATTTATAAAAGGTTGCACCTATGAAAATACTAGTCGTTATTGATGATTATTTTAATCAAAGCAATGGTCTTTGCATTTCGACCCAACGTTTTGTCAGTGAATTTCAACAAATGGGACATGAAGTTCGCATCGTTTCGACCAACTCAAAAGCAGATTATCCTGTTAAAGAACTAATTGTGCCCTTTTTTAGAAAAATCATTGCAAAAGAAAGTTTCCATATGGCTCGGCCACAAAAGAAAGTTCTGCTAAAGGCGATTTCATGGGCAGATCTTGTGCTAATTGAGACGCCCTTCCCTCTTTCCTGGCGAGCAGCAGCCTTAGCTAAAAGGCATGGCAAGCCAGTAGCAGGCACCTTGCATATTTTCCCAGGAAATATAACAGAACCACTGCACTTAAATTATCGTTTCTTCAATTCCTTCTTTATGTATTTTTTCAAATATGTCTCTTATAGAAATTGTCAAATGATTTTTTGTCCTAGCAAAAAGCTGAGAAACTTAATGGAGCAGTATCATTTTAAACAACCGCTGCAAGTCATTTCCAACGGGATCAGTGAAGCTTTTATCAATAATCCGCACAAGGAAAAAATCGGTAATCCTTTTACTATTATTTGTATTGGACGCTATTCTGAAGAAAAGCATCAAGCCACTTTATTCAAAGCTTTGCAACACTGTAAACATGCTAATGAATTAAGAGTGATTTTCGCGGGAAAAGGGCCACTGCAACAAGAATATGAGAAACTCGCAGCTAAGCTCTCTTGCGCAACAGAACTAAGATTTTTCACACCAGAAAAGCTGCGCCAAACTCTAACTAATTGTGATCTAGTTGTTCACTGTGCTGACGTTGAAGTTGAAGGCATGGCATGCATGGAGGCCTTTGCAGCTGGTTGTGTTCCGGTAATTGCTGACAGTAAGCTCTCCGCCACGGCTGATTATGCTTTAGGCAAAGATAATCTTTTCCCTTTTGACGACGATCAAGCCTTAGCAAAGAAAATCAATTACTGGTATGAACATCCAGCAGAACTTAAACAAATGCGCAGCGACTACCGCAACTATGCTAAAACGTTGACAGTTAAGGCCTCAACGCAAAAAGAAATCCGCTGTCTTAAAAAAATCGCTAAAAATGTTTAACAGATGCTTAGAAAATAGACACAAAAAGTTCACAATTAGGGGCTAATCTATAGACAATCCAAAAAGAAAGGATGATTTACATGGGTTTACTTTTAATCGGATTACCTGCGATCATTGGTATCAGCGTATTGTTAATGAAGACTTCAAAGGAGGCAAAGTTAGTAAAAGTTCCAGCTAAGAAGAACTAAAATTCTCTACATTCTTATTTCAAAACATTTATACTCTATATTCTATATACTCTATATACAATTTCTATAACATTCTATTACTCTTATTTTTTAACATTTATTCTTACATTCTTAAATTTTATTCTATACTTTTTATTTTTCCTTATAAAAAAAGGCACTTAACTTCACTTAAGTTAGGTGCCTTTTAATTTACTTTAAAGTATTTTCGTAATTATAAACCTGTTTAATTTTTCCCGCTTGGTCCAATACAACTACATTGCCGTCATTGTGTGGGTACAGCTTGGGATCTGAGTGTGAACCACCATCAGTGAAAATTCGACCTGGTTCATTATCATATTTTATCTCTTTGACCGGATTCAAAGCTGAGCTGTTGATCGTTTTCCCATTATCATATTGACCACTGATTCTGGCCGTGGGCGTATGGCCTGTCACGATCGTCTTGCCAGTTTGATTATGCGCAAAAATCTTCTGCTCTTGATCTGAATACCAGTAATTTTGCCGAGCCCAAATCCGATAAAAATCATAAGTATAATGATGGTGGCGGACATCAAGCACGTGAGCATAGGCTGATGGATCATCGTAGTGTTCGTCTGAACGCACGCCGGCATGAACGAAGATATAATTTGGCGTTTCATACATCATAGGCAAGGAAGAAAGAAATTCATAGTATTTGCTGTTTTGAATTTCTTCAGGACTGGCTACTTTGCCAAAAAGCTGTTTCAGCGTTTCTTTACCACCATTGTAAAACCAAATGCCGTCTTGATGTTCTTCGTGATTGGCAAAATTGAGGAGCATCTGTTCATGATTACCTTTGATAATAATGGCACCTTGTTCTTTTTTCTTCATTAAATATTCTAAAACATCTTTAATATGATCACGCCCATCGACATAATCACCACCAGTTACTAGCTGAGCCTCCGGGTGATCAGCCAAAGCCTGATCGATCAAAGACAATGTTTCAAGGTTGCCATGAATATCAGAAATAAAAATATATTCTGAAGCATCGGAATCGCTTTTTAGAGTTTGTTGGAAATATTTTGTCATGAGAGGATGCTCCTTTCTCTTTTTATAGTTTAGGTGATAATTCATTAAAAGTAAATATCAATATTAAATATAAATGATAAAAAGAGATGCTTCATTTGAAGTACCTCTTTTGCTTTCAGTTATGAATATTAGTTGCGTTCACGATCTACAGCCAATACAATTAAAGCGGCAGCTGATACAAGTGCAAGACCAATCAAACCAAATTCGGATTTCTTTTCACCAGTTTGTGGCAAAGCTTGTTTTTCTAACTTATTAGCCTTATCAGTTGAGTTCTTAGCAGCAGTCTTGACTAATTTAGCAGATTCTCGCTTGTTTTCCTTATTAGTCTTTTGGCTGACTGGAGCAATTGTCTTAGCAGTCTTTGGTTGGGCTGGAGTTCAAGCACCGTAATTAGTCTTACCATTTTCATCAGTTGAAACCGTTCTTTGGAAGGCAACTGTTTGAACCGTATCATCCTTAGCAGCTTGTCCTTCAGTAACTTGGTAATGAATGGTTCTAGTTGCTTCCTTATTTTCAGTCTTAGTGAAAGTTACCTCAACGGTGATGCTCTTATCACCATACTTTAAGTCAACGGCTGGAAGTTGCTTGGTTTCTTTACCATCAACTAATGAGGTCCAATCTGGAATTTGAGTAAGGTCGATTGCATCAAAGGAAGCTGGTTGCCACTCACCTGTTGTAACTTTACCAGTCATCAAGTCGGTCGTTACATCCTGAACAAATGTTGCACTTTGAACTTGATCACTAATTGAGTTCTCGCCTTCTGGAACATTGTAGTGAATAGTCCGCGTTATGGCTTCTTTGTTTTGATTTTTGCTGGTAGTGTTTTCTGGAAAACTTGAAATAAAACAGCATAAGGCTTAGTTGTAATTGCACTCAAGTCTCCTTGGTCAGCAGGAGCTTCATCAGCTGAAGCAACTGCACTGTTGCCACCTAAATAAAGAAAACAGCCAATCATTACTGAAGCAGCGCCAATGCTTAACTTTCTAATGCTAAAACGTGAACGACGTTCCGCTTCTTGATTTAACTTTAATTGTGGATTCTTCTTTGATAACATAATCACTTATCTCGATTCTATCTCGTATACTCTCTTGAAATACTCTATCATTTTCTCTTCACGTCTAATATAACACTTTTTTTCAAAATAAAATAACCTCATGTTATTAATTATTTTTTAGGCACTTGCTTAAGGCTTGATTTAGGGCAAGCATATCAAGGCTTTGTATTATAAAAGCTCTGGCAAAAATTTTTAAAATAACAAAATGATACCATATTTTCACACAATTTTCACGCAAAAAAGAGGAGAGTTTATATACGACCTCCTCTTTTAGACATATATAAATAGATAATATTTACTAATACATTCTCTTTTTTGCCCTTCTTTTTAGCTCATTTATCTGCCACCGGCTGCGGCCAATTTGCTTTTTCATCTGTTTAATCCGCTTTTGCAGCAGCTCATTATGCCAGTAGTTGAGTGCAATCCAAATGGAAAAACGATTGTACCAGCTATAATCATGCTTCAGATAGTTGTATGCATCCCTAAAATCAAGCAGATGTTCCGGCGTTACAAACTGGTTGCGGGTCCAATTCCACTTGTGCGTGCCATGATGTGAGACACTCATTTTGGTAATTTTGCCAATTGTTAGATGAGTCCGATTCATCACGTATTCGGTAGTAGAAACGGTAATATAATTGCCGATCATCTTTTTCTTCCAGTAACGATTATGTTCACGCTCGATCAGAATGCTTTGACGCAGAACGCGACTGATGCAGTACCATTCCTTATTGCCATTAGTAAATTCAATTAATGCCCAGATGTATGTCTTATTTTTTCCCACGATGTTCCTCGATAAAACAAAAGCAGACATTCGATGAATGCCTGTTTTGAAAACGCTGTTCTTACCCTTAATTTTAATAAGTCCTATTTATTAAGGCAAGAAAAAACAGTAAATTATTTGTGACTGCCGCCACTGTTATTGTCATCAAGAGCCAGTGCACTGACATTTTGGATTTAGCTGGTTCTTGATCAGATCATGGATTAGTATCCGCCTTTGAATAAGTGATCACGGTCTCGTTTGATCTCAATCATCTGGCATCTCATCCGGCTGACGAATCAGCATTCCAGCTTTATTCTCCCAAGACTGCACTAATTCCATAAAGTCAACATCATGATCAGCCGTAATAATTTTTGAATCAGAATCCACGACATTGAATGGCACATGATTTTCTTTAGCAAAGGCGGTCAACCGACGATAATCTCGATTCGAGACTAAGTCTTTGGGCAAAATTTCGTCATCCGCATTTCTGACAATAGCTCCATTAAGAGTAACTGCATATTGATCTTTGCCCTTTATTCCCAATTCATCCATATATGGACGAAGGCCAGCCAGCGGCCGACCGGAACAAATAACAACTTTAACGCCGTTATCCAGTGCTTTTTTAACTGCCTTTTTAGTAGAAGGTAAAATTTTGCTTGCAGAGTTAAGCAAGGTCCCATTTGGCGTTTCCCAAGTTACGCTTAACAATCAGCTTAAACAAAGCAATCAAATGCCCTTGGGCGCTTACCTGAAGCTCACTCGTCTATTGCATGCCCGGCAGCTTTTATTAAACCAATTGAATATATCGCCAATGAAGTGGGATTTCCCAGTTCACGCGTATTAAATCGCAACTTTAAGAACTGGAAACATAAAACACCAACTCAGTGTCGAAATGAATATAAAAAATATTATCTGGGCTAAAAAAAACCCGATTTATTCGGGTTTCTTTTATCTTTGTTTATCGTTGTAAGCTTTAATCGTTTCTAGCATAATCTTGCCATATTTTTTCATCTTGGCCTGCCCTACACCACTGACTTCCAAAAACTGGCTTTCTGTCTGTGGATTTTTAGTAGTCATATCATGTAAACTATGATCAGAAAAAATCATGAAGGCTGGAACATGCTGTTTTTGTGCCAATTCCAATCGTTTTGCCTTCAGCAATTTGTATAAACTGGATTCAGCCTCTCCTTTGGCAGCAATCGGTCTAATTTCACCTTTACGGAAAACCTGACGCTTACCATCAAGCACGTCCCATCCCGGATTGGTTACATGTACTAATGGGTATTGATCCCCCTCTACTTCCAGGAAGCCATTGGCAATCAAATAATTGATCAGACTTAAGGCCTCATTTTGCCTCATCTTCAAACTGCCAAAATACTGCAATTTTTCAGCCTGTATCTGTTTCATCTTTTGACTTTTAGAACCCGTTACTGCCTGCGCTATGATGTTTTTGCCAAAACGCCCATCAAGTTCATAAACCGTGCCGATAATTTCACGCGCTTCTTTGGTTACATCAACCAATTTCCTTTTGTCCGTACAGTTGGAACATTTACCGCATGGTGCACAATCTTGGCCAAAATAACGCACAATGAATTGCTGCAAGCATTCAGAAGTATTTGCATATTGCGTGATTGCGGCTAATTTGCGGTACTGAACCTTTTTATAGTCATCATTTGCATCGGATTGATCAATGAACCAGCGATAAGTAGCCAGATCCCCAGGATGATATAGCAAAATCGCACTGCAGGGATCGCCATCACGACCGGCCCGTCCTGCTTCTTGATAGTAGCTTTCAATGTTGCGAGCACTATTTGCATGGATAACAAAACGAACATTGCTTTTATCTATCCCCATGCCAAAAGCATTAGTAGCGACGATTACCTGTAAACGATCAAATTGAAAATCATCTTGAATGCAGTCGCGATCTTCAGTAGCCATACCGCCATGATAAGAAGCTGCGGAAATACCTTTTCTCTGCAAGTAGGCAGTTATTTCTCCAACGCGTTTACGGGTATTGGTGTAAACAATTCCTGCCTGATTGACGTGAGCCTTAATATAATCATAAATATAAAGATTATTATCTTTGGATGAATTGACAACCTGAAAACTTAAATTCGGTCTTACGAAAGAAGTAACAACGTAGTTTTCTTTTTTAATATTCAATTGCTTGGCAATATCATCTTGAACAGCCGGCGTAGCGGTTGCAGTCAAAGCCAAAATATTGGGCTTAGATTTT
This sequence comes from Lactobacillus amylolyticus DSM 11664, assembly GCF_000178475.1. Taxonomy (GTDB): domain Bacteria; phylum Bacillota; class Bacilli; order Lactobacillales; family Lactobacillaceae; genus Lactobacillus; species Lactobacillus amylolyticus. The sequence continues at coordinate 37,879 of NZ_ADNY01000010.1, read as the reverse complement.
AATGAATTGATGCCATCCAAGATTTGCCGATAAGCGGGGCGAAAATCATGACCCCATTGTGAGATACAGTGTGCTTCATCAACAGCTACCAAGGACACATCGATAAAATTGAGTTGATAGCGAAAATAATCCATAGCTAAGCGTTCAGGCGTCATATAAAGAAGTTTGATTTTACCCTCATACGCCTGGCGCAAAATCGGATTAACTTCTTCTTGTGGAGTGGCTGAATTCAAAGCCGCAGCCTCAATCCCGTTTTGGTGAAGAGAATCGATTTGATCTTTCATTAAAGAGATCAACGGTGAAATAACCAAAGTGACTCCGGAATTTAAAAGTGCTGGTATCTGATAGCACAGTGATTTGCCTGCACCTGTAGGCATCACGGCAAGGACATTTTGACGTTGTAAAACTAAATTGATGACTTTTTCCTGTCCAGAGCGAAAAACTTTGTAGCCGAAGACATTTCGTAAAATTCGTTGTGCATTCATACTAATTATTATCAACTATTTTAAAAGCATTTTTCAAGAGCGGACGCTCTTTTCGAACAATATGTGTGGATTAAATTATGAATTGACGATAAAGCCCGGTATTATAGGATTCTTCTAATGTTTCGCAATGTCGATTTCATAAAAATAGCGCACTAATAGTATTTAGTGCGCTTTCATTTTTGATTATTTGCAGCATTTTTGTTTCATTGCTGAACAATTGCTGCTTTTTTAACGATTATTTGTTCTTACAGATAAGATACCAAGTTTAGATGTGAATGGCAATTAAAAACACTTATTTTTCTAAATCTACCTTATCGATTTCGCCGCTGGAAAAATGGAGCAGCCGATGTTGAATATCTACAAGCAGGCAACCTTGGTCATCTATGTTTACAACGAGACCTGCATATCTTTTTTGCCCTTGATGCAGGCTGACCTGACGCCCAATTACGCAAGACAATTTGCGATACTCATCCAAAAAATCAATTTGATCATAGTTCTGAACTGCAAACAAGACATTTTTAATTAAAAACTGCTCAAGTTTTTCACGGTCAAAACTTTGGTCAATGCTGCCAGCCTTTTTTGCAATAGCCTTTGGAAATTTTGTAGTGGTAAGGTTGATGCCGAAGCCAACCACTAAGCCAACGGCAACTTTTTCAACTAAAATGCCCGCGATCTTGCGCTGATTCAGATAGATGTCATTCACCCATTTTAATTTGAATGATTTATTGGGGAAAAGTTTTTGCAAGACTTCAACAATTTTTACGGCAATAAAAGGCGTCATCAGTCCTGCCTTAGCAGAATCAAGGTCAAATTTTGGCAATGCAATACTAAAGTACATGCCAGTTTTGGCAGGAGAATAGAAATCTCTTCCTTGTTTGCCATAACCATTAGTCTGACTGTCTGCGACAAAGGCAGCAGCAATTCCATTCGGATTATTCTTAAGATATTCTTTCGCTAAATCCTGAGTTGAAGATACCTGCTCAAAATGAAAAACTTGCATTTTATCTTAAGTGAACGCCTTTATCAACGAAAATTACATCACCAGTCAAGCCGGTAGCCAAATCACTCATTAAGAAGGCACAAGTGTTGCCCACCTCTTCTTTAGTGACATTGACGCCATCAACTGTTTCGCTCTGAGAAATTTTAAGCAAGTCAGCATGACCTTTTATACCAGATACGGCGAGCGTTCTCATTGCCCCAGCCGAAATCGCATTAACGCGGATGCCTTTTTCACCCAAATCACGGGCTAAATAACGCATAGCTGATTCAAGTGCGGCTTTTGCAATACCCATTGTGTTGTAGTTTGGCAATGCTCGATCACTGCCCATGTATGTCAAAGTGACAATACTGGAAGGATTATTCAAAATCTTGACCCCTTCTTTAGCCACAGCAAGCAGTGAATAAGCTGATACGTCAAGCGCTTGACTGAAGCCATCCCGGGTTGAATTGAGAATTGAACCGCCTAATTCTTCTTTTTTAGCAAAAGCAATCGCATGGACAATACCATCAATTTTGCCAAAACGCTTTGCAACTTCGCCAAAGGCAGCTTCAAGACTGTCATCACTGGAAACATCACATTCGATTAACCGATCTTCATCAGTCACCAGTTTAGAAATAAATTTCTTAAGTCTTTCATTTTGGTAAGTATAAATGACTTCCGCACCCTGTTTTGCCATCGCTTGCGCACATCCCCAAGCAATGGAACGATTATTTGCAACTCCCATGACAAGGATCTTTTTTCCGTCTAAAATACCGCTCATTTTTTCACCTAAAACTTTCTGTATCTCTCGTAGCGTCTTGCCAACAGTTCCGTATCCGATAGGCTCTGCAGCTTTTTCAATTCTTTTTGCAGCACATCATCAATTTCATCGCATACTTGCTGATGATCTTCAGGTTCATCAATGATTCCTTCAATTACCTTAAATTTGAGCAAATCCTGCGGCGTCAATTTCATTACGTCTGCTGCTTGAACTGCTTTTTTAGCATCTTTCCATAAAATCGAAGCAAAACCTTCTGGTGACAAAACAGAATAAATACTGTTTTTCATCATCCAAACCTCATCGCCGCAAGCCAATGCCAAGGCTCCGCCAGAACCGCCTTCACCATACATGATGGTAATAATTGGCGTTTTAGCTTGGCCAATTTGCAGCAGGTTTTGGGCAATTGCTTGTCCCTGACCATTTTCCTCAGCACTTTTTCCTGGATAGGCGCCGGCCGTATCAACGAACAAAATAACTGGACGATGAAATTTGGCCGCGTTTTTTACCAAACGACAAGCCTTGCGATAGCCGGTAGGTTCAGGTTGGCCAAAATGTTTTTGTATTCTTTCGTTTAAGCTGTGACCACGACTAGTTGTAATTACAGTTACAGTTTGACCATGAAAAGTAGCTAGCCCACTTACAATTGCCGGATCATCGCCACTCAAGCGATCCCCATGCAGTTCAAAAAAGTCGGGAAACAAGCGCTGCCGAATTTCGTGACCAGAAATATGTTTCTCATCTCTAGCTGCTTTTACAATATCCATTGCTGTCTCAGTCATTATTTTCACCACCAAACTGAAGTAGCCAAGCTAAAGTTTTCTTTTCATCCTGACGTTTAACAATATGATCAATGAAGCCGTGCTTTAACACATTTTCAGCATCTTGCATGTCAGCTGCCAATTTTTCATGAATCGTTTGCTCAATCACGCGTCGACCAGCAAATCCAACCATCGCATGTGGTTCGGCTAAAATAATGTCGCCCTCATTAGCAAAACTGGCCGTGACCCCGCCAGTAGTTGGATCAGTTAAAACCACTATATACAAAAGTCCGGCTTGAGAATGCTTAGCTACTGCATTTGTAACTTTTGCCATCTGCATTAAAGAAAGAATCCCTTCTTGCATGCGCGCACCACCTGAAGCTGTGAAAAGGACAACCGGCAATTTTTTCTCCGTTGCTTTTTCAAACAATCGACTTAATTTTTCACCGGTCATTTGTCCGAGTGAACCCATAATGAAAGTTGGATCCATGATGCCTAGCGCAAATTGCTGACCTTGGATTGTTGCTAAACCAGTCATTACGGCTTCATTTAAACCGCTAGCTTTTTTAGCTTTAGCAATTTTTTGATCATAATTTGGAAAATGCAATGGATCAGATGGAGAAATTTCACTATCCCATTCCTCAAAGTCATCAAGCAGCCACTTGCTTCGTTTTTTTGCGGAAATTCGAAAACCATAATCACATTCGGGGCATGTTGCATATTGATCTAATTGGTTGGCAAATATTTCATGACCACACTTCGGACATTTTTTAATTAAGCCATCGGGAACCCGGTCATCTGCGCTCTTGTTTGCTTTGACGTGCTTTTCAGTCAAAGTATTCTTATGCTGAAATAGCTTGACCATGCAAGTGCTCCTTCCATTGCGGCAAGAATTTTTGCTCTAAGTATGTATTAGTGAATTCACCTTTTACAAAACCAGGATCTGCAAGAATTGCTAAGTGAAATTCTTGGTTGGTATTGATACCGCGAATTACCATTTCTTTTAATAAACGGCGCATTTTGGCGATTGCTTCGCTGCGAGTTTTTCCAAAAGCAACAACTTTCGCGATCATTGAGTCATAAAATGGTGAAATTACTTCACCTTGATACAAAGCTGAATCAATTCTCATCCCTGGGTTGCCAACTGGCAAGTAAAGATAGTCAACGCGGCCTACTGATGGCATGAAATCATTAGCTGGATTTTCAGCGTTGATTCGGCATTCAATTGCGTGTCCCTTTGCCTTTAAATCAGTTTGACTGAATGGCAGCTTTTCACCAGCGGCTACCTTGATTTGTGCCTTGACCAAATCAACACCAGTAACCATTTCAGTTATAGTGTGTTCAACCTGAATTCTGGTATTCATTTCCATAAAGTAGAAATTATGATCTTGATCCATCAAGAATTCAATCGTCCCTGTGTTGACATAGTCAGCAGCTTCTGCGGCTTGAACGGCGATCTTTCCTAACTTGCTTCGTTCTTGATCGGTAATTAAATCACATGGACTTTCTTCCAGCACTTTTTGCTTATTTCTTTGCAATGAACAATCACGTTCAGGGAAATAAACGGTGTTGCCGAATGAGTCCCTAAAAATCTGCACCTCAATATGCTTTACATTTTGCATAACTTTTTCAAGATACATTCTATCGTCGCCAAAGTCAGTCTTAGCCTCACTTTGGGCAGAGGCTAAAGCTGTAGCCATTTCTTCAGGTTTAGCAACTTGACGAATTCCTTTTCCGCCACCACCAGCTGCGGCCTTAAGCAAAACAGGATAGCCGATTTTAGCAGCAATTTGCTTTGCTTCCTCAGCTGAATTGATAAAACCGGTGCTGCCTGGTGTGACAGGAACATGATTCTTGATCATCATTTGTCGTGCATGTTCCTTGTTGCCCATCAGATCAATGGTTTCAGCCTTAGGACCGATAAAAGCAAGACCACAATCGCTGCACATTTTCGCAAATTCTGCACTTTCTGAAAGAAAGCCATAGCCGGGATGAATAGCCTGTGCACCAGTACCAACAGCAGCAGCCAAAATATTTTTAATATTCAAATATGACTCTGCAGGCTGCGGACCACCAACACATACTGCTTCATCAGCAAGCTGCACATGCAAACTGTCACGGTCAGCTGTCGAATAAATCGCTACAGTCTTAATGCCCATTTCTTTTAAAGAACGAATGATTCTAACCGCAATTTCACCACGATTAGCAACTAAAACCTTATTAAACATTCAATCACCTAACCAATCATGAAGGTTAATTCTGCTTCTGCAATTACTTGATTATTTACTAAAGCCACGCCTTGACCAACGCCAATGTTGCGTCTGATTTTGGTTAATTCCGTTTTTAAAAGCAATTGATCACCTGGACGAGCTTGGCCCTTGAAGACCGCCTTTTGAATGCCACCGAAATAGGCGGTTTTGCCAGCAAAATCCGGCGTTTTTAGCAAAGCTACAGCACCAGTTTGGGCCATTGCTTCAACAATTAATGGCGATGGGAAAACTGGATCAGTATCAGAACTGGCTTGAACAAAAGCTTCGCTGAATGAAACGCAGTGAATTGCTTCAGCTTTTTTGCCAGGAACCAAATCAATGACGCGATCGATCAGCAGCATCGGGTAGCGATGGGGAATGATTTTTTGAATTTCGTCAATCTTTAATTCCGTCATCTTAATCTTCCTTTACTGTGATCAATGGTTGATCAACTTCGACTAAATCTTCGTTTTCGACGTTAATAGCAGTAACCGTTCCTGTTAAATTGCTTTTAATTTCAGTCATCATCTTCATTGCTTCAATGATGCAGACAGTCTGTCCTTTTTTAACATGATCACCAACATGAACCAATGCTGGTTGACCTGGCTTAGCCTGCAGGTAAACAATCCCAACGATTGGTGCCTTAACAGCCTTGCCTTGATCTTCAGTTTTCTCTTCTTTGCTCTCTTCTTCTACTGCCTTTGTATTTTCTTGTGCAGTTTGAACTGGAACTGAAATTGGAGCTTGCTTGTCTGAATGATTCTGCTTGTTTTTGCTTAAATAAAGGTGGAAATCACCATCGTCAATTTTTAATTCTCGCATTTCAGAATCTTCAAACTGCTTCATTAAGCTAGAAATTGTTTGTAAATCCATTAATTCTCACTCCACTTCTTAAAGGCCAAAACAGCATTATGACCACCAAATCCAAACGAGTTTGAAATGGCATATTCGGTCTCAAAATTTTGATTTTCTTTATTAACCAAATTGATCTTGCAGTCTGGATCCTGCTTAAAGCAGCCGACATTTGCAGGAAACTTATTCTCATTTAAACTTGCTACAGTGATTACGGCTTCGATTGCACCGGCTGCACCAAGCAAGTGACCTGTCATGCCTTTGGTTGATGAAACCAGAACTGAACTGTCATCACCGAAAACTTTGTTAATCGCTTTGCTTTCACTACTGTCATTAGCATGAGTTGCAGTACCATGCGCATTGATATAGCCAACTTGATCCGGCTTAATCTTCGCTTCATCAATTGCCATCTGCATTGCTCGTGCGGCGCCTTCACCATCTGGATCCGGGGAAGTGATGTGGTAAGCATCGCTTGTAGTACCGTAACCAACAATTTCGCCTAATATTTTTGCATCGCGTGCTTGCGCATGTTCCAAACTTTCAAGAACCATTGCGCCACTGCCTTCTCCTAAAACAAAGCCGTTTCTGTCCTGGTCAAAAGGCAAAGAGGCATGTTCAGGATCAGTATTTTTTGATAAAGCGGTCAAAGCGGCAAAACCAGAAATCGCAGTTTCATTAACAGTTGCTTCAGAACCGCCAGCGATCATTGCTTGGGCACGTCCTTCAGCAATTTGTCTATAAGCTTCACCGATAGAATTAGTACCTGATGCACAAGCAGTGACAATTGAAGTTGAAATATTTTTGGCATTAAAGCGAATCGAAATATTACCGGCAGCCATATTAGCGATTGCCATCGGAATAAAGAAAGGCGAAACTCGTCTAGGACCTTTGTCATGCATCCGAATGACTTGTTTTTCAATCGTCGTTAAACCACCAATGCCTGTACCAAAAATTGCGCCTAAATCTTCAGGCTTAGTATTGTCAGAATCGATCCCGGCCATTTCAACGGCTTCACTTGCTGTTTGAATTGCGTATTGCGAGTAAAGATCCATCCTTCTGGCTTCTTTTTTGCCAACAAAATCAGCTGGATCAAAATCATCAATTTCACCTGCTACTGTAATTCCGGTTTCTTTTGCATCGAATTTTGAAATTAGCTTAATTCCAACTTTGCCGTCCAAAGTATTTTTGACAAATTTTTTTAAGCCGTTTCCATTAGGAGCAATTGCTCCCATTCCTGTAATAACAACTCTTTGCATCATTTTCTCCTATATCGTCATTCCGCCGTCAACCACAATGGTTTGCCCAGTAATATAGTCATTTTGAGCCAAAAAAATAGCAGTCTTAGCTATTTCGTCGGTTTGACCCAGACGTGCTAATGGTATCTGCTTCAAAATATTCTCTTTTACACGGTCGGACAGCTTTTCCGTCATATCCGTATCGATCATGCCTGGTGCAATTGCATTAACGCGAATATGACGCAAGGCTGCTTCACGCGCTGCTGCCTTTGTAAAGCCGATCAATCCAGCTTTTGCTGCAGCATAATTTGCTTGCCCGGCATTGCCATGAATCCCAACGATACTTGTCATATTGATAATGCAGCCGCTGCGCTCACGATTCATTTTTTTGATAATTGCTTTAGTCAAGAAAAATGGGACGCGCAAGTCAAGATCAATTACTTGGTCAAAATCATCATCACGCATGCCAATCAGCATTTTGTCGCGATTAATTCCAGCATTGTTAACCAAAATATCAATTTTGCCATATAAATCCCAAGCTGTTTTTGCAAAATCTTTCAAATTGCTTTGCATTAAATCTGCGGATAAATATTGGTAATCAGCGGACAAATCAGAAAGTGCTTCTTGAAATTCGGGGTCAAGGTCTGGATGGCGACCATTGATAATTACCTTTGCTCCCTTTTTTGCGAAGGCTAACGCCATGCTTTTGCCAATTCCGCGAGTAGAGCCGGTAATCAAAACTACTTTATTTTTCAGTTTCATGTATTGCCTCAACGAATTCTTGATATTCTTTTAAATTGCCAATGCGATAGCTTTCTAAGTCGCGGTCGATTTGGTGAGCAAAACTTGATAGCGTCTTGCCTGGTCCGATTTCCAACGTTGCATCGATGTGCTCATGATCAATTAAATATTGCAGACAAGCACAAAAATGCGTTGGAACAGCTAGCTGCTTCTCCATGATTTCTTTCCAATTTCCATCAAAAGGCTTAGCCGTAGTATTTGAAATGACCATAATCTTGTTTTTGGCAAAGTCTACATTAGCTAAACGATCATGCATCTTCTTGCTGGCTTCATTAAACAAAGGAGTATGGAAGGCACCGTTAACGCGCAAGAGTAAAGCCCGTTTAGCTGCAACTTGATCATTGATTTCTTTTACTGCAGCAGCAACGGCATTCTTTTCACCACCGATGACCACTTGCTTTGGTGAGTTAAAGTTTGATAAATAAACTTGCTCTCCATCTTCTTGCAGCTTAGACAAGATTGCTTTGACTTTTGACCAATTTGGTTTGATTAAAGCAGCCATTCCGCTAGCAACTCGATCAGCGTATATTTGCATGTATTTTGCGCGATCACTAACAAGGGAGATCGTCTCTTTAAGCGAAAGTGCACTGCTAGCAAACATTGCACCGTATTCACCAAGTGAAAGCCCAACCATGCCAGCAATATTCAATTCAGGAAGATCACGCATGAGCATGCGATAAATGCCGGCTTCAAAGGATACCAAGGCAGGCTGAACGTGAACTGTTTTTTTAAGTTCATCATTTTCACTTTTGAAATCAGCTACGATATTTTGACCACTGGCACTACTTGCTTCATCAATAGTCTCTGCAAAAAGCGAATCAGCTAGTAAATCTAGACCCATCCCAGCTTTTTGCGCACCTTGACCACTAAATAGAACTGCAAACTTCATTATTTTTGCTTTTCCATTTGAGCTTGTACAAAGTCAACCAATTGACTGATTGTTTGAATTGAATCATCAGCATCCAATTCAATGTCATATTTGTCTTCAAGTTCATTTAAAATTTCAAACAAATCTAAGCTGTCAGCATCTAAATCTTCTTTGATGTTAGTGTCCATTGTAATTTTTTCTGGTTCAACATCTAATTCATCTTGAGCAATATCTTGAACATCTTTTAAAATTTCTTCTTTAGTCATAATTTAACCTTCTTTTTAAAATCTAAATATCAACGTTGCAACGGTTAGGCCTCCGCCAAAACCGCTTAAAGCAACAACATCATTTTTCTTAATAATTTTCTTTTGAATACATTCTGCTAGCAAAATTGCTTCGCTAGCCGCTGCTGTATTACCATATTCAGCAATATTAATTGGGAATTTTACAAGTGGCTGATGCAGTTTGCGTGCCACTTGTTCAATAATTCTCTTGTTAGCCTGATGCAGCAAAAAGTGATCAATCTCATCTAGATCAATTTTTGATTGAACCGCAGCTTTAATGATCGAGCTGGGAACTTGATGTGTAGCAAAACGATAGACTTCACGTCCAGCCATGGTAAAAGTCGAAAGCTGATGCTTGTTTTTCAAAAAGTCATGTTCAACTTCGCTATGCCCAGCAACAAGTTTGTCACCCAAATCGCCAAATGTTTCCAAATCCTGACCGAGCAAATGCTGCTCAGAACTATGAGTCAGAAGCACTGCCCCTGCTCCATCGCCAAATAAAACAGCTGTGCTGCGATCATGCCAGTCAAGCAATTTTGACAATACCTCTGCCCCAATCACGATTGCATTTTGCCAGCCGTTAGCTAGCATCATGCTGCGTGCAACCGCAATTCCATATGAAAAACCGGAACAAGCAGCTGAGATATCAAAGGCAACTGCATTTTTTGCCCCTAATTTTCCTTGAACGATAGCTGCCGTGCTCGGCGTCATATTATCCGGTGACATTGTGGCTACAATAATCAAATTCAAATCTTCACCAGCAACATTCGCTTTTGCAAGAGTCTTTTCTGCGGCTTTCAATGCTAAATCAGATGTATTTTCTGTATTGCTGACATGTCTTCTTTTGATGCCGGTTCGCTTGCTAATCCATTCATCAGAAGTATCCATGAACTGCGTCAACTGATCATTGCTAATTATTTGATCAGGTACGGCATAACTAGCAGCTGTGAATTCAACATCTTCCACGTTTTTCAATCCAATCTAATGTGAATTGACGAATTCTTCTAAGTTTTTAAATGCGTGATAGATTGTTTGCAAGTCATCATCATTCATGTTTTGCAAAAAGCTCTTCACCATCATGTTGTGATAAGCATGATAAGCACGACAAAGTACGCGACCTTTGTCTGTTAAAGCAAGACGAACTACTCGACGATCTTTTTTATCACGAATTCTCTCCGCATACCCTTTGCGTACTAATCGATCGACTGTTGAAGTCACTGTTGCTCGTGACAAATGGAGCTTTTCAGCCACTTGAGAAACAGTTAAATGATCATACATGGTAATTGCATCAATTGCATGCATTTCTTTAACCGTTAAATCCTTAAAGCGACTCTTTTTTAATTCTTCTTCTTCGATCCGGTTAATACCGTAATAAGTGTTGTAAAGTGCGTCATTAATTTCTTTATATAAGCGTTTCATAATCCAGTTCCTTTTAATTAGATATTCGAATATTTAGCTAAACTAAATTATAAAACAAAACTGGCTTATTTGACTGCTGCAAAGGTTAACTCGGCACTGCAAGCTAACTTATCTTTAAGATATGCTTCTGTCTTAAAACAAAATTCATCTTTATCTATTCGATTAATTTTAATTTCTAATTGATCTCCGGGTTTTACCATTTCTCTAAAACGTGCTTTTTTAATTTGGCTTAACTTTAGATCCGGATGCTTATGTTTGAACATTACTTCGCAGGTCTGCTCCATTGTTTCAATAATTAGCACCCCTGGCATAACCGGATTTCCTGGAAAGTGTCCTTGAAAAAAGCTTTGACTCATAGTTACACTGGCAAGACCAGTTAATGAATCATCATCAATTTCCGCACTATCCAGAAGAGTTAACGGCGATTTACGCCCTGTTAGCCGTTTGATTTCTACGGCATTTAGTTCCAATGATTTCACCTCTTTTATTTCGCATTGCAAATAGTTTGAATATCTAACTATTTGCTGTACAAATTATATTACATAATTTTAAATTGTCAACAAGCTGCTGGTTCGTATAGAAAATGCTGAATCCTATTAAACTGTAAATGTAAGCTTTTAAAAAATAAAAATAAAATTTTTGACTACTATTTTGATAAATCCGTTGCTCCTGCAGCCGATGGTATTAACTATATTAAAAATAACTAGCAACAAAAAAGTCCTGATGATTAGTTCATCAGAACTTTTTTTACTATTTTTGCATATTGTTTTGCCAAAAACGAATCGCATCATTGATCCAGCCTTCAGCTACCGTATCGGTTCCCAATCCGAAACCGTGACTGAGACCAGAATAAATATGAAATTCAGTTGGAATGCCTAGTTTTTCTAGATAAAACAAGCGCTGCTTCATCGTTTGCCAATTTGCAATCCAGTCATTATCGCCAACGGCAACATAAGTTGGTGCATCGAAATGATCCACGCGCATATATCCGGTGTATTCCATAATTACAATGTCGGCTTAAGGAATGTTGTCTCTTCCCGTGTAGCGTCGTAGCGTCAAGCATTGCCGCCATTCTGGCACCAGCTGAACCACCCCATAATGAGTAATGATCGCGATAAATCTCTAATTCGTCTGCATGATCATAAATAAAGGCTAATGCTCGCGCCAAGTCATTATAAGGATCATCTGGACGATAAATCAGAGCAAAAGCATTATAGCTACGTTTGCTTAATTCTAACGCATGCGGAAAACTATCATGCATTACCGCTACATAATAAAAGCCTCCGCCCGCATTATTAACGGTAAAAGGTGCACTTTTTTGCCTTTAAAGAAATATAAACCCGTATCTGCCTTTTCAGGATTAGCGGCAATTTCTTCCTTACTGTAAATTGGATAAAAAATTTGCCGCTGGTCTTGCTGCTTTTTCAAATAATTCAAAATCTCTACTGTTTTTTCAGGGTTAATATCTGAATACCAAAGATAGACTGAGGGACGAGAGATTTCTCTCAGTGTTGCATTAGCAGAAACCGAATTGAATTCTTATGTTGACAGAAAGTTGGTCTTCATTCTTAACTGGCTTGATTTTACCGATATGATTTCTGTTAAAGAAGCGAAAAAACTACTAAACTCTACTTTTAGTATCAAGTTATAGTGAGGCATTCTAATGGACGTCAGAAGTGTTGTAACCAAGAATAAAATTAAAATGGCTTTGCTTAACTGCATTAAAGAAAAACCATTAGCAAATATTTTAAACAAAGATATTATTGCGAAATCAGAAGTTAGCACCAGAACTTTTTATCATTATTATTTAGATAAAGACGAAGTTCTTAACGAAATAGAAAATGAAATTCTAGCAGGCTTGAAAAAGATAAATGATCAAGATTATCAAAATGTAACCCAAGTTTCAAGCCCACTAACCAATGAGACAAATGTCGCATTAGCCCAAAAAGAATTTAAATATCTAATCGATTATTGTGACACGGTTAAGGAAGAAGGTACGATTCTCCTTTCTTCAAATGGCGACATTAATTTTGCCAATAAAATCCGCGAATTGTCAGTTAAAGAAACCAAAAGATATCAAGTTCGTGAAATTCTCGGATTGGTGCAAGTGAAGTCGCCGGTACAATTATTATTGCTGCTCAAAAAGTAAAAAAAGAGAGTGATCAAAAATCACTCTCTTTTCTTTTATTATTAGTTTATCAATTATACAGCTTTAACAACATGTTTAGCATGATGGTTGTTCATGATTGCCCAGCTATTAAAAAAGGCCATCCCAAAACCGATGACCATCATTACACTAACAATAATTAGTGCAAGTGTTGGGCCTGCGGTAGCAAGTCTTTGACCAGCGTCAAAATTGCTTGCTTCATTCATTTGAATAATTAATCCTGAAAACAACATGGCTAAACCGGTTAAAGTTAATAAGCCATTGATAATCATTTTCGTTTTGGTGTTAATAAACTTCATTTGTAACCATGTCCTTTCTAGTATTTTAACTAAACAGCATACACTCTTGAGACATAGATTCAAATAAAAAGCACTATAAATTTAATTCATATGCCGAACGATCCGGATCTACTTCATCATTGCATTGAATAATGCCCCGATATTTAAAACCATTATGCTCGGCCAATGTTTGCATCGGAATATTTAAGCGATGAGTATCAACACGTAAATTTCTAATTCCGCGGCTAAGTTCAAGCGAAACAATATTTGAAATAAAAATCTTCGCTAAACCTTGCCCTTGATAATTAGAAGAAAAGCAAATACGGTGAGTGGTTGCGTACGGATCACGTTCATTATGCCAAGAACCATCTATTTTTTGGTAAGTTGGTTCAATGCCTTCGATGACTGCCGCATAACTTGCAATTTGATTGCCAACTACGAAAACATATCCATTTTTATTAGCAATATCTTCTTCTATCACCTTTTGATTTGGATAACCATTTTGCCACTGAGTTGAACCTGATTGTTTTAAAAAGGCTATCGCATCGTCAATACTTAACATAATATTTGATATATCATTTTTCGTTGCTAATCGCGTATATTTCTGCATTTTAACCCAACTCCAACTGTTTTCTTTCATTAAAGTAATTCCGATATGCTAAATAACCAGCAATTACCGCACCTAAACTTGTCGCTGATAAAAGCATAAAGGTAATCATAATCTGATACTTGATAGCGTAAATTGGGTTAACACCAGCAAAAATTAATCCTGACATCATCCCAGGCAAGTTGACTAATCCAACGGTTTTGGCTGAATCAATCGTCGGCTGCATTGCTGTTTTGATACTTCTTCTTAAAATAGGAAAGCATGCCGTTTTAATATCACTGCCTAATGCCAGTCTTTCAAGAATTTGTTGCTGCAAATCATGGAAACTGTCGTTTAAAGCCTTATAACAAAGACCAACCGCTACCATTTCATTTCCCGCAATCATACCGGTAATTGGAATGACTTGCATTGGCGTCGGTTTGATAGTTCCAGATAGCACCAAAATTCCTAATGTTATATAAGTCCCAACCAAAATTGCGATGACTGAATTCCATATTTTGCGCTTTGAATTTGGATCACGCTGATTGGCATTCCACGAAGCATTGAAGATGATCACTGTGGTAGAAACAATTGTCAAAATCAGATTGTTGGCATGCAGGATAAATTTCAAAATATAACCAACAATTATCAACTGAATAATTGCTCTTACAACACTAATTAAGATGTCCTTAGTTAAGCCTAACTTTTCTTTGGCACTAATAGCGATTGAAACAAGAACTAAGGCGAATGCTAAAAGAAGCGACCAATTGCTAACAGCTAATGATTTCATGCTAAGGTACCCTCTTTCGTCATCTTCATCAATTTGCTTGCAGAATGCAGCTCCTCTTGATCGTGCGTTACCTGCAAAATCGTCGTTCCTTTTTCATGACAATCATTAATTAAATGGTGAACGATTTCTTTGCTTTGATCATCTAAACCCGTTGTAACTTCATCTAGCAAAAGGATTTTTGGCATAAACAATAGATTACGAATAAGTGCCACTCTTTGCTTTTCACCACCAGATAACTCTTCTTTTTTCTTGTCCAAATATGAATGATCAAGATCAACCAACCTCAGCAATTGGTCAATTCTTGTCATATCCATATTTTGTTTACGGATTTCAAAAGGAAAAGAGAGATTATCATTGACTGTTTTTCCAAAAAGAAGAGGCTGCTGAAAGCAATATGAAACTTTTCTGCGATACTGAATTGGATCAATTTCGGCGATATCCCGATCTTGATAAAAAATCGTACCTGTCGTGGGGGAAATCAGGGATGCAACTAATTTCAAAATCGTGCTTTTACCGCAACCTGATGGGCCCGTGAGTGTTAAAAAATCGTGTTTCTTCAAAGAAAAAGAAATATTATGGAGAATTTTCTTCTTTTTAACTTTGTAAGATATATGGTCTAGTTTTAATAGCATTTTTTGTCTTCTATCTAACGATTACAATATTACCAGTTAAATTAT
Organism: Lactobacillus amylolyticus DSM 11664; assembly: GCF_000178475.1. Taxonomy (GTDB): domain Bacteria; phylum Bacillota; class Bacilli; order Lactobacillales; family Lactobacillaceae; genus Lactobacillus; species Lactobacillus amylolyticus. The sequence continues at coordinate 22,670 of NZ_ADNY01000010.1, read as the reverse complement.
AAACACCTTGAGTATACTCTAGCCAATATTTAATGAAATAAAGTAAAACAGTAGGTTAAAATACTTACTGCTTTATACTTTATTTAAAATCACAAGCCTCAATATGATCATTAATCAATCCAACTGCTTGTAAGAAGGAATAAACAGTTGTTGGTCCAACGAACTTAAAGCCAGCTTTTTTCATCGTTTTCGAAATTTGAGTTGATAATTCATCTTTGGCGGGCATATCAATTTCAGCCTTAAAATGATGATCAATTGGCTTAGGAATAAATTCAGTTAAAAAAGCGGCAAAATTTTTACCTTCTTGATGCCATTTAACAAGAACTTGTGCATTGTTAATCGCCGCATTAATCTTCAGCCTATTGCGGATAATTCCTGCATCCTGCATCAATCTTTGAAAATCATCATCATTAAATTGGACCACTTTATTTACATCAAATTCCGCAAAATCTTTTCTAAAATTTTCCCGCTTGTGCAGAATCGTCGACCACGATAATCCTGACTGAAAACTTTCTAAGACCAGCATCTCATATAAATATTTTTCATTTAGGTTGAGCTTTCCCCATTCCTGATCGTGATAGTTACGATACAGCAAATCATCAGTATTACCCCAAGAGCAGCGTTTTACCATTTATTTTCTCCTTTATTTTGATGATTTAATTATAAGACAAAAAGCAGGCATCCCCTCGAATGTCTGCTTCAGTATCTTTTTTCTACAAATCTATTTTATGGCGAAACCTATCTTTTTGACCAGACTAGTGCTTTTTAACTGCTTCATTTAATTTTTCTTCGTTAATCAAATACAAAATAATAATGAATGGAATTAAAACCAACATAATGGGATAAAACCAGCTTAATGGTAAGTAGTCGGCAATAAGGCCGCCAAAAAAAGACTTTTAAGAGAAATTCTAATAATGAACAAGACAATCGCATAAATTAAGAAGTAAGAACCGATGGCAATATGCAAATGTCTTTCTGCTACACAAGAAACGATATCTGCTTGAGTAGCAAAGTAAGGAATTGACATTAAACAAATAATTGCAGCTACCGGCAAAGCATCTTTTTGAATAATCTTAAGGGAATGCTTGTTATTCTTTACGTTAACAACGGGTTTGGCGCGATTGCCAATAAATTGAATTAAAATTATCATCAGCAAATTGGCAGCAGCTGATAAGCACAAGGTCATTCGATAGCCAATTATCTGATAGACGTTAATAGAAACAAATGGAGCCAAGTAGCCATGCAGACAGTACACAAGACAAAACCAGAACCATTAATTAAACGAAATAGCATCAATAAGTTGGGATTTGGAGAAAAAACATAACCTAAAATACCTATTAAACTCAAGACTCCGCCAATAAAAGTTAAGGTATATTTAGAAATTCGATCAGTTAAATTACCCGCAACCGTGTCAGCGTTTACTGTTTGGGCACCCAAACTTGCGAAACTTAATGCTACAACAACGCTGGAAACAATCTTAACTAACTTTCTCATTTTAAATACCTCTATATCTATTAATCATTTATATCAATTTATCTCTTGGGATCCTATCCCTCTTGACGCTTTTATTATATAACATAAGTTATTTTATGTAAGGGCATTTTTGAAAAAGTCTTATTAGATACAAAAGATCCCTGACAATGCCTGTCAGGGATCTTGTAATTATTTAGAGAACATTCTTGATATCTTCTACAATTTGATCAACTGTTAAATGATTATCTTTATAGATTTGTTCGAGTGGAATTTGATCAGTATAAACGCGTTTTTGTCCAAAGTTTAATACCTTGGTCTTAGCTCCTAGGTAACTAGCAACTTTTTCACCAAAACCACCATCAAGAGAATTATCTTCAAAAGTTACGATAACCTCATGATCAGCTGCTAATTGATCCAAAGTGTTCATATCTAAAATATTGGCGGAAACAGGATTTACTAAGGTAGCACCAAGCTTGTCGGCAACTTTTTCACCTAAACTATAGAAATCACCCAAAGCAAGAATTGCAACATCTTTGCCTTTCTTAACTTGGTATTTAATTTCATCATAATTTGCTTCAACTTGTTTGCCTTCAGGCACTGCTTTTGTCGGCATTTTAATTGCAACCGGATGCTTGCGCTGCTTAATTGCCCATTCCATCATAGCCTTTTCTTCATTTAAAGTTGTTGGGGCTAAATAAATCCAGTTTGGCAAATTGGAAATCATGACTTGATCGAATATTCCTAAGTGGGTCTTGGAAGTACCAGAAATTCCACCGCCGGCAACCATCATGACAACAGGCAAATCGTTGGCAGCAACATCGTGTGATAATTGGTCAAACGCACGTTGTAAGAAGGTTGAGTTCTCAAATAAAACAGGGGTTGCTCCTTCTTTAGCAGCACCAGCAGCAAAGCCAACAGACTCTTGTTCCGCAATTCCAACATCAGTGTAGTGATCAGGATATTCGTTTTTGATCTTATCAAGGCCAAAAACACCTGGAATAGCGGCATTGATGGCCATAATATTTTCACCACTATTAATATGTTTAATTACTTCGTCAAGGGCAACTGAATTTGCAGTTGGTCCCTCTGGCGCAGGACTTGTTGGCTTATCAGTTTTCAAGTCAAATGGCATTACCCAGTGGTGCGCTTCTTCGTTATCGATTGCAGGTTGATAGCCCTTACCCTTCAAGGTATTAATATGAAGCAAAATTGGATGATCAACATCTTTAACAGCTTTGAAAGCATCAATCATATCCTTGATATTGTTGCCATCTGCGACATAGCGGTAGTCAAAGCCCATTGCAGTGAACGGATTTTCTTTGGTTTCACCATTAGAATCGCGCAATTTCTTTAAAGCGGTAACCAAACCACCAACGTTTTTATCGATGGACATTTGGTTGTCATTAACCACAACGACAAGATTGTGTTTTTCAATGGCGGCGTTGTTCAAGCCTTCGTATGCCATACCACCTGTCATTGAGCCATCACCGATTAATGCCATAATATTTTCATGCTTGCCCATTAAATCGCGCGCTTTTGCCATTCCTGTAGCAAGCGAAATTGAAGTTGAAGTATGACCAACAGCATAGTAATCATATGGGCTTTCGTCAGGATTGCTGTATGGTGTTACATCTTGATAATGATCAGGATCAAGCCAAGCAAGGGCCCTGCCTGTCAACATCTTGTGCGGATAAGTTTGGTGAGAAACATCCCAAATGATCTTATCTTTTGGTGCGTCGAAGACGTAATGATAAGCAATGGTAGCTTCAACAATTCCCAAGTCTGGTCCAAGGTGTCCACCTTCAGCAGCATCTTTTTCAAGAATCAAAGTTCGAATTTCTTTAGCCAGTTGATTCATTTGATCAAGATTTAACTTTTTCAAATCTTTTGGACCATTGATTTTGTTTAATAAAAAGTCTGGATGTTGATTCATAAATGGCTCCTTTCAACTATTTTTCTTTTCAGTTACTTATTTTAAATCAGAAAGATTTGAAGAGAAAATATTTAGATTATAGGCAAGACCATAACTTTTAGTTATTTATGGCAATTTATGTCCTGCAGCCATGTATAAGTCATACCATTCTTGACGAGTCAGTTTGATATCAGCACCCTTTGCGGAATCCGCAATATGTGCAGGTGTCATTGTTCCCATGATCATTTGTACTTGACCAGGCCATGCCAAAATCCAAGCGGCAGCAATTGCATTTTTACCTACTCGATATTTATTAGCTAAGTTTTCTAATTCATCATTTAATTCTGGGAATTTAGGATTATTAATGAAGGTACCTTCGAATTGACCATATTGGAATGGTGACCAAGCTTGCAGAGTAACATGCTTTCTTCTTAAGAATTCCATCAAGCCTTGGGCATGGTTTGCATCAACTGTTCCTGTCACATTGGTATTAAAACCAGTGTCAATCATCCCTGTGTGCATCAATCCAAATTGCAATTGGTCAAACATTAAAGGTTGGCTCACAACATCTTGCATCATCTTGAATTGTTCAACATTGAAGTTAGAAACACCGAAGAATCTTACTTTACCCTCTGCTTGCAAAATATCAAATGCTTCTTTGACTCCTTCCAAATCCATCAAAAAATCAGGACGGTGAAGAAGCAATGAATCAAGGTAATCTATATCCATTCTATCCAAGACGCCATCAACAGCATTCAAAATATAGTCTTTAGTAAACTCATATCTGCCACCAAAAACTCTTGAGCCATGGCTTCTTTCTGGACTTACAACAATTCCAACCTTTGATTGGATAAAAAGATCTTCGCGGTTAACCTTGCTTAATTTCAATGCTTGATCAAAAACCTCTTCCGACTTGCCTTGGCCATAAATGTCAGCAGAATCGATAAAATTAATGCCATTTTCGTAAGCAGTATCAATAGCTGCGGCAGCTTCTTCTGGGGTTTTATCACACATCCGCATGATACCCAAACCCATAGCAGAAATATTTAAAGTAGTTTTTCCTAATTTTGTTTCTTTCATAATAAAAGCCTTTCATAATATACTTGTTATTCTTTACACTTCAAATAATACAAGTACTATGAAAGTTTGTGAAGACGGCACTTTTTTGTTCCCAGGGAACATGTGAGTACCCTCTTATTCTTTTTTCCAGTCACCTAAATTATCATCATCAAACCAGTTTTGCAATTGATAAACGGTTCAAATCACGAATAATACTTTTCACCTGACTTCTTTTTATAAATTATAACATTATGCATTCGATGCCTTTTTATTTATGAAAAATAGTTCAGCTCTAACAAATCAATAGAACTGAACTATTTTTCATATTTAATATTACTTAATTAAGTTTAAGCCTTGCAGCCAATTTCTTAAACCAGTGTTGCTGCCAGTATATCTGTATCCGTTCAATACTGTTGCATTGTATGGTTGAGCCATTTGACGAATGTAAAGCATTGGAGTAGACATGCTAGTAGTAAATGGGACAATTGTCTTACCACGGAAGTTATAGCGATCAAACAAAGTGTGAATGATCATTAGTGGTTGCATCCACCAGGTTGGAAAGTCAATGTAAATGTGCTTGTAACGCTTGATACTTGGCAACTTGGTTTTAATTGCTGGGTGAATGTTTTGTTGAATTTGACGTTGGGCCACACGAGTAGTTTCGTCATAATCATTAGGATAAGGTATCTTCGGTGTGATTCTTAAAATTCTTGCATCTGTCTCCTTTTGAATTCTTTTAGCAGCACGTTCAGTATTACCAGTTTTTGAAAATTAAATTACCAAACTGCTTGATGATTTCTTTGCTGCTTGAACTTGATTTGGACTCTTGCCAAAACTAAATAATGAAGCAGCAGCTAGCACTCCTAAACCTGCTACCAAAAACTTTTTAAAAGTTTTGTGTTTCATAAGTTTTCGCTCCTTTTTTGTTTTCCTTCATCCGATTACATAGTTAGTATATGGTGGATTTTATCTAGAATAAATTAGAAAAAGAGCATGGAGCTATACGCAGAATGTACAGCAATTTTTAATCTTCGACTGCAGGTCTAACGGCTAATTCAGAAACATCAACAGTGTCTGGTTGAGAAACTGCATAAAGAACTGCATTTACAATTGTCATAAAATTTTTTACAACGGAATTTAACAATTCGGTTTGCTAGTCTTTTTAATTAACTTAAGCCCAAAATAAAGGCATGATTCTCACGAACCATGCCTTTGTTATGAAGGTAATTATGATAAAGACTCATAGATGAAAGATACATTATTTCTTTACGGTAAGCTATCTTCCAATCGTCTGATGGTTGGTGAAGGAAAAGCAAATCAATGTAGTCGAGGCCTAAACGGTCAAGTGCAGAATCAACAGCGTTTGGATCACCATATGAAGAAGGCCAAAGTTTCGTGCTGACAAAAAGATCTTCATGTTTGACGCCTGCCTTCTTCTGTTTTTACGTCATTTTATCTCCTTTAACCTTCAAGCGCTTACAGTGTAAAATAATAGACCTTTGTTAAACGCTTTCAACACAAAAATCATTGTTATCGGTAACAAAATAAGCAGCCAAAAGAGGCGCTCAAGCCTTCTCCTGACTGCTTTTTATATATTAATTCTGATTAATACTTAATTGGTTGATAACCGTGATTAATTGCATCTGCCTTAAGATTCTTAACTTCATCATCGTTTTGAGCAGAAACATCTTCAACTGGAGCTACACCACGATCTTCTGTTTCATCTCCAGCTTCAATGCTAGGAACTTCTTGATCGTTTAAACCTTCGTCTTTGTGTTTATCAAGAACTCCTTTTACTACAGCACAAGCTGCCAAAGCAAGAGTGCCAATTCCAGCACCTAAGATCCATTTGTTCTTTTTCATAATATTTGCACCTCTTTTAAATCACTTTCATTAATCACATTATAAGACATTTATAGTAGCAAATACCACTCTTATCACCAAAGAATCTGATTATTTAAGTAAAAATTTACAATTGCCTTTTGTCTGCATTTCATGAAAGTTTTCGTATGAAATAGAAATCATATCTTCGAGTGCTGGTTTAGTAAATGAACCCATATGCGGTGTCATCAAAACTTTAGGATAAAGACTCATTAATTCTCTAACTGCCGCATCAGGTTCCTGTCCGATTGACTCAAACTTTTTGCCAACGAGGTGCTTTTCATCAACAATTACATCGCCGCCATAGCCCGCAATTTCGCCACTTCTAATCGCATCAGCGATTGCTTGGGTATCAGCTAGTTCGCCACGCGCGGTATTAACCAAATAAGCCGATGTTTTCATCTTTTTAAGAAAATATGACACATGAACAGAGACAACATCGCTCTTTTGGAGCAATTCATCCTGAGAGACAAAATTAACGTACTGCTTAGCATGATCAGATGGAAATGGATCATATGCAAGTACCCAATTCCGTCCCATAATTTAGCTTCTGCGACACCGATTTTGCCAGCGCCGAAGATACCGATTGTTAGACGATTAAATTCTGTCGCAAAATATTGGGGATGCATTATGAAATCGCCCAAATGTACCTCATAACTAGCTTCAGCAACATGGTGTACCAGATTCTCACCCAAAGTAAAGGCCAGATTTGCTACAGCAAACGGTGAATAATTAGGAACACGTGCAATGGAAATGCCAAGTTTCTTGGCCGCTTGCAGATCAAAATGGTTGTAGCCTACAGTTCTGGTGAAGACCCAATTTATACCGTAAGACTTGAATTTCTTCAAATTCTCAGCATCACACAGACAATTTCCCCGTATGAGAACGGCATCGCAATCTTGCGCCATTTCCGCATCATCTCGGGTTAAATATTCTTCGATTAATTTCAATTGGTAGTTTTATTTTATTTAAATTTTCAAAATATGGTTTTTCCAATGGTCGAACGCCATAACATGCTATTTTCATAATTAGAACTCTTTTCTTAAGTGTGTATTTAAGACTTTAATTCTATTTTATTGCTTTACAATAGCATATAGTAACGTATTTCAACACATATATTATATTTTTACTATTTTATCTGGTTATAAATTTAATTGACAAATCATATATTTTTAACTATTGATTTTATCAAATTCTAAAACGCATTAAGGAGGTCTTATTATGACTAAAACAAAATTATCAGATCTTGATTGGAATAACTTAGGCTTTCATTACCATGACTTGCCCTATCGCTGGACTGATACTTTTAAGGACGGAAAATGGCAAGGCGGTCATTTGACCCAAGATTCTACTTTAACTTTTAACGAGGCGGCCGAAGAGCTGCACTATGGCCAAGAAGTATTCGAAGGCCTTAAAGCTTATCGCAGAAAAGACGGCGGCGTTAACTTGTTCCGTCCAGACCAAAACGCCAAACGAATGGTGAATTCCGCTAAGAGATTGTTGATGGAACCTTATCCAGAAGAAGAATTTTTGAAAGCAGTCAAAGCTGTCGTTAAGGCCAACCAAGAATTCATTCCGCCTTATGGAACAGGAGCAACTTTGTATATTCGTCCATTCATGATGGGTGTTTCACCTTTGACAGGTGTAGCTCCTGCCGAAAATTATATTTTCCGTGTTTATGCAACGCCAGTTGGTTCCTATGTTAAAGGCTTGAAGCCAATGCCTTACACAGTAAGCGAATACGACCGTGCCGCTCCATTTGGAACTGGTCAAGCCAAGACGGCCGGCAACTATGCGGGAAGTTTGTTGCCTTCTCTTTTAGCTAAAAAAGAAGGCTTCGCTGATTGTTTGTATTTGGATCCAGCTCAGCACAAGTACATTGATGAATTTGGTGGTGCTAACTTCTATGGCATTACTAAGGATGGTCAATTCCAAACTCCAAAATCTGATTCAATTTTGCCTTCAATCACGAAATACTCAATTTTGAAGGTAGCCAAAGACCTTGGGATGAATCCAATTGAAACCAAGATTCCAGTAGATGAAGTAGATAAATTCGAAGAAGCTGGTGCGATGGGGACAGCCGCAGTTATTTCACCAGTTGGTTCTTTAACTTATAAGGGTAAAAAGCATATCTTCCACAGTGAAACGGAAGCTGGTCCATTGACTCAAAAGCTTTATAACACTCTATTTGGAATTCAAGTTGGGGATTTGCCTGACAAATATGGTTGGACCGTTCAACTTGATTTGGATTAATACTAAAATTAAAAAAATAAACGCCTTAGCATAAGCTAAGACGTTTTTTGGTTAAATTCTTTAAAACATACTTTAATGTTTTCCATTTTTAGGCATTTTTATAAAGTATGTTTTATAAAAATTAATATGGATAATTATTCAACCGATCTTTTTCGGTTATTTTTCTAACCACTCTGCCTGGCACGCCAACAACCAAAGAATTATCCGGTACATCTTTAGTAACCAAGGCACCTGCGCCAATAACGCAGCCATTGCCAATCGTTACTCCTGGACAAACAGTTATGTTGCTTGCAAGCCAGCAGTTATCGCCAATCGTAATCGGCGCACCATATTCAACAGTATCGACCTTACCATCAGCTTGCATTCTTGGATTGCGTTGTTGATACATCAAGGGATGGAGTGGTGTAATTAAGGAAACATTCGGACCACACATCACATTCTTTCATCTTTTCCAGGACGATAAGGCTGTCCTGCCAACATTTTTCAATATTTTCTTTCATAGATTTCCCTCTTCCTATGGTTTTCATTTTATCATGAAAGCGCTATTAGCAAAATGTTTACAGTAAATACGCTATAATGATTATAAGTTTAGTAAGAAGGTAGAAATGCATGATTATCGCCCGTCATCGACGACAAGTAATTGAGAAAATAAAAAGCAACGCCGAGCAGAAAAAATTTCATAAAAAAGCGGAAATAGGCGACCCGGTTTTAAGCAAAGAACAGAGCAACGCCCTGATTCGCAAGTTTTGGGCAAATAAGGACAAGGCGCCTTATCTTTTCTTTAATTATTTGCTGCGTGGAGTTTTCAATTTGATCACCCCCATTTTTTCTACTGATGTACAATTTCGCGGTTTAGAAAATTTGCCACACTCTGAGCACGCCTTTATTACTAGCAATCATTACAACCAACTTGACGTGTTGCCCATCAAAAAATTAGCCATGAGGCAGCATCGGCGTTTGTTTTTTATTATCAATGATACCAACTTAGTCATGCTTTTCCCGATAGGACTGATTGTTCGCAATGCCGATACTATTCCGATCAATCATGATCTGCACTATTTGGGACACACTTTGCCGAACAAAATCAAAGAAGTTTTTCAGAAAAAAGCATGGGTGCTCGTTTATCCAGAACAGGAAATGTGGTTCAACTACTGCAAGCCCCGCCCTCTTCAAAAAGGAGCCTACTATTATGCTGCTAAGCTGCAGGTACCTATTATCTCCTGTTTTGTCGAGATTCGTCCACGCAAGTCAAAAGAATGGTTCCACCGCGACTTTTATAAAACCGAAAAAATCGTGCATATTCTGCCAACCATTTATCCCGACGCTAACAAATCGATCATTCAAAATGCAAAAGATATGAGAGAAAAGGATTATTTACAAAAAAAGCAGGCATTTGAACGAGCATTTAACATAAAACTGGACTATCATTTTTCTTATAGTGATATAGCTGGATTCGATAAAAAATAGAAAACGTATAAATATGAAAACATGAATTATTACTGGAGCATCAACTGGAATCGCATTAGCCGCATTGAAGCACGGTGAAAAGGTGATTGTAACTTCCCGCAAGACAGAGAAATTGCAAAGTCTCGTTGACCAATACCCAGATCGTTGCATCCCCAAGCAATTGGATCTAACCGACACGGACTCGATGAAAAAGTTTATGACTTATGTTCAAGACCTGGATCACATTGATATTTTGGTCAACAACGCAGGTTATGGCTACCTCGCCGCCGTAGAAGAAGGAAAATATCACGAAATCAGAAAGGTTTTTGATACCAACCTCTTTGGGCCAGTCGACTTAACTCAAGCAGTTCTGCCAAAAATGTGGACTCTTAAAAAAGGTGCGATTATCAATATTTCATCTGTCGATGCTGTTCGCGGCAGCACGGGCTCCAGTTTTTACGCAGCTACCAAGGCAGCTTTAGAGTCAATTTCTGATGCTTTGGAAAGAGAAATTGCTCCATTTAACATTAAGGTGATGATCGTTGAACCTGGCGGTTTCCAAACTGACTTTTATGCTAGCTTGGAAGAAACAAAGGACAAAGTTAAAGATTACGATCAGCAAAAGTATTCTGGCGATAATGAATTGGATTGCAAGAAGAATATTCCTGCAGATTTAAACGTTCCTGGTGATCCAATGAAGGCCGGCGAAGTCATCTATGAAGAAATTCAAAAAGATGATTATCCAAAGCAGCTTTTGTTAGGCAGCGATGCATTGAATTTCATCCAAAAAGAATTACAACGTAGATTAAATGAAACGAAAAAATGGGCCGACACAAGCAAAAAACAGATAAATAATTAAAAATGCAAGCAATAAAATGCTTGCATTTTTGTTTCTTAATCAAATTTTGTTCTCCAATGATTATCCTTAGACGCTTCATAGCACATCTTTATTTGTTCAGGAGTATTACGATCAATCGAAAGTTTAGGCAAATTATCTAAAGCAAAATAACGGCAATCACTTGTCTCATCATTTTCTTCAAACTCTCCACCTATTACTTGGCACAAATAAAAGGCCTTCATTATTCCTGTAGCTAGAATTGGTTTATTATGCTTATTTCTATCCTGCAAAGCAATCAACAAAACAGGTTTAACATCCCTGCCTGATTCTTCCTTTGCTTCTTTAATGCAATTTTCCTCAGTCGAAAGATTAGCTTCACACCACCCTCCTGGCATTGACCAATCGTCCGTAAGTTTTTCATGCACAAGCAGAATTTTATCATCTTTAAAAATAGCCGCCCGTGTTTCAATTTTGGGTGTTTGATATCCTTCATCACCACAAAACAAAGTTTTGACTTGCTTGATCGACATCCCTGTTTTGATTTCCATCATTTGCGCGGCAATTTCACGAACTTGCTGATAACGTTCACGATCAAAAACATCATGGCTGTACTTAAGACCATTCTGCGCAATACTCTGTAACTCAACAGCCCAGTCAGTAAATTGATCATTTGTTTTCATGTGATTTTCTCCTGACGCTATTCATATAAACTTACTCAAGTTTATTTTAAACATATAAAGTGTCTCACTTTTAGGTCTCAGTTCATATTCAATATGCTTTTTTATTCTATTGGGCCACCAATAGATGTACTTGTTCGAATTGTAGTTAAAATTCTACCTAATATTTGATCATCTGAAACTATTTGAATCATAGATTCGGATAAAATATTATGAATGTTTGTAATAAAACCAAAAGAAAAAATCAATAAACTAAATCCAAACCAATTTTTAGTTAAAAAAAGCATCAATAAAACCGGTAAAGCACTTAGTAACCAAGTAATACTTATTGTCTTTACTTTCACTTTCATTTTTTCTGTCATAATCGAACCAGCTATAAAACCAATTATAAAGCAGATATAAAAAGCACTATAAAAAGTCGCATTTTTAAATTCTTGTGCAACTTTTGGAAGTAGAATTGTCAAGGCAGGAGTGACAAAAGAATAAAGCAACGATGACAAAAAATAGTGCCTATTCACTCAATCGTTTCACAGTCTTTACTTATTCTTTACTTAATCTTTACTTAATCTTTACCAAATCGATATAAAATATATGAGTGTGTTAAGTAAATTAACACACTAAATTCAGAGCTTTAGGATAGTCACTGAAAATTGAATAGCAAAGCAAATGAACTGTTAGGTGAGACTCCTACGTGAACATATGCTGATGCCCAGCAACATCTAGAGATGCCAACGAGTAAAACAAGAATGGTCGATACAAGGCTTTTCTCAGTCAGCTAATTTAACCAATTTACGTCACGTAGTGTTAAAACTGAACGACGAGTAAAAATCGCTTGGTGAAGCTGGTGCAGTGCATGCACCAGCTTTTTTGTTTATTTGCCGAGTATTTTTTATAAGGAGAATTGATAATGTTAAAGATCAACCAATCCAGAAAAATAACTCCGGATACCAAGTTTATGCAAGAAATGTCATTAGCAGACAAAAATACTGTTTTAACTAAACTGCATACATCTGTTAACGGCCTTACATCTAGTGAAGCGAGAGCGCGATTAGAAAAGTATGGCCCTAATGAAATTGCTAATAAACAAAAGCATACGACCCTTCATTATCTAGTCGAATCATTTCTAACCCCATTCACTATCGTGTTAGTGATTCTTGCAACTTTGTCTTTTTTCACTAATTATCTCTTAGTTCCAAATGATCAAAAAGACTTAAGCACTGTTATCATCATGCTAACCATGATTGTTATTTCCGGTTTGACGAGTTTTATTCAAAATGTCAAAACCAATAACGCTGTTGAATCCTTGCTCAAGATGATTTCCGTCACGACTAATATTCGCCGTGATGGGAAGAATCAAGAATTACCTACAAAGGATGTCGTTATCGGCGATGTGATCAACTTAGCTGCGGGCGATTTGGTTCCTGCTGACATGCGCTTAATTCGCAGCAAAGATCTCTTTTGTTCATCAAGTTCTTTGAACGGTGAATCAAATCCGGTTGAAAAAATGGCCGATAAAAAGCCAAAGCCTGATTCTAAAACTTATTTAGATTATCCAAATATTTTATACGAAGGAACTGTCATCGTTTCAGGTTCTGGCACCGGCGTTGTGTTTGCTACAGGAGAACAGACCGTTTTTGGTAAATTAGCCAAAAGCATTTCCAACAATAAAGTTAAAGAGACTACTTTTGACGTCGGCATTAAAAACATTTCAAAAATTTTGCTGCTAATGACGGCAATAATCGCTCCGTTAGTTTTTATTATTAACGTTTTAACTAAAGGAAATTGGCTCAACGCTTTAATTTTTGCGATTGCTATTGCTGTTGGCCTTACTCCAGAAATGTTGCCTGTTATTGTTACCAGCAACTTGGTCAAGGGTTCAATCGAAATGTCCAAGCACGGCACGATTGTTAAAAGAATGAATTCAATTCAGAACTTCGGTTCCGCAGACATTCTTTGTACCGATAAAACTGGTACTTTGACTCAAGATAAGGTTGTCCTAGAGCGACACTATGATCTTAGTTTAAAAGAGACTAAAAAGGTCCTAGGTCTTTCCTATTTGAACAGTCATTATCAAACAGGGATGAAAGATCTGATCGATAAAGCAATTATCGATGCGGCCAAAAACGAAATCGATACCGCAAAAATTAAAGCAAACTACCAAAAGATTGATGAAATTCCATTTGATTTCAAGCGTCGTCGGATGAGTGTTGTGGTGATGAATAAAGATCATGAACATTTATTAGTTACTAAAGGCGCTGCCGAAGAAATGCTTGCTTGTTCAAGCCAAGTTGAAATCGATAACCAAATCAAACCATTAAATGACAAAATTCGTCAAGATATTTTGCAAAAAATCAAAGATCTCAATAATGATGGCTTGCGCGTTGTCATGCTCGGTTATAAGAAAAATCCCGCTCCAGTTGGCGAATTTAGCGTTGAAGATGAAAACAATTTAACTTTAGCAGGATTCTTAGCTTTCCTTGATCCACCTAAGGAAACGGCTAAAGAAGCATTGACTAATCTCAAAAATGACGGTATCACTGTCAAAATTTTAACAGGTGATAACCAAGAAGTAACTCGCAATGTCGGTTCAAAAGTTGGACTCAATGTTGATAAAGTTTATCAAGGTAGCGATTTTGAAAATAAAACCGATGAAGAAATGAAAAAGATGGTGGAAGAATGCAATATCTTCGTTAAGCTGGCACCTGAACTAAAGGCTAAGATTATTGATTTACTCAAAGAAAATGGCCACACAGTTGCATATATGGGCGATGGCATCAATGATGCTCCAGCAATGAAGTCAGCCGATGTTGCTATTTCTGTTGATACTGCAGTCGACATTGCTAAGCAGTCAGCTGATATTATTTTGCTGCACAAGGATTTACGAATTCTTGAAAAAGGAGTCCGCATTGGCCGGCAGATCTTTGGCAACACCATGAAATATATTAAGATTACCCTTTCCTCCAATTTCGGCAATATTTTATCCATTTTGGTTGCATCATCACTCTTGCCATTTTTGCCAATGTTGCCACTGCAATTGTTAATTTTGGACTTGATCTACGGAACAAGTTGTTTAGCTATTCCGTTTGACACGATGAATGAAAAATACTTGTCTGTTCCACGAAAATGGAGCACGAAGACGCTGCTTAAATTTATGTTTTTCTTCGGCCCTACCTCTTCAATTTTTGATATTATTACCTTCGCTTTACTATTCTTTGTGGTTTGTCCGCACGCTGTTGGAACAAGTTTTGCAAATGCGAATGCAATGCAGAAAATAATTTTCAGTTCCATCTTCTGGACTGGATGGTTTATTGAATCTCTTTGGACGCAGGAAATGGTCATTCACGCTTTGAGAGATCCTAAGGTTCCATTCATTAGTCAGCATGCTGCTCCTGTGGTTACTTTTGCTACGATTGGCGCGGCCCTTATTGGAACAGTTTTGCCATTCATTAATTCAATTGCACATGCGATGAAATTTGGAGCTATTCCTGTTTACTATTTAGGGATCGTTGCGATTTTATTAATGCTTTACATTCTGCTCACGGCTGTAGTTAAGAAGTGGTATTTGAAGAGCGAAACATATTTAATTTGATGATATTGACAAACATAAATCTTTTGCTCACATGCAATGGTCAAAAGAAGCAGTTCAACTTTATTTAGTTGAGCTGCTTCTTTCTTCTAATTGTTTTATTTTCTAAATTGTTCGATGCAGTAAACATTGCTGAAAGTCAAAGTATTGCCTTTGCGGGTCAAACCGCCTGTTCTTGAATTTTCATATTCCCAATAAAATGATTGATCAAATGAAAAGCCATTCTTTTGTGATTCACTTACTGAGAGCAATCTGTGTTTGGCAACATAATTATCAATCTTTCTCATTTTGCTAAGTGAATAGTGACGGCTTGGATCCTTGTAGAATATACTGCCATCCGCGTTTTAATTGAACAATCACATTGGTATCATCAATCGAAACTCCAGCAGCACTCATCCCATCAATAATTGTCTGTGTTTGTGGCAGTGAAATTAATCTGGAAACATAAGCTTATCCTTTTTCTTTAAACTTCTCTCAACATATTGTAACTTTGTTTTCCATCAGGATCAGGCAAATCATGTGTTTTACCTTCATTGACAAAACCATTGCTCTCATAAAATGGAAAAAGTTCACGGTAACAAGTTAAAGAAATTGCCACTCTACCCTGACTCTTAGCAATTTCCGTCATTTTATCCAACAAATGTGAAGCAATTCCCCGATGGCGATATTCGGGAGCAACTACAATTGACAAGATCATTTGGTATTTGTCTTCAGCGCGATTAGGATGATTTTTAAAATAAAGCTTATCTTCGATGTAACGCTTGGCAAAAGCTGGACCAAAAGTATGACCAACAATTTTTCCAGTCTCTTCATCTTCTGCAACTAAAAAAGTATCAGGATAGTTCTCAATTCTGCCGATCATGTCTTTTTCAGTCATTTCTTTATTCATATGAAAAGCTGCTGATTCAAGATCAATAATCGTTGGTAAATCGGCTTTTTTTACTGTACGATAAATTATTTTCATTAATTATTCCTACTTCTTAATTCTTCTTATTGAATTTTACAGAGTTAAATACTTGGTCGGCACATGATCACAAAGCCACACTTCATTATTGCCAATATAAAATTTAATTCCATCTTTCACTGCTTGTTTAGCATTAATTTTTAAAATAACCGGATGGTTATCGCGTCTTTTACCAACAGACTCGGCCATTTCAATATCAGTCGACAAATTAACATATTGTCTGCCCATTGGTAAAAGTCCCTCTTTCATAATGCTAGACAAAAAGGAATGCGTCGTACCATGATATAAAATATCTGGCGGTATTGCCTGCTTTCTTTTGATAGGAATAGAATGGCCATATAAAGCACAGATTTTCCCATTTTTTATTTCAAATCGTTCTTTATCACTAAAATTCATAATTTCCCGAATTTTCATCTCAGTTAATTTTGGCTGAAAATGGTGCATCTTGTTCATTGCATTCAAGAATTTTTGTAAATCAACAGAACCGTATTCATCAAGCTTTAGGCCATATTTTTCTGGATTATGGCGCAAACAGTAAGACATTTTTTTGCTAATAAAGACATCTGAACGATGAGTAGAATAATTGTTCATATATTTACCTTCCTTATCTTTATTTTAAAAGCAATTTGGTCTGTTTTCCCTATTTGCCCAGACCAAAATTTTACAGGAAAATTATTAATATTAACCATACTTAACTTGGTTTGAATTAATAAAATATCTTTTAACTATACCTTCCTTGTTTTATAGACCAGTATTTACAGATAAATATTTTTATTGATTTTAATACACATACTCGATTAGAGTATGTGTATTTATGTGGTAGGTTTTAAAATTTTAGTAACATTCTACTTTAAACATTACAAAAATGATTAACACTAGGATTAAAGTATTTATAAAATAGATTTTTTCTTTCGAGTTGCACTTTAAATTATTTTCTGCTAAATAACACTATAGATTTATCAGAGTTAAATTCTTGAGATACTATTTTTATAATGGTCTTTCCCTTATCAAATTTTTTCATTCTATGTAAATTTAAAATTGATTGTAGTCGAGAAATAAAAACTTGCCCCTTTTGGTTAATCTGGCATTGTTACTAATTAATTCAGGGAACGAATTTAAAACTTTTGATTTTTGAAACGTCGTACCGTCTGTTTTTACTAAAATTTTTGATAAATCAACTTTTCTGTCTATTACATCTTTAAAGAAATTTTTGCTTCCTCTTGAATAAAGAAGTCCACATAAATGCATAAAATTAGATGCAGATGCAATTACTGTAATAGTTGTATTTTTTGAATAAAAAGTAACTTTTTTATTAATGAATATTTTTTATAAAATTCAGCTACTTCATAAATATCATTCATATGACGTTTTACAGAAATATATTCTGTTGATTTTAATTTTCTATAATTTCTTTTCATTATTCTCTCCAAAAAAAATGAGCTTGCACTAAGTGCAAGCTCATTTTGGTCGGTTTATTTTGGTGTCTGCCACCCGCTTGGCCCTTATGTCCAATATATGTATCAAGATTGCTTTGGTTCTTGCAACCCGTTAGGCCCTTATGTCCTATTGAAATATCAGATTGACTATGAGTCGACCGCTCATTAGGATTTATCCTTTCGTCAATAATTATATCCAAAAAGTAAAACAATGGCAAATACATTAATTATCATTAAAGTTTTTATAAAATATATACCTATTATATTAGGTATTCTGAGACCGTAAAATAGTTTGGGCAAAGATGAATGATTTTACCCAAAATATTACTCAAGCACTATTTAATCAAGACAAAGTTAATGTGTTTGAAATTCAAACTACAGTTAATCAGTTGCTTAATACTTTTATTAGTATTCAGGTAATGAGCTACAACTACTTCAACCGAATCCATAAGGGCTTTGGCCAAGTGTAGGATACATTGGAATCTTACTTTGACTAACAAATAAATCAAAGATCTATTTACACAAACTATTTGACAGTTTTCAATTGCCGATATACCTTTAAGGTTGTTAATTAAAAAAGCGGATAATTACTGTTTAAATCAAATAATTATGGCTCTATAATTTTTCCTGTTGATGCCTTATCTCTATGATAAGTTGTTAACAGTTTTTTATTCCAAAAAAGAGGACGTAGTCCTCTTTTATCATTTGTTAAAAAACAGAGAAAATATTATATATTTTCTATTTAATAAGTTGTTGGCCATGGAATCATAGTAATTAGCATCTCTTTTCAAATTTTACTCTAATCAATAGTTATACGCTTAGCTAATTTCTTCAAATTATTCTTTTCCATAAAAGTTAAAATTGAATTTATCTTTAACTGATCATTATTAAACATCGCTTCATAATAATTCGCCATAATTTTTGCAAAACAATTTTCTGGCTGCTCAGGAAGCGCTTGCAAGAAAGAAATTGCTTCATCCCTTACAGCCGTTCGACTATGATTAAAATAAACTAATGAAAGATAATTAACACAAATTGATGATAGCAAATAGACAATATTTTTTTGTTAATTGTTCTTTCTTAGAGTATTTTTTTAGAGCCTTATGAACTAGTTCACTGGAAGTTTCAATATCAAACGCTGCCAAAGAATTTGTCAGCGTAAACAAATAATCATCATTCCAGTTTTCTTTTTGGAAAAGTGAATTTTTGACTTTCTCCTTCATTTCATCTGAAATAATTTTAAGATCCTTTTTTAAAGCAGCTTCTAAAAAAACCGTTTGATCATACAAATCTTCTATCTTATGCATTTCACAATAATTTTGGATTGCTTTGATTCTTTTAAGATCTTGATCAGCAAACGCTTCTAGAATTCTTCGATGCAGATCATCATGACTATAAAGATCATCATCCTTCTTCTTTGGAATAATTTCTTTCATGAATTCGATTGGATCAATTTGATGAATCATCAACATCTTAATCAATTTCATCGTATCAAGATCGTATTCATCACGCTCAACTTTAGAATAAAAAGCTGTTGAGATTACATTTGATGCCATTTCAGTTTGGCTTAAGCCAAGCTGCTTGCGTTTTCTTCTTAAAGCCTCACCAATTGTCATAACTTGCACTTTTACCTTCATCAATAGCTCTACTCTACTTGATACTGCTTTTGATTCAGATCAATTAACTGATCATACTGCATGCTCTGCTCTTTTCCAATTATATGTTCAATTTCCAAAACTGTGCCTGGAAAAGTCATAATTAAGTCAAAAATCTTTTGACTGCTTTTTTTATCAAGTCCAGATAAGCCTTCATCAACTAGCAGAATTTCTTTTTTAGCAAGTAAAGCTCTCGCCAATTCAATTTTTCTTCGCTCACCACCAGACAGACTAAGACCACTTTTTCCTAGTTTTTGATCTAGTGCCTTTAGTCTAGCAAATTTTTCTAAATCAACTTTTTTTAATATTGTAATCAACTTTTCATCCGCTATTTTACGGCCTAAAGTTAAGTTAAACCGCAAAGTATCAGAAAAAATATAACTCTCCTGTCCTACCACGCCAAAATTATTTGCAACATTAGGTGCTACCTTAATTGTCCCACTTATTAATGGAATTTCATTTAATAAAGTTTTAAATAAGGTAGATTTCCCAATACCTGAACGACCTACAATTAGGACTTTTTCATGGGGATTAATTGTAAAATCAACATTTTTTAATAAGGCCTGATTTTGGTAACCCAATTGACAATTTTGAAAATTAATAATGCTGTTTTGGCTAGCAATAGTTAAATTATTAATCGCAATCTGTTTGCTATTAAGTATACTGTTTTCTTTTATCAATGGTGTAGTTGTATTCAGCTGATTAAAAACCTGTGAAATAGTAATAATTGGACTAGTTAAGCGATCTGAAGCAAGAAATAGTGAAATTAATTCTCCAACATTTACTTGACCATTTACTACAAAAAGTACTCCTACGCTTAATGCTGCAATTGAAGAAAGAGCATAACTAAGCTGTGAGCAAAAACTGGCAGTACTTGAGCAATAAGACATTTGCCAGTATTTGTTTTCTTCTCTAGCTAATTTTTGATTAACACGTTTTTTAAAAATATCACTAACATTAAAATGCTTAATTACTGGAAATCCTCGTAAGGCTTCATTTAAAGTTAAATTATAATCCTCATAGCTCTTGTTCCAAATTTCGGAACTACCTTCAACCCAATTACGGGTAAACCGCGGAACCAAAAAAGGCAATAACCCACAAATCAGAAATGCCATAGAAACAATACCATTAATACTAATAACGTAGATTAACGAAAAGACAGCTTGTTCGATACAATAAACTAAATTAACAACTGAATTGACATATTGTCCTTCAATTTGTTTAACATCAACATTAACGAAGTTATTTACCTTTTCGATTCGTTCAGTACTAGGACTATCTAAAAAGTGGTCGAAAACATCTGCGCGCATTCGTAAATTAGCAGCTTGCCTCGCCTTAGCCCATAATAATTGCCAAATCCAATAACTAATTGTAATTATTAAAAACAAAACCAAGTACAATACTAAAATTTGCGGAACTCGATTAAAGTGTTTTGCCATTAAAATATTGGTTAAAGTCCCAATAATGTATGGAGAGACAATCCCATCTAATGAAGTCAATCCACCAGCAATAATAATGCCAAACCATAGTAATTTCTTATGTGGATAAAGATATTTAAAGAAGTTAAGTCTCATTGAAACTGCCCCCCTTTTCTATATTAATTTTCTTAATACTAGATATATTCCTAGTGTGCCAGAACCAATATCATCTGCAAAATCTATTTGTCCATCTGTAGGCCAACCTAATACTTCATTTTTATTTTGATAGTGAAATAATAGCATTCTTTTATAATTTAAAATCATACTATTAATTTTTTGACTAATATTTCCAGGAATATCCTTTTGTTCCTTTATTTTTATTAACACGTATAATATTCCTGCAGCACCGTTATTAAATCCATAATTATAGGCGTATGGTTGATTTAACGAGGTTAAATATTTTTCCATTATCTTCCAATTAAATTGGCCAGTCATATTGTAAAATAGTGATAAAACATAAATTAAACCAGCAGATCCATACATAAAATATGGACAGCGAATATTTGGCCACAATTTAGAGTTATAGGAAATTCCCATAAAAGGCTTCTCATTTAGGTATTTACTAGTTGATCGTTTTAAAATTTTGCTTGCTACATTCAAATAAAAAGTTTTTGAACTAACCTTATATTCACGCAATAAAATATATGCCCATCCAATATCTCCATATTCGAATCCTTCATCATTATTATTAGGCTCTTTATGGCTCAAACTAATAGAATCTATTATTTCTTTAAAGTCTGGATATCCTTTATTTTTACTCATTTCTTGCAATGCATATATAATACCAGCTAGTCCATTGGCAAAAGAAGTATTAGTTTCGCTATTTATTCTATTAATTAATTTAAATAAATACACATTATCTTCAAAAGGTATATCCATATAATAGTCAAATAAGGCAGCCCCTGCCAAACCAAAAAAGAGGCCATTATTTAATTGATTTTTTTCAACATTTTTATTTATTTCTATATGAACTTTTTGAATTAACTCTTTTAAATTAACTTCACTAATCCAAGCCAGCTTCTTACCCAAAATCATTGAGCCTAATATTCCGTAAGTTAAAGTATATTTAGTTAAATCACCTAGATAATTTGTACCTTTAAACTTATCATCAAATTTTAGATTAAATTTATGTATATAATACTTTTTTATTTGCGTTAAAATTTCAGACGTTGATAAATTTCTATTATCTAAAGCTTCTTCATCAAATTTTCTAAATTTAAATTTATTAATAATTATTTTTTCAGTATTAAGATCTACAAAATTATTTTTTGATTTTTTATATAACCAAAGAGAAAAATTTACAACATCTTTTTGAATTGTTGACATTTTATCTTTTAATAGCTGGAATCTTTTTTCAAAGAAGTGCTCATCAACAAGAAATTCATTAATTTTACCAAATATTAAATATAAAAATAATAACGATAATTTATAATAGTCCGCATTTATGTCTGTCAAGTTTTCTGGCTTTCTTAGAATATATCTTGCTGTTTCTACATCCCTATATTTGTTTTCTTCCATCTTTGAAATTGACTCAATATCAATTACGCTTACTTTATCTGTAGTTAAATCTATTAAAAAATTATCATCAGATATGTCATTCATAATATATCCTGCTTGATGTATCGAAAAAATAAGCAGCAAAATATTTTCAATAATATTTTTCAAATGTCTATTATAGTTTGAAAAGTTTCCTTTATACTTTTTAGTAACTAAAAGTGGATTTTGAGATATAAACTTTCTAAGTGTAATACCATTAATTTTTTTCTCAATAATAAAGAATGAATCCTTGTAGTGAAAAATATCTTCAGGTTTCGGAAGATTAATATTTTTTTGGAAATATCTATTATTAAGCAAGTTAAATTCATTCTTTTTCAAATCCCATAATCTATACCTACAATTAGTTGTAGTAGGAGTAGAACCCAATCTGGCTTCCTTAATAATAACTTGCTCTCCTGAATATAAATTCATGCCTAAATAAATATTTCCGGTTCCTAATCTTCTAATTATATTAG
>NZ_ADNY01000011.1 GCF_000178475.1 Lactobacillus amylolyticus DSM 11664 | reverse complement strand
CTCCAATCCTTTTTTTATATTAATTTGCTATGCTTTTTATATAAAATAATACCAATCCAGGCCGAAATGAATGACAGTAAAACAATTACGACAATCAGATTCGGATCCAGAAAATTCCCTACTTTTATGAATTGAGCAATTCGTAGAAATCCTTTTGATATTGGAAAATATTGCCTGATACACTGTCACATAAATCAAGCACCACTGAATATAATATTCAATTAAGGTCAATGTCGTTGCCGAAAACTTGAAGAAACGACTAGCTAGCCTCATCCCCCAGTAAAGCAAGATTCCTGATAGAATTACGAATAAAGCCGGCAGCAAAAACAAATTTCCTAAATAAACATGAAAATCGTCATAATCATTGATCAGCAAATAGCTGATTAGAAAAAAAGAGCAAAAAATTGATAGTACTAAACAAAATCAAAAAGGCAAAAAGCAATCCAGCCTTCACCCACTGAAACTTATTTTCTGAGCGAAAAAGAATAAAAATTAACGCAATTACGGCAACTGCAATAAAGAAATACGTGACTCTCATTTTTACCTCAAAAAAAGATAGGCCGAAGCCTATCTTAGATTCATTTTTATAGATCTATCTGTAATATCTATATCACGATTTAATTGTAAGATATTTATGTATATAAGTAAATCAATTATGGTAAATTTAGTCTTTTCCTGGTATAAATCAGCAAAATTTTTTATAATAATTGCAGAAAGGATGATACCCATGGGCTTAACTTTTGATAATCCAAACAACTTGAATAAGATGCTTGATAAATTTGCAGTTGTTCCAGATCCTAAAAAGTCACCAATGAACAAGCGCAAAAAAGAAGAAAAAGACGAAAAGAAATCAGATAAAGCTGATAAAAAGTAAAAAAGAGTTCTCTGGCGAGACCTCTTTTTTACTAATAAATTTTATCTACTTGTTCCTGAATTTCAGGGCGATTAATGAATTCATCGTAAGTTGTTTCTGCTCGATTTACCAAGCTCTTCGGTCCCACTTCGATAATATGATCAGCAATCGTTTGAATAAACTCATGATCATGTGAAGTAAAGAGAATTGAACCTGGATAAGTCTTTAGCGCATCGTTCAGTGAAGTGATGGATTCAAGATCCAAATGATTGGTTGGATCGTCCATAATCAAGACATTAGCTGGTTGAAGCATCATTCTGGATAATTGACAACGAACTTTTTCTCCTCCAGAAAGGATCCTAATCTTTTTCTCGATTTCATCTCCGCTAAAAAGCATTCTTCCTAAGAAGCCACGCAAAAAAGTATTATCATTTTGTTCTTTATTTGCATATTGTCGTAGCCAATCAAGAATTGTTAACTCATCGTTATTAAAGTTGGCATTTAAATCACGTGCCATGTAATTAAATGATGTTGTTTGACCCCAATTCACAGTTCCTGTATCGGGTTTAACCTTGCCAGCAATAATCTCCATTAATGCTGTTATAGCCAAAGTATTGCGTGAAAGAAATGCCACTTTGTCACCTGGACGAATGATAAAAGAAACATGATCTAAAATTTCCTTACCATCTACACTGTAAGAAACATCTTCTACTTTTAATAAATCATTGCCCAAATCACGATGCAGTTCAAACTTAACAAACGGGTATTTACGAGAAGATGGACGAATATCATCTAATGTTATCTTCTCTAATTGCTTTTTTCGTGAAGTGGCCTGCCGTGACTTAGAAGCATTAGCTGAAAAACGGGCAACGAATTCTTGCAGTTCCTTGATCTTTTCTTCTTTTTTGGCATTTTGATTCGCTGCAAGTTCTGCCGCTAATTTGCTTGATTCATACCAAAAATCATAATTGCCCACATACAACTGAATTTTGCCAAAATCAACATCACAAATTTCGGTACAAACCTGATTTAAGAAATGACGATCGTGTGACACGACAATCACAATATTAGGATAATCCGCTAAAAAATTTTCTAGCCATTCGACGGTATGCACGTCCAGCCCATTAGTCGGTTCATCTAAAAGCAAAATATCCGGGTTGCCAAATAATGCTTGTGCTAGCAGAACTTTAACTTTTTCCGCTTCAGGAAGATCCTTCATTAGACTTTGATAATCTTTTTCGGGAATATTCATCGATTGCAATAATTTTGCAGCATCAGCTTCCGCATTCCAACCGTCTAGTTCCGCAAATTTGCTTTCCAATTCAGCAGCCTTAACCCCATCCTCATCGCTAAAATCAGGTTTGCTGTATAAAGCATCTTTTTCCTTCATTACTCGGTATAATTCTTGATGGCCTTGGATAACCGTATCCAGAACAGTAAAGTTATCAAAAGCAAAGTGATCCTGGTTGAGGCTGGACATTCTTTCATTTGCATCAATCGTGATTGTCCCTGTTGAAGGTTCGATCTTGCCTTCCAGCAGCTTTAAAAAAGTTGATTTACCGGCACCATTAGCACCAATTACTCCGTAGCAGTTGCCTGGCGTAAATTTCAAATTAACGTCTTCATATAAAGTCTTGCCTGATAAAATCAGGCTCAAGTCGGTAACTGTAATCAAATATTCTTCCTCCCAAAAATGTTTGTTGCTGTCATTATATCAATTTTTTGTCCTAAAAAAATAGTAAAAATCTATTATGTTATTAATTTATAAATTTTCTTCAGCTGGTTCGTTTTTATGAACTTATTTTTCTAATTAAGTTAAAATTGAAATAGATTATTTAGATTGGAGAAGATGTGATGTTCCCTGATAACAATGTTTTTTCATACTTAAAATGGCGGGGCGATATTGATCTAGAAAAATCTCCTTTTAATGAAATTGATGCCTTGGTTTTATCCGTTTTTTCCTACTTGAATTTGAATGGCATCGTTTCAAATGATAAAAAAGAAATTACTGTATCTGATGCTGCAAAGAGTTATTTTGCAAAAGAGAACGCAAAAGAAGACCACATTTACTATCAACAGCTTTTAAAACTAATGGTAGAAGCAAATCGGTTTAAAAATGCAAAATTATCCTACTTTATCGATACTTTAACTGATCAAACCCAATTTAGCGCCGTTAAAATTCAACTGGAAAACGGAATTAATTTTATTGCTTTTCGCGGTACTGATGATTCACTCGTAGGTTGGAAAGAAGATTTTGAGATTAGTTTTAAAACAACAATTGCTCAAAAACAGGCCAAATCCTATCTGGAAAGAATCATGAAAAGCGACCAACTGACATATTTGTTGGGTGGTCACTCTAAAGGTGGCAATTTGGCAGAATATGCGGCACTCAATATTGAGCCTAAGTTTCGCAAACGGATTGTCTCAATTTACACCTTTGATTCACCAGGAATTGCCAAAGAAGTTGGCGCACAGGTCCCAGTTAAGTTTTTGCAAAAGAAATTGAAAAGATATGTTCCCGAATTTAGTATTATTGGCCGACTATTCGAACCAGAGAATATTGAACCTACAATTGTTGGCTCTTCTAGAAAAACTTTAAGTCAGCATGATGCTTTTAGTTGGGAGATTACCGGTTCACATTTTGTAACCAAAAATCACCGCAATCCGCAATCACGGATTTACAATCAACTAATTAACGACTGGATTGGTGACGCAACTCTGCCTGAAAGAGAATCGTTGACCAATGATTTGTTCGCTGCACTAGGTGCCAGCGGTGCTACTAAAATCAATCAATTGAGCAAGAATGGCTTTGGCGGTTTTGGTGCTATTTTATTGTCATTTACCAATTCATCAAGACGAACTCGGTTTGTTTTTGGCAATTTATTCTCAGCTATTTGGCAATCACTTAAAAGTCGCGGTATTCCTAGAATTTTATTTACTGTTGACTCAATCATTGGTTGGATCATACTGATTTTGGGAATTATTACGATAACTGCACCACAGTATTCACTCCAAGCATTTGGGTCTTTAGTGGCTGTGGCCGGAATCGGTTTTAGTGCGTATCAAATTTTATCAACTGCAAATTCTAATTTAAAACAAAAACAGAAGCGTTTTTTCATTATTAGTTGGCTTTTTGTTTTTGCATTGTCCGTTGCCCTAATTTCCAATAATCAAGTAATGCTGTTTTTAGCACACTACTTCCTTGGAACATTTTTAGTTATCTATTCTTACGTACGTTTACGGCAAATAATTTTACACCGAATCACTGGAATTTTTAGAAAAATTATCGTCGCAATCGAATCCGTAGTTGCTTTTGCAATCGGTATTATCATTATCGTTAATCCCCGCTACTTTACGCGCCAATCAGTCATTATATTAGGAATATTGCTCATTGCTTACGGTTTCTTCAAATTAATCGGCGAACTCCTTGCTCAACGTAAAAAAATGCCTAAGAATCATCGTTAAAAAAACACTTGAAACTTTAACAGTCTCAAGTGTTCTTTATTCTGCAATTTTTTCTTGTATCCAATCGCCTAATTCAGTTACATGAGTTTTTGTGACCGAACTGAAAGTTAGAACCGATACATTATCATAAGAAAGATCAAAAACTTTCTTTAAATTAGCTTTTACCTTAGTAAGTTGACTCTTTTTAAGTTTATCGATTTTCGTACAAACAACCAAAATCGGTAAATTTAAATATTGCGCGTATTCATACATCGATTGGTCATCTTTGCTAGGTACATGCCTACTATCAACTAAAATGATCAATCCCTTTAAATTAGCTCTAGTCTCCAAATAATCTTGAATCATTTCGCCAAATTCTTGACGCTTTTTTTGCGAAACTTTTGCATAACCATAGCCAGGCACATCTACAAGGTAAAACGATTTGTTAACCAGATAGAAGTTCAAAGTTTGCGTTTTACCAGGTTGAGAAGAGGTTCTAGCCAAGTTTTTGCGATTTACTAGAGTATTGATCAAGCTGGACTTTCCTACGTTAGAACGGCCAGCTAAGGCAATTTCAGGCAAATCATCTTTAGGGTATTGGTCTTCTCTTACTGCACTAACAGCATATTCACTACTATTAATTTTCATTTGTACTTGCCTTTTGTTCCTGCTCTTCATCTTTTCTGCGGGTGATTCGCGGTTGCGCATGACGAGT
The DNA here is from genome assembly GCF_000178475.1 of Lactobacillus amylolyticus DSM 11664. Lineage (GTDB taxonomy): Bacteria > Bacillota > Bacilli > Lactobacillales > Lactobacillaceae > Lactobacillus > Lactobacillus amylolyticus. The sequence goes on along the minus strand of NZ_ADNY01000011.1, from coordinate 65,695 downwards.
AATGACATCCTTTGTTACTTCAACCTTTTCAATGTCATTTTCACTTGGAGTCCGATACATGATATCTATTAAGGCATTTTCAATAATCGTTCTTAATCCACGGGCCCCCATATTACGTTCAATTGCAAGGTCAGCAATTGCATGCAAAGCACCATCAGTGAAAGTAAGTTGAACATCATCAAGTGAAAGGAGTTTTTGGTATTGTTTAACTAAAGCGTTCTTAGGCTCAGTTAGGATCCTTACCAAATCATCACTATCCAACTTATCTAAAGTGGAAATCACTGGAATACGTCCAATAAATTCTGGAATCATGCCGAATTTTACCAAGTCACCGGTAGTTAAATAATGGGTCCAATCATCTGCGTCAATTTTGTTAACTTCGTTTTCTGCGCCAAAACCGATTGTCTTTTTACCCAAACGATTTTTAACGATCTGTTCAATACCATCAAAAGCTCCACCGACGATGAATAGAATATTGGTAGTATCCATTCTAATCATTTCTTGCTGTGGGTGTTTTCTGCCACCTTGTGGCGGAACAGAAGCAATAGTACCTTCCAAAATCTTCAATAAAGACTGTTGAACCCCTTCGCCAGATACATCACGAGTAATTGAGACATTTTCAGCCTTTTTAGAGATCTTATCAATTTCGTCGATATAAATAATTCCTCTTTGGGCACTTTCAATGTCGTAATCCGCATTTTGCAATAATTTAAGCAAGATATTTTCAACATCTTCACCAACATAACCAGCTTCAGTCAAGGTAGTTGCATCTGCAATAGCAAAAGGAACAATCAATATTTTAGCTAAAGTTTGAGCCAAATATGTTTTCCCTGAACCAGTTGGCCCAATAAGGGCAATATTAGACTTCTGGAGCTGTGTTGATGAATCAATATCCATTTGCCCTATTCGCTTGTAATGATTGTACACAGCGACTGATAAGACCCTTTTAGTGTGATCTTGTCCAATAACATAATCATCCAGTTGTTTTTTGATATCCATTGGTTTAGGAAGTTCTTTTGCTTCTTTAACCACATCAGCTTTTAATTCATCGTCAATAATTTTCTTTGACAAAGTAACACATTCATTACAAATATAAACGCCGTTGCCAGCAATCATTTTTTTAACTTGATCTTGAGTTTTACCACAAAAAGAACATTTGACTTCTTCTTGATCAGTAAACTGAGTTGCCATAAAATTCCATCCTCCTATTATCTACAGATTCAAGGTTATCATAAATACTGAGATAATAAAGAATTTTTGCTCATTGAAAATAAAAAGGCGACTGTCTAGCAGCCGCCTTTTTATTATTAAAAAATCAATAATTATTTATCAGACTTTTTTTCTTCCTTAAATTTTGACTTTGCAACTTGCTTTGCGCTGTCAGTAACTAAGTCCATAGCCTTGCGAACAGTAATATCATGGCTTAACATATCGTCACTTAAAGTGTTGCGAACAGTCTTTTCATCCATGTTGTATTCCTTAGCAAGATCCTTGATTTCTTTATCAATTTCTTCCTTCGTAGCCTTAAAGTTTTCCTTATCAGCAATAGTTTCTAAGACTAAGTTGATCTTAACTCTTTCAGCAGCATCCTTAGCAAATTGTGCACGCAATTGTGATTCGTTGGTATTAGTCAACTTGTAATAAGTTTGTGGATCAATACCTTGACGTTGCATGTTGCCCAAGTATTGTCTCAATTGAGTATCAATGTCTTCTTGGATCATTGCATCAGGAATTTCGTCGATTTCAGCATTCTTTACAGCTGCTTCAACAGCGGCTTGTTGGATAGCATTCTTAGCTTCCTTTTCTTTTTGATCCTTTAAGTTCTTCTTGATCTTAGCCTTCAAATCATCAAGAGTATCTACAGAATCATCAACGTCTTTTGCAAACTCATCATCCAACTTAGGAAGTTGCTTTGACTTAACTTCGTGTAACTTAGTAGCAAAGTGTGCTTCTTTACCTGCTAAATCCTTAGCACCGTAATCCTTAGGGAAAGTTACAACAACATCAACTTCATCACCTGCTTTGTGACCAATAAGTTGATCTTCAAAGCCAGGAATAAATGCACCTGAACCTAATTCAAGTGAGTAGTTTTGTGCTGAGCCACCTTCAAAAGCCTTACCATCGATAGTACCTTTGTAGTCGATAGTTACAGTATCACCTTTAGCTGCTTTGTCTTTCTTAAGAACAAGTTCAGCATTTTGTTCACGACGCTTGTTGAGTTCGGCATCGATATCTTTTGCATAAACACGGGTGTTTTGCTTAGGAACTTCAAGACCCTTGTAGTCACCTAATTTAACTTCTGGTTGAACTGAAACGATAGCTTTCATAGTCCAATCCTTACCCTTATCCATTGATACGGCTTGAATTTGTGGTTGACCAACTGCTTTAATCTTAGCTTCTTTTACAGCAGCAGCATAAGCATTTGGCAAAACAATGTTTAAAGCGTCTTCGTATAAAGCTTCTTCACCATAGTATTGATCAAAGATTACACGTGATACGTGACCTTTTCTAAAACCAGGAACACGCAAATTCTTTTTAACTCTTCTAAATGCTTGGTCTAAACCTAATTTAATTTCATCTTGTGAAATATCAAAAGTAAGTTCGCCGGTTGTCTTACCGGTTTTTTCCCATTTTACAGACATTAATTAAATACCTCCAATGTCAAGTTTGAGTTTGCTACTTGCATACTAAGTTATCTTACCTTAAAAGGAAACAAAAAACAAATTTTGAGCAAAAAAAGATGCACTTCTTTCCAGAAGTACATCTTTTTGCTATATCGTTAGAAATTAGTCAAGGATTTCAGTAACCTGACCAGCACCAACGGTACGACCACCTTCACGAATAGTGAACTTAGTACCCTTTTCGATGGCAGCTGGCTTGATTAACTTAACAGTAAATTCTGTGTTATCACCAGGCATAACCATTTCAGTACCTTCTGGCAATTCGATTTCACCAGTGATATCAGTGGTGTGGAAGTAGAATTGTGGACGGTAATCTGAGAAGAATGGGGTGTGACGTCCACCTTCTTCTTTCTTCAAGATATAAACTTGACCCTTGAATTCCTTGTGGGTTTTAATTGAGCCAGGTGCAGCCAATACTTGACCACGAACAACTTGGTCACGGTTAATACCACGAAGTAAGATACCAACGTTATCGCCGGCTTCACCCACGTCCAAAGTCTTGTGGAACATTTCCAAACCAGTAACAACTGACTTAAGAACCTTGTCTACCAAACCAACGATTTCAACTTCGTCACCGATCTTAACAGTACCACGGTCAATACGACCAGAAGCAACAGTACCACGACCAGTAATAGTAAATACGTCTTCAACTGGCATCAAGAATGGCTTATCAGTTTGACGTTCTGGAGTTGGGATGTATTCATCAACAACTTCCATCAACTTCAAGATTTGATCTTGAGCTTCCTTGTCACCTTGTAAAGCCTTCAAAGCTGAACCACGAACAACTGGAATGTCGTCACCAGGGTAATCGTACTCAGTTAACAAGTCACGAACTTCCATTTCCACCAAGTCGATAAGTTCTGGATCATCAACCAAATCACACTTGTTCAAGAATACAACGATGTATTGAACACCAACCTGACGAGCAAGCAAGATGTGCTCACGAGTCTGTGGCATTGGACCATCAGTTGCGGCAACAACCAAGATGGCACCATCCATTTGTGCAGCACCAGTAATCATGTTCTTGATGTAGTCGGCGTGACCTGGAGCGTCCATGTGAGCGTAGTGACGATATTCAGTTTCGTATTCTACGTGGGCGGTGTTAATAGTAATACCACGTTCCTTTTCTTCTGGAGCAGCATCGATTTGGTGATAGTCTTCAGCTTTTGCCAGACCTTTTTTTGCCAAAACAGTAGTGATAGCTGCTGTCAAAGTAGTCTTACCGTGGTCAACGTGACCGATAGTACCAATGTTTACGTGTGGCTTAGTTCTAACATAATGTTCTTTTTCTGCCATTAAAATGACCCTCCTGTAAATTTGCAAGAAGTCCGTTGAGATAAGTTAACGGATAATTCTCTGTTGAATATTGTACTACTTTCATCGGCAAATGCCTAGTAAAAAATGCTAGTGCTATGCCCTAATGAAAACAACCTTAGCTAATTATACTAAATAGATTTAAAAAGTAAACCTTTTTGCAAAAATTATTTTGGTAAATTTGCATAAACGCGGTCAAGAAGTTTCTGATGTGTTCGACCGTCCTTAGTTTCAAGATACGAAATCAAATCGCTAGTAAAGCTATCCGTATCTTTAATATATTTGTTCAGTTTAGGGTAAAGACTGCCTAACACGATGTTTGTTTCGCCTAACATTAATGGCAGTTGACTTGGATTGTTTCTAAAGCGATCCCCGATTCCGCCGATAACTTCACGATAAACCGTTGTTTTTTCTAAAAGCTCTGTTTCTTTGGGAATGAATTCTTCGACTTGTCCAAGGGCCCAAACTTGAATTCTATCGCTTATTCCTAATCTAACAAAATCTTCGCATAAACAAAGTCTAACAGCGAAATTCTGCGTTGGGTCTAGTAAAAGACTTTGAGCAAAATTTTTATAATTAACCAAATCCAGTTTAAGCAAGCTTTGGTAATCAAACTGACTGACTTCTTTTTTACTTTTGAATTTCTGCATCAAATTATTCTGAGCATCTAACTTTTCCGGAAAAACTTTGATTGGCATTTTTTTGCCTAAAAGATTCTCAATTTGTAATGCTTCAATCAAATAATGGTTGGCTGCTAAGATTTTATTGTATTCTTCAAATATTTCTGGCTCAGAAAAAAGATCAGGTTCTTCCTTTATTAGGGTGTATGCCTGATCTTCTTGGTTATTTTTGCGATACAGCCGACATAGCGACATCACAATTTCTGACGAACGACCATAAGACAATGCTTCTTCCAAAAGTTGAATAGCATTAGAAATCTGGCCCTTTTCTTCATCTTCCTGAGCTAACTTTAACAAGTTTTTTTGGCTCAACGTCGTCATTAATTATCCTTCGTTTCCTTTGTTGGCTTAGAATTCTTTTTAACTATTTTCCATTTTCTTGGTTTAACGGCTTTATGATTTTGTGAACTACGAGAATTCTTACGCTTATTTGGTGTGCCATTCTCACCTTGCGTATTGTTATCCGTCTTATTTTCTTTAAGCTTCTGCATAGCACGGTGGCGATTTTGGTTGACTTCCATCACAACCGGCAAAACTACAGGGCGTAGATTTGTTTGCTTGTACAAGAACTTTTCAAGATCATTTCTTACATCTTGCTTTAATTCAGTCCAATCAAACTTCTTATGTTCAAAGTTATTGTTGATTGCTTTCTCAATAACTTCAATTGAATCGTGCATTAACTTATGATTTGCCTTGATATAAACAAATCCGCGACTGGTTACTTGAGGTCTAGCCACAATCTTTTCCTTCTTGCGGTCAATTGTTACAACCGCAAGAAAAATACCATCGTCTGATAAGATTTCACGATCACGTAAAACAATATTACCTACGTCACCTACTCCGGAACCATCAATCATAGTATCCTCACCAGGAACCGGATCAGTTAAATAGAAGCGCTTTTTCTTGAAATCATAATTATAGCAATCGCCGTTCTTAGAAATAAAGACGTCTTCTTTCTTCATTCCTGTCTTAATTGCCAAGTTCTTATGAATTTCCATTAAACGATATTCACCAATAACTGGGAATAAGAAATCAGGCTTAAGAATATCGATTAGCAGTTGCAAATCTCTTCCAGTTGCGTGGCCGCTAGTATGCTTATCACGACCAAGCTGAATTACTGTTCCGCCTGCACGGTAAACCATATCGCTAGTTTCAGCCACCATTGTCTCAACGGCGTGTGATGGTGTCGTAGCAATAAAGACCAAATCTCCTTTATGAATTCGAATCATACTGTGGCGCTTATTTGCCATTTTTTGCAATGAATTCAAAGGATCACCCATCCGACCGGTTTCCAAAATAACTGTCTTATCATCAGGTGTTGTCTTAAGGTCTTTTACTCTCATTAAAAGGCCATCAGGAACATCGAGATAACCTAATTTCATAGCTGTCCGAACGATTTTAGCAAAATCACGGCCAGTTAAAAGCACTCTTCGACCTGTAGCAGCTGCCGCATTGAGTACTTCTTGCACTCTATTAAGGTTTGAAGCCTTAGCTGCAACAATAATTCGACCTTTAGCGTTTCTAAAGACATCGGTTACGTATTTTTCCAAATCCTGTTCCGATGCACTTGGGAACCAAGCTTCTGCATTAGAGGAATCGCTTAATAATGCCAAAACATGTTTAGTTTCAATTTCAGCCAAGCGATCCATATCGGTCCGATAATTTGGTGCTGCGGATGGATCAAATTTAAAGTCACCTGTATAAACCACTTCACCGGCAGGAGTATGAACAACAATTCCCAATGAGTCAGCAATTGAGTGCGTTGTATGGAAAAATGAGATGCTGGCATTTTTGAAATCAATTTCAGTATGAGCATCAATGACATGAAACAGACTATTTTTAAGCTTTTTATTCTCGCGCTTAACGTCGATTTTTGCTAATTCAATCGTCAATTGTGAACCGAAGACAGGAATATCATATTTGCGCAAAATATAAGGCAGTGCTCCAATTGAATCAGCATGACCGTGAGTTAAGAAAATTCCTGCAACCCGGTCACCATATTGCTCAAAGAAGTCTAAATCAGGAATTACAACATCAATCCCGAATAAAGAACTATCTGGGTACTTTAATCCCGCATCTAAAACAAATATTTCATCGTTGACTTGAACAGCGAACATATCCTTTCCTTGTTCACGTACGCCACTCAAAATCATAATTTTAATTTGATCAGCCATTTTACTTCCTTTTCTCTTTATTTAATTTGTGATTTTTCATTTTTAAGGATCTTACGATCAAAACGAACTTATAGTATTTATTAATTTTAGCATAAAAGATATATAGATGACAAAAACAAGAAAGCTAGTCCCAAAAGGACTAGCTTTCTATGATTTTCTAAAGTTAAGATTAACGACGCAAACCTAACTTCTTGATCAATGCACGGTAACGGTCAAGATCGTTATCTTGTAAGTAACGAAGCAAGTTACGACGGTGACCAATCTTCTTAAGCAAACCAACGTATGAGTGGTGGTCATGCTTGTGACTCTTCATGTGATCAGTCAAGTTATTGATATCTTCAGTTAAAAGTGCAACTTGTACTTCAACAGAACCAGTGTCACCTTCGTGGGTTGCGTATTCTTTAATAAGTTGGTCTTTCTTTTCTTTTGAAATTGCCATAAATTTTCACCTTTCAAAAATTAAAAATAATTGCCATTGACAACGTTAATCGTCAGGTGTGAGCAAAAAAACAGCGTCAATGGTTCACAACATTTACTATGATACAATTATTTTTTTAAAAAGCAAGTATAATTTACCTTGCATCGAGCTTTATTCTTAAGTATAATCAATTAAGTAAAAAGTCATTATCCGGAGGTGAATTTGATGCCACAAATTAAATCAGCTATTAAGCGTGTTAAAACTCAAAACGCTGCTAACAAACGTAATGCTGCTCAATTAAACAAGTTAAGAACTGCTGTTAAGAAGTTCAAGGCTGCCGCAGAAGCTGGCGAAGAAGACGCCTCCAAGTTACGCATAGAAGCAGAAAAGGCTTTGGACAAGGCCGTTTCAAAGGGTTTGATCCACAAGAACAAAGCTTCTCGTGATAAGAGTCGTTTGAGCAAATTAGCTAAGTAATTAAAAACCAAAAGAAGGTCAGAGGTTAACGCCCCTGGCCTTCTTTTTTTATTTCTAAACATTCAAAATATACATTTTAATAAAGTTATCGTCATGATAATTTCCATTTTTATAGTTATATTCCAGCTTAATTGCCTCTGCTAAAAGATTTTCTAATTTGTTAATTTGAATCCGGCTTCTAAGTGCGAGCTTAACTCGATATGGATGTACGCCTAATTCTTTAACTATTTGCGGTTCGCTTCTTCCTCGTTTTGCCAAAATTTTTACAACCAGTAGAAGTTCGATTTGATTTTCAAAAACAGCCAGCAATTGAATTGCATTCGTACCTTCGCGCAACTGATCATTTAATCTGATAATTGCTTCTTGATAGTTATGATTTAAGGCTGCCTCTAGAATTGCAAAAATATTTTGAGCTAGCGATAGATCAACATTCGTTTTAACGGCTTCTTCTGTGATTTTTTTGTCCACACAAGCCATTTTCAGCTTTTCATAATTACTTAAGATCGTGTCCATCACTTGATCGCTGCGCTCTACTAAAATCTGCAACGCAGACTGAGAAATTGTATATCCCTCCGCTTTTATGAGCGCCTTCGCAATTGCTGCTACCTCATATGGTCTAACAAGGGGTTCAACTACATTAAATGATCCCATGATTGTTTTGGTTAATTTTTTACGCCGGTCAATTTTTTCATATGAAGCAACAATTACAACAACATCTTCCAATTCTTTCAAATGAGAAAAAATATCCTGCAGCTGTTTTAGCTGCTTTTGATATTTTTTGGCAACCTTAGTTGTTAAAAAGAATGGCTGTTTAACCGTAATAATTTTTTGATTGGAAAAAAGGCTTGATTCGGTCAAAGCAGCAATCAGTTCGTCAAGGCCATCATTTTCACAATCAACAATTACATGATCTAAAGAAGCAAAACGCTCATCTTTTACATATGAACGAGCCAAATAATCATTCAGGAAATCATCGTCTCCCCATATTAGCGTATGCGGATTATTGTTATTCGTATTCTTAAATAAAGAAAGTAAATTCATTCCATTTTCTCCATGACAAAACGTTCAAAGTGAGGCTTTTTAAAGCCATAGTACCAGCTAATCATACCACAGTCTTGTGTTGAAGCCCACGGAATACGCAAACTGCGCAATGTGCTCAAGGTTTCCTGATGCGGATGACCAAAGCGATTGTTTCTGCCTGCCGAAATAAAAACCATGCTCGGCGAAATTGCTTTCAAAAAATCCGGATTAGAAGAAGTTTTGCTCCCATGATGGCCCAGTTTGAAATAATCAACTTTTAATGGATAATTTGCTGCAATTTCCTTTTCACCATCTTGACCCAAATCTCCGGTAAAAAGCCAGCGTTTATGGGCAACTTCAAAAGTCAGCGATAATGAATCTTCATTTTTCCCCTCACCGGGCTTAAAAGGATATACTACCTGAAAATTAATCTTGGGTTCTTTGATCTGCATCCCCGCCAGCAATTCAACCAACTTGGTTTGACTGGTTTTACCGGCAATTCGTTTACAAAAAGATGGATTATTAAGCAATCCTTTTGCCATATACAGTTTTTTCACTTTAATTTGCTCCAGCAATGGACCTACATCCCCAACGTGATCGGCATCCTGATGGGAAACAAACAAGCCATCAATTTGATTAATTCCCTGTGCTTTCAATAAAGGCAAAGTTATGCGGTTCACTTGCGGGGTGATTTTTTTGCCTGAAAAATTAAGCTTTCCCCCGGTATCGATCAAATATACCTTTCTAGGAAATGGCGTCGTGATTAAAATGCTATCGCCCTGTCCAACATCGATGAAAGTAACCTGACCTTCTAATGGAAAATGAATTAAGCAAAAACCCATTCCATAAGTAGCCATTAATCCGGCAGCTAAACTCAGCTTCCACTTTCTTTTTGCGTTCTTCTTCGATAAATAAGCTATCAAAACAATTGCAATCAGCACAGTTATTAAGCATTCCCACCAATTAATTTTGCCAAAAACAATTAATCCTAATTTTGTTTGCGAAATTTTTCCAATAATTTCTTCCGTACTCTTTAGCAACAGTTCAATTTTCAAGCTTAAACTTGGGTTTAGCTTAAAAATTACCAAGTTTAAAAACGAGGCCGGCATCACCACAAAATTAAAATATGGTATTGCCAAACTATTAAAAATAATTGTTAACACATTTACTTGAAAAAAGAAAAAGAGCAGAAATGGCGTCAATAAAAGATTCATTAAAAAGGATTGCATCAGTCCCTGCTTATCTTGGGTTAATTGCAAACCAAAAGCTAATATATAACTTAAAATAGCTCCACTGCTCATAAATAAACGTGGCAAAAACAACAAATGTATAAGACAGGTTAATCCTAAGAGATCAAATCCTGTAATCTTCCATTTGCGCAAAGAAAAGATTTCTTCCAGCAAATAAGTCAAACTAGCGCGCACAAAGCCTGCCTGTCCAGCACTTAAGAAAATTCCAATGAATAAAAATAGCACACAGACAAAAAAGACTTGTCGATCAGTGAATTTCAGTAAATAAAGAATCGTACTGATCACTAAGGTATAAATGCCAACATGCAATCCTGAAATGCTAAGCAAATGGATGATACCAAGATCACGATAATTATTCATAATAGTTTTATCAGAAGATGGATTTTCTGCCAAAAGCAACTCGCTAGTAAAAAAGCTCAACAATGGTGGCATCTGGCTAAAATATTGTTGCAAATTAAACCTTAAATGATGCAACTTTTCCTTGAAGCCGAAGCTGACCGGCTGCATCTGACAATTTTTGAATTCTATTTTTTGAGTAATTCTCTTTTCGGCATAGTATTTGCGATAATCTACCTCTCCTAAATTTGTTGCCGGCAATATTTGAGATACTTCACCATTTAAATGATTTATTTGTACTGTTTTGCCTGATGCTAGCAAGCGCTTTTGTTCCGCGGCAATTTTTCCACTAATTAAAATTGAAGTTTTGCCAACTCTACCAGTTGCAGACATCCAGTCATCACTAATCTTAACTTGATCAGGATACACTTTAACTACGGTATCTTCATTTAAAGAAACTTCATTAATTTGACTATTTTTGAATGCAAATAAGAAAAATATCGCTAAAAAAGCCACTGAGACTAATAAATTCTGTCCATATTTTTTAAATAACAGATAACCAAAATATATGAGCAACAAACAGACAATTATTCGCTGACACTTGCTTTTAGCTATAAAAAATAGCATTGAAACCGAGGCGGTCAAAAAACAAAAAAGCAGCAAATATCCTGGCTGAAGCAAATTAAATAGCCAATTGGTCTTTGAGTGCTGCAAAAGTCTTTTCCCCAATTCCTGAGACCTGCATTAGATCTTCAATCTTCTTAAAATCGCCATTTTGTTCACGATAAGCAATTATTTGTTCTGCTCTTTTTTCTCCAATTCCATTTAATTTTTGCAGATCGGCCGCACTTGCAGTATTAATGTTTATTTTTTCGCCATCACTAGAACTGCTGCTTGAAGCATCATTTTTTTCACTAGTGCTGTTCCCAGAAACGGTCGTTGCCGGATCTACTTTTTCACCCTTATAGGGAATATGAATCTTATCTTGATCCTTTAAAGTCATGGCCCTGTTTATTGCTTTTAGCTGCGCATTGCTTTTTAACCCCCCTGCTGCTTCAATCAATTCTTGCAGTCTGGCACCATTTTTTAAGGTATAAACGCCTTGATGCTTTACAGCACCAGAAATATCACAAGTAACTTCTTTATTTTGTGATGAAGAATAGCTGCTTGCCTGAGAAACGGATGAACTGCTTGAAGCCGCACTGCTAAAACTGCTCGAACTTTTTTCTTGTTCAGACATTAGGGTATTAGCTTCGCTGCTATTTGATTGATCATTTTTCTGTAAAAAGAAAATGACGCCTACAATTGCACCAACAATCAATAGAATATTTTTCTTTTCAATAATCCAATTTTTAATTTTTTCAAAACTCATAAACTACCTCCCATTATTTAAATACGAAAAAAAGGCTCAGAATTTTTTTCTGAGCCTAATTTTTTTTGTTTTTATTTATAATTTTTCTTCAGATAGTTTAATGCGTCTGAAAAAGTAGCAACTGGAACAATCTTCATCTTACTGTGAATTCGCTTAGCCGTTCTTTTGGCTACTTCATAATTAGTATTTGATTTTTTGACCCCTGTTGAATCTGTTGGCGCAAAGAATACTTCTGCCCCCGCTCTATCGGCAGCAACTACTTTCTTATCAACCCCACCGATAATTCCGACTTTTCCAGTAGTATCAATGGTACCAGTACCTGCTATTTTATGATTCTTAGCCAGATTTTGATGAGTAAAAATTTCGTAACTTTCAAGCGTGAACATTAATCCAGCACTTGGACCGCCGATCGCACCTGCATTAATTTCAATTTTCGGATTGGTTGTTACCGTTAAATGCTCTACTAATTGAATGCCGATACCTTTACGCGTACTATTCTTTAATTTGACAATCTTCCCACTGTAATTCTTTTTTACTTTGTTTCTTAAAACAGTGATTGTAACTTTAGAGCCAACTTTCTGTTTATTTAAATAAGTCATCATTTGTTTGGTTGAATGGAAGCGATGACCGTTAGCACCTAAAACCGTATCGCCGATTTGCAATTTGCCTTTGAAGCTTGAATTATTTTGAATCGCCATTACATAAACGCCAATATAATGCAATTTTGGTTTTAAACCTGCTTTTTTAGCAGCATAATAAATTGCGTTCTGCTGAGACGTTTCCATATACCAATTTTGCAATTCTTCATATTGACTATTCGTCTGTCCTCCAAGAAGTTCTTTACTTGGAACGCGAGTATCGTATTGCTGAGTAAAACTCCATAAATATTGAAAAACATTAACCGGTTGCGCACTGATGCTTACCGTTACCATGTTTAAATTATTTGCTTTTTTCTTATTTGTTTTAATAAATTCACTAACTGGGAAAACTTCTCCGGGACTTTCAATGTAATAGTTAGTTGGCAAACAGCCGATAATTGCTAAAAGAATGACAACAATGATAGCAATCAGCCAATTGCGTCTTACTTTTTTTGTCTTATCATTCTTGGATTGACTCATAAAATCATCTCAATTTCTTTTTAAGTGCATCCGCAACATTAGCAGGCAAAAATTGTTCAATATCACCATTAAATCGTGCTACTTCTTTAATCATGCTTGAAGCAACAAAACTATTCTCAGGATCTGTAAACAGCAGTACTGTGTGAACTTGATCGTTAAGTCGTTCATTGATCCCTGCTATTTGCTGCTCATATAAAAAATCCTCAGTGTTTCTGACTCCCCTAATGATAGCCGAAGCCTTTAAATGCCTGGCAACATCAACCGTTAATTGGTCAGGCTTTGCTAAAACTTCGATATTGGGGATGTCTTTAAGAGTTTCCTGAGCCATTTGAGTACGTTCTTGCGAATTAAAAAGATAATGTTTATTGGTATTGGTCATAATTACTACATAGACTTTATCAAACATTGTCGCTGCCTTCTTAGCGACATCCAAATGTCCATTAGTAATTGGATCAAAACTTCCTGGAAATAAAGCAATCGTCATAATTTAATCCTTTCGGTAAATTCTGACAATGGTTTTGCCCAAATGATGGTCTTTAATCAAAGTAAAACCAGCGATTTCTGGCAAAATAGTTTGATCATCAGTTTCGGCAACAACAATTGCGCGCTCATTTAAAAGATTATTATTCAGCATCTCAATCATATCGGACTTCATTTTCTGTTTAGCATATGGCGGATCCAAAAAGACCAAATCAAATTTTTTACCGCTTTCAGCGAATTTTTTTAATGCCACTTTGCTTGGCATTTTAAAAACAGAGAACTTATCTTCTTCTTTCGTTAAAGCAACGTTCTTCTTGATTATCTCAACAGCAGCGTAATTAATATCAACTAAAGTTGCATGACTATACCCGCGAGAAACAGCTTCAATTCCTAATGCTCCACTGCCCGCATACAAATCCAGTACTTCACCGCCGTTAAAAAATTGACCTAAAGAATTAAAAAGTGATTCCTTAACTTTATCACTAGTAGGTCTGGTTTTTCGACTTTTTAAAGTAAATAAATTACGCTTTGCATATTTGCCTGATATGATTCTCACTTCAACAAATCCTCATTTTTTGATTGTAATTTTATCTCAGCTTCTTTAGCCATATCTGCAATCTGCTGTTCGATATGACTGCTGCTTAAATCAACGTCTTCTTCATCAGAAAATTCAACTCGCTCAACAAAATCTAAATGAGCCAATTCATTTTTTACTTTATTTGCTTCTTCACTATCTAGGTAAAGTACGCAATATTTCATCTTCTTAGAAAAATAGACAATATCGCCATATTTTCTCAGCTTATATTGATCGCCAACATTGTACAAGTAGATCAATAAGCAAGTACGCTGCTGCAAACCGGCTCCTTTCAATTCTTCATCGATGCTCATGCGACTGTCTCATCTTCCTCCTTCTTAATTTTTTCATTGGTTGAAATATTCAGTACTAATGCAATACAGCAAGTCAAAACAATCATAGATGAACCACCATAAGAAATAAACGGCAGCGTAACCCCCGTGATCGGCAATAAACCAACTACAGCACCGATATTAAAGAGTGATTCAGTGAAAATAATTGTCGTGACACCGAAGCAAACTAGAGCGTTGAACTGCGAGGTAGCATGGATACCAACCTCCATAATATTCCACATTAAGTAAAATAATAATCCAATTATAAGAATAGCTCCAATTACTCCAAGTTCTTCTGCGGTAATCGATAAAATGAAATCAGTATATGGTTCTGGCAAATATCCCCGTTTTTCCATACTGTTTCCTAACCCTACGCCAAAGAGTCCGCCATTATGAATTGCATAATAAGAGTTTACCAACTGGGCACCGCCCTTACGTTCCAATTCAAAGGGATGCAAAAAGGAAAGTAGTCTTTGAAATTGATAACTGGTTTGCAAAAATTTAGGATTCCAGAAAATAACTAGGAAAAAGACTGCAAAAACAGCGATTACGATTGCAATCAACCAGCGAATAGCTAGAGAAGTTGGAATACCAGAAACAGAAAACATTACCAATGCAATCACGAATAAAATTGCTGTTCCCCCAAAATCTGGTTCAACGATGACCAAAGCCATCATAATTGCAGTCATTAAAGCAGGGTGAACTAAATTTGACCAAATATGTCCTTTCACTAATTTGCCATCGCGTCGATCTAAGACATAGGCTAAATAAAGAACAAGCGAAAGCTTAGCTACTTCAAGCGGCTGCAAGTTAATGAAACCTAAATTTATCCATCCAACAGCCCCATTAACGGCAGCGCTTGAGCCTTTAACAATTTTTAATCCAACCAAGAAGGCCAGCATAGCCAAACTAATCAACAGGAAGTACATAACAAACTTTTTATTCTTGAAAACTTCCAATTTTAAAGCAAAAAATGGAATTCCAAATATGAAAAAGGCTACGGCAGCGTAAATTGCTTGTTTAATTCCATATGTTGAAGGTTTAAAACCATTTTGCAACAAAATGTCAGAACTAGCTGAGTAAACTAAGATCACACCCATAATCACTAAAAGCAAATATGGAATAAAAATATTGTAATTCAGATAATGTATTTTTCGACGCACCGCTGCCGTCTCCTTTTTAAATAAATATGCTTGTTTAATTATAAAACAAAAAAGCCAACACCGCATAACAGTGATGGCTTTTGTTCAAATCTTTAATTAAGCGCGGTTACGTCTCTTGTCTGCCTTTTGACGCTCTGAAGTGTTCAAAATCTTCTTACGAAGACGAATTGACTTAGGAGTTACTTCACAGTATTCATCATCGTTCAAGAATTCGATAGCTTCTTCCAAAGTCATCTTCTTTGGAGTCTTAATGGCAGCTGCGTGGTCTTTACCTGAAGCACGGGTGTTAGTTAAGTTCTTACCCTTAGTTACGTTAACTGCGATATCACGTTCACGAGAAGATTGACCTACGATCATACCTTCGTAAACTTCAACACCGGCACCAATGAACAATACACCACGTTGTTCAACTGATTGAAGTGCGTAAGTAGTTGATTGACCTTGGTTGATTGAAACCAAAGCACCGTTACGACGGCCTGGTTCCCAGTTCTTAATCATTGGTTTGTATGAGTCAAAGCTGTGGTTCAAAATACCATAACCACCAGTTTGTGACATAAATTCGTTATTGTAACCAATTAAACCACGTGAAGGAACAAGAAATTCCAAACGAGTTTGCCCATTTCCTATTGCTTCCATGTTTTGCATGGTACCTTTTCTTTGTGAAAGTGAGTCAATAACGCCACCCACGTATTCATCTGGAGTATCAACTTGAACAGCTTCAAATGGTTCACACTTGACGCCGTCGATTTCACGATAAATTACCTTAGGACGTGAAAGTTGTAATTCAAAGCCTTCACGACGTAATTCTTCAACCAAAATTGAAAGGTGAAGTTCACCACGACCAGAAACAGTCCAAGCGTTTAATTGGTCAGTTGGTTCAACCTTTAATGAAACATCAGTACGAGTTTGGCGAATCAAACGATCTTCAAGCTTTTTAGGAGTTACTTGGTCACCTTCACGACCAGCAAATGGTGAATCATTAGCAACAAAGTCCATTTGAAGTGTTGGTGGATCAATCTTAAGAAGAGGCAAAGCTTCTGGGTGATCAGCTGAAGCAATCGTTTCACCAACATAGATATCGTTAATACCACTAATAGCGATAATGTCGCCTGCTTTAGCTTCTTTAATTTCATTACGCTTTAAACCGAAGAAACCAAACAACTTAGTAACACGGAAGTTTTGCGTTGAGCCATCACGCTTCATAACAGTGATGTTGTCGCCAACCTTTACCTTACCACGGTAAATACGACCAACACCGATACGACCTACGTAGTCATCCCAATCAAGCATAGTAATTTGGAATTGAAGAGGTTCGTCTGAATTATCAACTGGGGCTGGAATATTCTTGATAACAGTATCAAAAATAGGATCCATAGTATGTTCTTGCTTTGCTGGATCTGGATCATAAGATGAAGTACCGTTCAAAGCTGAAGCATATACTACTGGGAAGTCAATCTGTTCATCATTAGCTCCTAATTCAATAAAAAGTTCAAGAACTTCATCCAAAACTTCCTTAGGACGTGCACCTGGACGGTCAATCTTGTTTAAGACAACGATTGGCTTAACACCAGCTTCGAGAGCCTTTTTCAAAACGAAACGAGTCTGTGGCATTGGACCTTCGTATGCATCAACAAGCAAAAGAGCTCCGTCAACCATGTGCATGATACGTTCTACTTCACCACCGAAGTCGGCGTGTCCTGGCGTATCCAAAATGTTGATAGTAGTATCCTTGTACTTAACAGCAGTATTCTTTGACAAAATAGTAATACCACGTTCACGTTCAATAGCATTTGAGTCCATTGCACGATCTTCCAGATTCATGTGTTCTGGCAAAGTATCGGATTGCTTCAATAATTGGTTAACCAAAGTAGTTTTACCGTGGTCAACGTGGGCAATAATAGCGATATTTCTAAGATCGTCTCTTCTTTTTTCTGACAAAAGTATTCCTCCCCATCTTCAATAAAAAAACTGTGACCCGGTCACAGTTTCGGTAGCGCATTACGCTTTATCGAAGTGCATTTCTATCTGTATAGTTACGTCTTGTAATTTTACCACCTAAGCTTATGGTGGTCAACGTTTAAGACTAATTTTGCATTTTATCTTTTTTATTGGCAAAAATTAGCCATTGCTTATTAATTTATGGTAAAAATAATATTGAGACAAAATGATTATAAAGGAGATATCAAATTGATTTTAATGAAAGATATTACGCGTGACGGAAATCCCGTTTTACGTAAAGTTGCGCAACCACTTACTTTTCCACTTAGCGATCATTACAAGCAATTAGCAAAAGATATGATGGAATATTTAATTAATTCACAAGATCCTAAAATTGCTGAAAAACATCAACTTCGTGCCGGCGTTGGTTTGGCCGCTCCTCAAGTCGATGAAAGCGTGCAAATGGCTTCCTTGCTTGTTCCAGATGACAAGGGAAACATTCTTTTTAAAGAAACGTTTGTAAATCCAGAAATTATTTCTGAGTCTGTCAGAAAAGTTTGTTTAAGTGAAGGTGAAGGCTGCTTAAGTGTTGATAAAGAAATTGATGGTTACGTTCCTCGTCCAGATAAATTAACTATTCACTATTTCACTGTAGATGGTGAAGAAAAAACAATTCGCTTAAAAGACTATCCTGCAATTGTTGCCAGTCATGAAATTGACCACCTTAACGGTCACCTTTTTTACGATCGGATCAACAAGCAAGACCCATTCCATTTGGACGAAAACACCATCGTCATTTCTTAATATGTTATTTTTAAGACAATAAAATAACAAGGCACTAACCAATGATTTAGGTCAGTGCTCTTTTAGATTAAAAATTTCATAAAGAAAAAAGCCGCTGGATGACTGAGCCAACAGCTTTTTTGCTTATGTAGGAATTAAGAAGATCGAAGAGGCTTCTTTGTTTCAAGTAAATGAGTTATAAAAGGCATTTACCATGTCTTATGGTAGTCCTTTTGTTATTTATAGTCAACATATTCTCTGTTTTAAAAAAAGTCATAACACTTAGCTTGTTTCTATACTTACCTTATTAATTATGATAAAATTTTTATTAGCTATGGAATATTTTTTATAAATATTCATTTTGAGAACGTTTTTTACAATAAATTAAGGAGATTATAAATATGATCTACAAAGTTTTGTATCAAAAAGACAAGATTGTTAACCCACGTAGAGAAACAACACAAACTCTTTACATGGAGGCAGACAACCAAGTCGAAGCAAGAACATTGGTTGAGGATAATACCCCCTACAACATTGAACTCATCCAAGAATTAACTGGAAACTCTTTAAAGTACGAAAAAGAACACGCTGATTTTAAATTAACGTCGTTCGATAAGAAGTAATAAGAGTGCGAATAAAAAATAATGAAGTTGCCGTTTTCGCCATCGGGGGTCTGCACGAAATCGGTAGAAATATGTACTGTGTCCAATACCAAGATGAAATTATTATCATGGATTGTGGCATTAAGTTTCCCGAAGACAATTTACTAGGTATCAATTATGTTATTTCTGATTATTCCTACCTGGTTAAAAATCGTAAAAAGATTAAAGCACTAGTTGTTAGTCACGGACATGAAGACCACATCGGAGGCATTCCATTTTTATTGGAAAAAATTCCTGAAATTCCTGTTTACGCAACTCCATTTGCTTTAGCTTTAATCAAAGGCAAGTTAGAAGAACACGGTATTTTGAATACAACTGAGCTTCATGAAGAACATGAAGATACAGTTTTAAAATTCAATAAATTAAGTGTTTCCTTCTTTAGAACTACTCACTCTATTCCTGACACTTTGGGAATTGCTGTTCATACTCCACTTGGAGTAGTAGTCTTTACTGGTGACTTTAAGTTTGACTTAACACCAGTAATGGATCAGCCGGCTCCAGACTTTCAAAAAATGGCCAAGCTTGGCGATGAAGGCGTCCTAGCTTTATTGTCTGATTCAACCAACGCCGAAGTACAGCAATTTACTAAGTCTGAAAGATTTGTTGCTAAATCTTTACATGACATGATCACTGGAATTAAAGGCAGAATCATTTTTGCTACCTTTGCTTCAAATCTTTACCGTGTATCAACAGCTATTCAAGCTGCAATTGATACTGGCAGAAAAGTTGCCATATTTGGTCGAAGCATGGAAAATGGCGTACAAAATGGGATTGATTTAGGCTATCTTAATTTGCCTGAAGGTTTGATTGTCGATGCGGATGAAATTAATCATACGCCACCTGAAAAGGTAATGATTTTATGTACTGGATCACAGGGTGAACCATTAGCTGCCCTATCCAGAATTGCTAATGGTACTCACCGTCAAATCAGTTTACAGCCTGATGACACAGTTATCTTTTCATCTAACCCAATTCCAGGAAACACATTAAGCGTTAACCACTTAATTAACAAGTTAATGGAAGGTGGCGCACATGTAATTCATGGTCGTGTAAACAACGTCCACACTTCTGGACATGGTGGTCAAGAAGAATTAAAGATGATGGTTCGGTTAACTAAACCTAAGTACATGATTCCTGTTCACGGTGAATACAGAATGCAGGTTATTCATACCGAACTTGCACAAGAAGCTGGCGTTCCAGCTGACAACACATTTGTTTTATCAAATGGTGAAGTAGTCTGCTTTGGGCCTGAAGGAGCAAGAATTGCTGGTCATATTCCAGCTGGTGATGTCTATGTTGATACTTCAGGTAAAGCAGATGTAGGCAACGTAGTTGTTCATGATCGACAAATTCTATCTGAAGAAGGATTAGTTGTAGCTGTTGCTACTGTCGATTATAAACATAAGCGCGTTTTAGCTGGACCTGATATTTTAAGTCGTGGATTTGTTTATATGCGCGAATCTACTGAATTAATTAGTCAGGCACAAAAACATGTTTACCACGTTCTCAGAAATGAAATGGCTAAAACGGATAAGCCTAAAGATAGCGATATTCGTAAGGCAATTATTGAAAACCTTTCTGACTTTTTATATTCCAAGACAGAAAGAAGACCGATGATTTTACCAATGATTGTTGAAAAGAAATAAATTTAAAAGAAGCCCGCAAGGGTTTTCTTTTTTTTAGAAAAACAAGTCAAAAATGCAAAATATTAAAAAATACATTTACTTTTGAATCCCGTGGCGGGCAATGGCCAAGCTTGTGAGACTTTTTCCGAGCTTAGCAAAGTTTTGCAGGAGAAGCTCCTACCCTTTGATTACCAATAAGCAATTATTCTGGAGAATTAATCAGCTTAGCTAAAAACTATGGCAACCTCGCCCATCTAGAAAATGAAATTTTGATTGTTATTGGCGGAGATGGATCTTTAAACGAAATTCTCAATGGAATTAAAACTTCAAATCATCCCGAAACGCCAATTACCTATCTCCCTGCTGGTTCTGGCAATGATTTTGCACGTGCTGCTCATTTATCAAAAAAGCCGGAAGAATTGGTAAATCGACTTTTACAAAATTTAGATTATCATCCAGTTGACTGTGGCAAGTTTATTTCTTCGTTAAAAAACAACCGACCATATTATTTTGTAAATAATTTTGGGATTGGGTTTGATGCTTTTGTCATATACAGCAGCAATCATCAAAAAATGAAGGAAAAATTGAATAAGCTTCATCTCGGCAATTTAATTTACGCGTCTAATATTATTATGTACTTTGCCGACAGGACACTTTCTCCGTCAAAGTAACAAAGGACAATCATATATTGCAATACGATGATGTCTACTTTGTCACTACCACAAATCATCCATATTTTGGCGGTGGATTTGCAATTTTGCCTTCAGCTAACATTCACAGCCATCATTTAGATGTGGTCGTTGTTCAAAAGCCGAGTTTGCATAAGTTTATTCGCCTTTTTGCTAAATTGTTAAAGGACGGCTCTCATGTTTATGATCCGCATTTTCATGACATTGCCGGCAGTAAAATTGATATTGTCACTTCTAAGCTAGAATATGACCAAATTGACGGCGAAGATCAAAAAAAGCAAAAATTCAAAGTTGCATTTCAAATTGACTCATTTAATCTAAGACAATAAAAAGCTTGGTTATTTTATAACCAAGCTTTTTTTTAACCCAAATATGATATTGCCAATTGAAGCTGTGATAATTTAACAATCGCTTGCGCTAAATTATCTTGATCGGTTGTTACCGAGATTTCACAATGCTTTTCATCATAATCAAAACCGGCCCCTATCGCAATTGCTTCTGCTGTTTCATAAAGTTCTTGATCGCTTGCACCTGGATCCAGTTTAAAAAGCATTCGGCCCTCATCGCTAATTTGATACAAATTATCAACCTGTTTAACAAAGCAATAAATCGTGTCACCATAAGAATCAATTTCAGTTGTCGCCACTTCAAAGATATCTGAACTAACCGGAATAACAGCGGTATTTCTTGCAACCCAATTGCCAAGTTCACTTTGAATAAATTCTGCTTTAAGCTTCACCTTTTGTTCGCACTCCTTAAAAATATTTTGCTCTAACCTGCTTCTTCCAAAATATGTTTTAACTCAACCGCATCATAATATGGAATAATGATTTCGCCATTTTCGTCTTCTTCAAGCTCAATTTGCTGGCGTAATTTTCGATATTGTTCTTGATGCGCTTTACCTATTAGTTGTAAAAACTTCTTTTCGGCAATTCCATATTTTTTAAAACCACTCTTTAAGTAATTATTCGGAAAGACATCCCTAAAATCTGTCAATTCATAATAAGGTTCACCATCATTGCCAAAGTATTTTATTTCGATATTTTCTAATTCAATAAAAGCCCCTAATTGCTTCGAAATTTCTGGCAGCATCTGCGCTAATTCGGAGATGGTTTTCCCTGTTCTTTCTTTTTTAGCTTGCGGATGCAACTTCAACCAAGCTTTACGTAATTCATTTCTATCTGTCCGCAAAGAAATAATCTCTTTAATTTTGGCTAAAGTATTCGTTTGCTTCTTCTTAGCTTGACGCCACTTTAATTCTCCTAGCATTTGTCGATATTCAGGGCGAAGCGGCTGCTTAACTACATTCCAAATAAAGTAGAGCTTATCTGTTGAATATTTAGATAAATCTTCATCGTGCCATTTTAATTCATAATATGAACTCATTGCAATTCTTCTTTTCCCAAAACAAAAGCCCCAAGCTAAACTTAGGGCGAATAACATTGGACTTTGACTCTAACATCTAATATTTTAACTTATTTTACTGGCTTTTAGAATCGATTAACGAGCTTTTAAGCTAATATCCTGCATCCCAATCATTGGATCAATTTCACCTGAATAGATTTTTTCTTTAGTTAAAATATAATCTTCTTGTTCTGCTGATTTTGGTGGCAGCTTTTTTGCAGTTTTTGCAGCATCATCATTTGACTGATCAACTTTCAGTTCTTTTTGCAACTTTGCAGTTAAGCCGGTCTTTCGATCATTGCCAGGAGTATTTAAAGCCGTAATATATGCTCGCGGCTCACCTACTAGCACGAGATTCTTCTCCGCTCGCGTAATTGCTGTATAAAGAAGATTTCTTTTTAGCATGACGTAATTTTGCATAGTTAAATTCAAAACTACCAGCGGAAACTCAGACCCTTGTGATTTATGAATAGTAATTGCGTAAGCCCGTGTCAAATCAGACAGGTCTTTTTTATTAAATTCAACCTCACGTTCATCAAAATTGGCAATCAAACATTTATCGGAACTGTGATCATCAATGCCGACGACTTTACCAATCTGTCCGTTGTAAATGTCTTTTTCAGGATTGTTCTGCAGCTGCAAAACTCGATCACCAATACGGAAATTTTCGTTATGAGCCTCAACCTGTTTGCTTTTGGCTTTTGGTGGATTCATAATTTCCTGCAAAATATCATTCAAATTAATAATGCCACCATTGCCGTGATACATTGCACCGAGGACTTGAATATCATCTTTAGAAAACCCCCGTTTTAACGCCAATTCGACAATTTGTCCGACAGCTTCGCCGACTAATTGCGGCTGACAAGGGATAAATGAATAGTTTTTGGTTTTCTTGAACAGCTCATCCTGATTTTTGCCGTCATTTACGTCATGGGCTAAGGTAATAATCGTCGAATCATCGCCTTGACGGTGAATTTGTTTCAAAATCGTTGTTGGAAAAGCATGTGATTTGATCAGATCACTAAAAACATTCCCAGCTCCGACTGATGGCAGCTGATCCTTATCTCCAACAAAGACGATATGCCGAGTTTGATTGATGCTAGAGACCAATTGCTTAAACAGGAACATGTCAACCATTGACATCTCATCAATAATTAAAATTTCTCCATTCAATTCGTTGAGTTCGGCTTCATCAGTTTCGCCAATTCCTAGACCAAGCAACCGGTGAATAGTTTTTGCAGCAATGCCGGTGATTTCACCCATTCTTTTAGCTGCTCTGCCTGTTGGTGCAGCTAGTAAAAACGGTGGGTCTTCACTGTATAATGCAGAAGCTGGAATATCGGCCAACTGCCGTAAAGACAGCAAGATACCGTTAATAATCGTTGTTTTTCCAGTTCCGGGACCACCTGTCAAAATCGAAACTGGATTATTCAAAGCATTTTTGATTGCAGCCTTTTGTGTATCATCATACTTGATTTTTAACTTTTTTTCGGCTTCTTCAATAGCATCTTCCATCTCGCTATCAGAGTATGTTTCGTCATGCTGGTCTTGCCGGCGTTGTACTAAATTTTTTAGCGTTCGGGCAATATTTACTTCAGTTTCATAAATATTAGATATAGCTACATTTTCACCATCAACGACAACTTTACCGTTCTTTTGCAGCGTATTTACTTCTTTAGCAATTGGATCAAAGGCCGAAATATCAAGCATTTTACTGCTTTCAGTTAACAATTCAGCTAATCCAACATAAGTATCGCCACTGCTGGTTAAAGCATCAATTAAAACTTGATAAACTGCCCCTTGGATTCTCTTAGGATCATCGGCCTTAATATTTAATTCACGACCAATGATATCTGCCGTTTTAAAGCCATAGCCTTGCACTTCAGCAATCGCTGCATAGGGATTTTGCTGCAGCTTTTTTAAGGCCTCGCCATGATAGAACTGATATAGACGAGTGGCAACCTTCTTCTTAACGCCATATTGGGCTAATTTTAAAATTATCTCTGAAAAGGAGTCCATTGAATTAATTCCTGATAAAAGACTGTCCTTCTGCTTTTGCGTTAAGGCCAAGGTATCGATCTTAGCAGGATTATTTTTCAAAACATCCAAGGCATTAATTCCAAGTTCATCAATAATTTTTCCTGCTGCTTTTAAGCCGATGCCAGGAAATTTGTTTGAACTTAAATATTTGGTCAAACTGCCTTCCTCATGTGGCATCACTTGTTGATAGCTATCTGAACGAAATTGCAGGCCAAATTTGTCATGCATAATCAGGCGACCATCAAATTGATAGCGTCCTGCAATCTGGATTTCGCCAAAGCTGCCGGTGACCTTTATTTCATCACGAGGATAGCCTTCAAGTTTGCCAAGTATTTCTACATCAAGGATTTTGAACATATCCTGATCATTTTCAAAGACAATGCCGTTGACTTTTCCTGTAAATTTAACCATTTTAATTGTCCTTGCCGCTTATTAAGCCTAGTAAATTACCATATTGCTGCTGCGTTTCTTGATAATATTTTGGATCCATTTGTTTTGCCTGAGCAAAATACTTTTCTGCTTGATCACGATTATCAGCGAATAAACTAACTCCTAAAAGAAAATAAACTTTTGCTGTTCTTTTTTCTTCTGGAATTTTTAGATAGCTTGTCTCAGCCTGTTTTAAATTGCCTAGACTAAGCCAAATATCGCCAATCAGTTCTAAAACTCGCTCGTCAATTTTTTTGATGGTTAATGCATATGCAAGTGCCTTTTGACCCTGTCCCAGTTTTAAATAAACTAGTGCTTTTTGATATAAAGTCAAATCATCATTTTCAATTTGATCAAGCAAAGCCAAAGCTTTATCAAAATCACCTTGACTGTAATAACAAACAGCCAGATTATAGTAGAGCTCTTGAGGCTTTTTTACCAAATGTTCAGCCTGTTCAAGCAGCTTTTGTGCTTGATCGCTGCTGCCCTGCTCAAGCAAGTATGTCGATAACTGCAAATAGTTTTCAACATTTTGCGGGTGATCATCAATTTTTTTAATTAATAAGTGAATGGCGCGGTCAACTTTGCCCGCGTCATATAAGTCTGCTATTTTTTTATCCATTTTAAAGTGAATCAGTTTTTGAAAGTTTTCTTCCTAAATAATCCGTCTCATTCCAGATTACCGAATGGAAAGTTTTGCCACCATCTTTAGTCTCCAGAACCGTCAAACTGGTGTTGCTCAAGCCGCCACGTTTACGTACGTCTTTTAAAGGATAGCCTAATAAACCACCCATGATTGCTGATAAAGCAGCACCATGACTAACTGCCAAGATTTTATCGTCATCTTCTGGAAAGCGCTGAGCCATTTCTGTAGCAAAATCTTTGCCGCGTGCAATAACATGTTCGTAGGTTTCGCCATGCAATTCTCGTGGATCGTATTGATCAGGATGATGCCAAAAGTTATCAATTTGTTTAGGATACTTTTTGGCAGCATCGTCGAACTTCATGCCTTCTATATCGCCCAAATTGAACTCACGCAAGCGTTCATCAATCACTACTGGCAACTTAGCGTTCATTGCATCATCTATGCCCTGAGCCGTATTAAAAGCTCTTTGAAGAGGACTAGCAAAAATACCACGAAACTTGGTGCCTTTTAAATACTTTCCAAGTTTTTGGATATCTTTTAGACTTTGGGGCAATAGGGGTGAATCTCCGTGACCACCTTGAAAGCGACTGGCTAAATTCCATTCAGTTTTTCCATGACGAACAAAATAAATTTGCATAATTTTTATCTCCTTAGAGACCATTGTAGCAAAAATATGACTTAAGTTTAATCCTTAGCTGACTTTAAAATAAACCGTTCAATTGCTTCGCCAACCCCGCCTTGATTGTTATTAGCTGCAGTAATAAAATCACAGTCCTTTTTCATATCAGGAACGGCATTTTGCATCCCAATTCCTAAACCAGCAGCTTGAATCATTGACAGATCATTCCAGTTATCACCAAGCGCCATTGTTTCTTCAGGCTTAATGCCAAGCTTATCAGCTAACCAGATTAAACCGGTACCCTTATTGATGCCAGCATGATTTAATTCCAAAAATCTGTTAGATGAATATGAAACATCTAAATCAGCGGTTTCGTTTTTGATCTTATCTGCTACTTCATGAAGATAGTTCATATTTTGATTGCCATAAATCATCTTGGCAATTTTTTCACCTTTTAAGAAGCTAAGATCAGTTTGATCATCAATCTTTTCAACAGGATGACGTACTTTCATATAATCAAATTCATCATCGCTAGCATGGTACAAGTATACTTTTTCCTTAGTATAAACGTGAATGCAGACGTCAAAGTTCTTGCCAATATTAAATAACTCTTCTGCCTTCTTAAAAGGGATGCCAGTAAATTTTAAAATCTGATTATCCTTGTTTTCACTAATGCAGCCACCATTAAAAGAAATCACGTATTCATCAGCCTTATTGTACAAGTTCAACTCTCTTAAAATATTAGCAATTGCAACATAGCCTCTGCCCGTTGCCGGAACAAATTTTACTCCTAGTGACAGTGCCTTTTTGATTGCCTCGCGGTTACGTTCACAAATTGTTGAATCATCACTGATTAAGGTTTCATCAAGGTCACAGGCAATAAGTTTATACATCATTGATTTCCTTTCTCACATATTGGTCTATACAATATTAGTTTACCATCAAAATTTTTCTTTAAAAAAAAACAGAGATAAAACTTTGCTCGTTTTATCTCTGTTTGTTCTAATTAGATTAATTGCAGCTGCTTTTCATGTTGGTAAGCCGCGTCAATAAAGCCGCCACCCAAGCACTCCTCGCCATTATAAAGCACAAGTGCTTGACCAGGCGTTACTGCACGCGCTGGTTCATCAAAAAAAACATCAACGCTATTTTCTGCCGCATGATATTTTACAGTAACGCCAACATCACATTGACGATAGCGAAACTTTGCAGAACAATGAAATTCAACATCATGATCAGGCTTGCCAGTGAAGAATGACATGTCACTTGCCTTAAGTTCAGTAGCATAAAGCAATTTGCTGTCATAGCCTTGCTCAACGATCAATTCATTCTTCTTCAAATCTTTACCGACAACAAACCATGGATCTGTTGATTGTTTGGTAGACCCCAGTCCTAAACCTTGTCTTTGACCAATTGTGTAATACATTAATCCAGCGTGCTCACCGACTACGTGACCATCTGGCGTCACCATTTTTCCAGATTTTGCTGGCAAAAATTCACTCAAGAACTTTCTAAAGTTTCTTTCACCAATGAAACAAATTCCAGTTGAATCTTTTTTCTTGGCCGTAGCTAAACCATTGGCAAGTGCAATTTCACGTACTTGTGGCTTAGTTAAATCAGCTAAAGGAAAGATAACTTTTTTAATTTGCTCTTGACTCAACTGACTTAAGAAATATGTTTGATCCTTATTGCCATCTTTAGGGCGCATCATATGCACGATTCCATTTTCATCTTTGACAGTCTTAGCATAGTGTCCCATTGCAATATAGTCAGCATCCAGATCCATAGCGAATTCTAGGAACGATTTAAACTTGATTTGGCTATTGCACATAACATCGGGGTTAGGCGTTCTGCCTTTTTTGTATTCGTTTAAGAAATACTCAAAAACCCGGTGCCAATATTCTTTTTCAAAATTGATTGAATAATAAGGAATGCCGATTTTATCAGCAACTTTTTTGACATCTTCATAATCTTCAGTTGCGGTACAAACACCAGCATCATCGGTGTCGTCCCAATTTTTCATGAAGACGCCAATTACGTCATAGCCTTGTTGTTTAAGAAGAAGTGCAGAAACAGAAGAATCCACGCCTCCACTCATGCCGACAACGACTCTTTTTTTCTTATTATCTACCATCAAAAATCAATCCTTTACTGGAACAATAATTTTACGCTCCTCCAAATCTTTCAAAATATAATTTAAAAGATCGACAGTTGGGGCCAATTGCTTGTTCTTAAAAATATTAACCTTTTGCAAACCATTGCGATCAGTAACAACCATGGTCAGATGTGACAATTCCTTGTTGATTGTAATCTTGAGCTTAGTTGGCGCATTATAAGGTGAATCATTATACAAGGGATGTTCATAGTTAAAATTGCCTTTAGCAGTCTTCATAAAGCCTGCATCAATTAAAGCATATAACTTAATATCCGGACTCAAAGTGAATTTTCGTTTATCACCATTAATCACAACTGTATTTGCCATTTTAATTCCTCGCTTATTAATAATAAGTTACTTTCTTTTTGAAAGCAACTATTTTTCACTGGATTGTTTTTCTTGAGCAATTTCTGCCAATTTCTTTGCAAACCGGCTGACTTCTTCATCTGTATTGTAACGACCAAAAGAAATCCGGATAGATTCCTTGATTCTAGGAGAATCAGCTCCAAAACAAGCAATCAAAACATGTGAAGGCTCTAGTGAACCTGCTGTACATGCTGATCCGCCAGACACTGCATAGCCATTTAAATCAAGCATCGTTTGCAAAACAGTAGTGGAGACACCATCAATCTGCAAATTCAAGACGTGATGAGAGACATTTTCTCCTCGTCCACCATTAATATGATACTTGATCCCTGCTTTATCAAGCGTATTCAAAATAATATCTTGAAAATGCTTATATTTCTTTTGCAGAGAGGCATGGCCAATCGTCATTAACTCTTTAACAGCTTCGCCAAAGCCGGCAATACCAGGAACGTTTTCCGTTCCGGCTCTTCGCTTCATCTCCTGCTCCCCACCAAGTACCAGGTCAGGAATCGTTATCTTGCTATTTTCATATAAAAAGCCTAAGAATTTAGGTCCATTAATTTTATGCGCAGAAACGGACAAGAAATCAATCTTCATCTTCTTAACGTCTAAATCAATTGAGCCCATCCCTTGAACGGCATCTACATGAAAATAAGCATTGCTATCAGCCACTAGCTCACCAATTTTTTGAATTGGCATAATTGAGCCTACTTCATTATTGACAGCCATGATTGAAACCAAAATCGTGTCCGGAGTTAGTTCCTTTTTCAACTGATCAAGAGAAATATGTCCGCTTTCGTCGACATCAAGATAAACCACTTCGTAGCCTTGTTTCTCTAATCTCTTCATCGGATTTAAAACGGAAGGGTGTTCAATTTTAGTGGTAATTATTTTTTTGCCGATATCTTTGCGACTGTAAGCTGTACCAAAAATAGCTGTATTATTGCTTTCTGAGCCGCCAGAAGTAAAGATGATCTCACCATCTTGAGCATTAATCGCCTGCGCAATCTGATGACGTGCCTGATCGATAACATGTCTTGCCTGTCTGCCCAGTTGATACGTACTAGAAGCATTGCCAAAATCATTTTTCATTTGGTCAGTGATCACATCGATTACTTTTGGCGACATTGGCGTCGTAGCAGCGTTATCTAAGTAAATCTCACTCATTTAATCAATCTCCTCTACATAATCACAGATTAATTTTGCAGCCTTAGCTCCAACTTTTTTAACAAAAGCGTCAAAGTCTTCATTGGCGTCTTCATCACCGTTATCAGAGATTGCTCGCATCGCAATCAAAGGCTTATTGAAGTGATATGCGACTTGTGCGAAAGCTGCTCCTTCCATTTCTACGCCAAGTGCATCTGGAAAATTCTTCTTAATTGTCTTCTTTTGTGCATCAGACGCAATAAATGAGTCACCAGTTACAACTAAGCCTTCCTTATAATCAACGCCCTTAGACTTTAAATATTGGCCAAATTTTGCTCTTTCAGGTGAATCAAGCTTAAAGCGTGCAGGTTCTTGTGGAATCTGTCCTTCAACATAATCACCCGCCATCGTATTATGCGCATCATGGTATGCAAATTCGCTAGGAAGAATCAAATCTTCTTTATGAACGTCGGGATTCATTGAACCAGCTGAACCTGTCATAAAAATCATGTCAATATCAACGTTGCTCAATAAACTAGCCAAATTCATAGCTGCTTGCACTTTGCCAATTCCACTCAAGCCAAGGTAAACATCGTTACCATTAACAGAAAAATGTTCGAATACAGTTGATCCGAACATTTCCTTATCTTCTGAGTGAAAGTATTTGCGGTAATAAGCAGCCTCAATTTCCATTGGGGCAATAATCGCAATCTTCATACTTTTCCTCTATTCTTTTTATAAATGAAACAGTGCCAAAAGCACCAATATGATCAGAACGAACACTATCAGAATAGCACGATTCAATCTCTTTTTCAGTCTTAAACTCTTATCTTCTCGCGACAAGCCAGTATCAATTGGTTCAGAATTATTTGCAAATTCTTGACAATCATCAGTAAAGGATCGTCTCTCCGTTTGAGTTCTTTGAAATTCCGGATTGACGTCTACTTTCTCTTCGGTGCTATCTTGATCAGCAAAAGCCGATCTGATATGATGTAAAAGTTTTTTACCTTTTTTTCTTGATTGTTGTCTGCGATAATCAGAACGTTTTTCAGCCATCTTTTTCCTTCGTATCTTGGGCACTAGTTAATAACATATTCTCCCAAAATGTAATGGCATAAACCGTTTTAGCATCAACAATTTTGCCTTCAGACATTAACTTTTTTAAATCATCCAAACTATACCAGTCTGCAGTCAAAAACTCGTCTGCATCAAGCGAACGCTTTTCTTGCAGCTTGGTTAAAGTATCACAATAGAAAAGATACAGCTTTTCATCGGTAAAACCAACAGAAGAATAAAATTCTGCTACTTTTTCCCAATAATCAGCTTCATAGCCGCCTTCTTCATTAAGCTCACGCTTAATTGCATCTAGCGGACTATTATCTGTTTCGTCAATTAAACCAGCCGGAATTTCAAGAGTTAAGGCTTTAATTGGCTCACGCCATTGCTTAACCAGCAGCATCTGCTTTTTATCATTAATTGCAATTGCTGCCGCTGCAGGCTGGTGCTTAACTACTTCTCGCGTTGAAGTTTCTCCGTTTGGGAGCTTAATTGTTCTAACATATAACTCAACAATTCTACCCTTAAAGATGGGTTGAGAAGAAATTTCTGTTTCTTTTAAATCCATTCAAACTTCCACCTATCTTAATTAGTCAGCCAAATATACATTCACGCATTGCAAACCATTTTTGCCTTGTGCTAATTGATATTTCACTCTTTGGCCAACCTCTAATCGTTTATATCCTTCTTCTTTAATAGCAGTATAAAAGACAAAGTAAGACTTATGGTTCTGCTCATCGGTGATAAAACCATAGCTGCTTCCTTCATCAAACTGTTTTACTGTTCCTAAACGCATTATTTTTCAAGTCCCTCTTCGGCAGCTTCTGGGAAATTAGCCTCAACAATTTCAGCACAACGACCACAAAGCATTGGCAATTTTGGATCCTTGCCGATGTCGTTTCTGATCATTCGACAACGTGGACAAACTTCGCCTTCTGCGTGTTCAACAACAATTGCAGCATTATTAAGCTTTTCAGCATTTGCTGGAGCTTCACCATAAACAATTGTTAGCTTAGAAACAATCAAGATTTCTCTGAAGTTTGCCTTCAAATCATCGAGCATTGACTTAGTTTCTTTATCAGGATAGATCGTAACAGCTGCTTCAAATGATTTACCAATCAGTTTATTATTTCTTGCGTCTTCCAATGCCTTCAAAACATCATCACGAAGATTCATGAATTTATGCCAGTTTTCAAGCAATTCTTCACGATTTTCGTAAGTTACAACTTCTGGCATGTTAGCAAGTTGGACATAGTTTTCTTTTTCTTTCAAAAAGCTCCATACTTCTTCCATCGTGTGTGGCAAGATTGGTGTCAAAATTTTAGCTAATTTAACTGCTGCATCGTAAATTACAGTTTGCATTGAACGACGTGCATGACTGTCTTTAGCTTCAATATAAAGAACATCCTTAGCAAAGTCTAAGTAGAATGATGAAAGATCATTTGAAATAAAGTTAAAGACCTTCTTGAAGACAGTTGAGAAGTCATATTTATCGTAAGCAGCAAGACAGTCTCTAATCAAATCATTGAGCTTTACTTCCATGTATTGGTCGACAGAACGCAAATCTTCATAAGCAATCCTATTTTTTTCTGGATCAAAATCGCTTGTGTTGGCCAACATGTAACGGAAGGTATTTCTAATCTTACGGTAGCTTTCTGCAGATTGACTCAAAATATCATAAGATACGGCAACGTCAGAAGAAGTATCTGCTTGAGCTACCCAGAGACGAATAATTTCGGCACCCATCTTCTTGATAACGTCATTTGGTGAAATAACATTGCCAAGTGATTTAGACATCTTGTGGCCCTTGTCATCCAACACAAAGCCTTGTGATAAAACTTGTTTGTAAGGTGCCAAGCCAGTGGTAGCAACTGAAGTAATTAAACTAGAGTTGAACCAGCCACGGTATTGGTCAGAGCCTTCAAGATAGAGATCAGCTGGGAAATGAAGCCCATCGCGTTTTCTCATGACACCAGCCCATGATGTCCCAGAGTCAAACCAAACATCCAAGATATCTTTTTCTTTAGTATATTCGCCATTTGGTGAATGTTCTGAAGTAAAGCCTTCTGGAAGCAATTCTTTAGCAGTGTGCTTGTACCAAGCAATTGTTCCTTCTTTTTCAACGATCTTAGCTACATGTTCAATAGTTTCAGGAGCAACAATTGGAGTGCCATCTTCTGCGTAGAAAATTGGAAGTGGAACACCCCAAGCACGTTGACGGGAAATTACCCAGTCGCCACGATCTTTAATCATGTTGTAAAGACGAGTTTTACCCCATGAAGGAATGAAGCTGGCCTTGTCAATTTGATCAAGAATTTGTTTTCTGAATGGTTCAATTGAAGCAAACCATTGCGTAGTAGCCCTGAAAATAACTGGTTTCTTAGTACGCCAATCATGTGGGTATGAGTGGGTAAAGACTTTGAGCTTAAGCAAAGCTCCACAGTCCTTAAGCTTTTGCACCATTAACTTATCGACATCCTGATAAAACATGCCGGCTAATTCAGGTACTTCATCAGTATATTTTCCTTGTGCATCAACTGGACTAAAAATTGGCAAGTGGTACTTTTGACCAACATTAAAGTCATCTTCACCAAAGCCAGGTGCAGTATGAACCAAACCAGTACCATCATCCAAAGTTACATGGAAGCCTTCAATAACCAAGCTTTCTTTATCGTAAAGAGGATGCTTAGCAGTCATGTATTCCATGTCTGCACCCTTGATAGTCTTGATTACTTTATAATCTTTCCAACCAATTTGTTCAGCAACGCTATCAAGCAAGCCTGCAGCTACAACGTAGTTCTTGTCGCCAACGTTTACTACTACGTAATCAAACTTAGGGTTTACACAAATTGCTTCATTAGCTGGAATAGTCCAAGGAGTAGTAGTCCAGATTACAAAATAGGTATTTTCTGGATCGATAATTCCTTTGCCATCTTTAACTGGGAAGGCAACGAAAATTGAATTTGCTTTAACGTCTTTATATTCAACTTCGGCCTCTGCTAAAGTTGATTCACTTGACCATGACCAGTAAACAGGCTTCTTACCCTTATAGATGTAGCCCTTCTTATACATTTCGCCAAAAATCCTGATTTCTTCAGCTTCGAATTCAGGTTGTAAAGTAATGTAAGGATGATCCCAGTCAGCCATTACACCTAAGCGCTTGAAGTCGGTCATTTGCTTTTTAATTTGCTTTTCAGCGTATTCATGACAAAGTTCACGATACTTTGCACGATCCATTGTCTTACGATCTACGCCCTTTTTAGCAAGTTGTTGTTCAACAGGAAGGCCGTGAGTATCCCATCCAGGAACATAAGGTGCGTAATAGCCATCCATGTTCTTGTAACGAACAATGATATCCTTGGAAATCTTGTTTAAGGCATGGCCCATATGAATGTTGCCGTTAGCAAATGGAGGGCCATCATGCAAGTCAAAACGAGGCTTGCCTTCGTTTAACTTTAATCTTTGTTCATATAATTTATTTTCTTCCCATTGTTTTTGCCATTGAGCTTCACGGACAGGAAGATTGCCGCGCATCTTAAATTTAGTTTTGCCTAAATTCAAAGTATCCTTGATTCTCATTCAAAATTCCTTTCTAGCAAAAAAGCCTCGTCCCTAATTTAGGACGAGGTTAACCGTGGTACCACCTAATTTGAGCCAAAAGCTCCACTTATCGTTGCGTATCATGCAACTAAACGCTTAGACCCAATCGGCAGCTGATCAACTTTTAGGCTCTTTTGTTAGCCTTCCACCATCGCTAACTCGCTGAATTGCCCTTAAGTTTTACTGTCAGTCTAATTAATTCTTTCGATCTTTATAGTCGTCGGGAAAGATAATTGTAGGACCAGCGTTTAATCTGGTTCTTCTCTGTGGTTTAACATCAATTGTCTCTTCACTTGGACTATCGCCCACAATTGGTTTTGTATCGTCATTAGTAGGCTTATGAGAAGATTCTAAAGCATCTTCAGCAGATTTGTCAACTTTCTTTGACTCATCATTAGCAGTTGGAATAGGTTCAGAACCATCCTCTGGGTAATAACGATCAGTATCAAAATATTTGTCTAAAGCCTTTTGCCATTGATCATCATTTAAAATAGTAATCTGCTTTTTGAGCATCTCTTGTAATTGTGCTCTAAAAGAACCTACTTCTTCTTTAAGACGATCGTAATCTTCAGCTAGAGTATCTTTCTGTTGCTGCTCAAATTTAGTATCTGTAGCAATTTGATTTTTGGCATCGTTAATAATACTGTCTGCTTTTTCTTGAGCTTCTTTTTTAATTCGCGTAGCTGATTCTTGTGCTGAAACCGATACCTCGTTTACTTCTTGTTCACGTTGACGATATTGTTGCAATTCATTCTTAAGATTTTCATTTTCATCTTCAAATTGATCCAGTTTCTTGTTGAGATCAACTTCTTTATTCTTAAGATCAACCACTTGATCAAGAGCGTCACCATAATCGTCAACAATCTCATCTAAGAATTTGTCGACTTCATAACGATCATACCCATTTCTGCCCCGACGTTTGAACTCTTTGTTATGAATATCCATCGGAGTAATTTGACTTACCTTTTTTTCTTCGTTTGCCAAAGCTTCAACACCACCCTAAATTTTCCTTTTCTTGTAGAAGCAATGCTCGTAATTTGTAACCGACCAAAATGGCGCAAACTGATCACATCATTTTCTTTAATCATTATATTAGAATTTACAATATCATGCCAATTTAATTTGACTGTTCCGTCTTCAATTTGCGTTTTTAATTGCGTTCTGCTTTGCTTACTGATGCCAGCCAAAATTGCATCTAATCTTAATGAAGAAACAATTTCAACCTTTTCAATTGAATCATCTTCAGGAACAAGTACTTCTTTAAAAGAAATTGGCTGCAATTTTACCTTGCTTTTACCAATTCTAACGATTTGCTCTTCAAAATAGCTTTGCAATTCCTTTTTTGCAAAAAATTGCCATTTGCCATGTCCATCTGTAATAATATCGCCAAAAGTATCAGTTTTAATCCCAGAATTAGCTAATGTTCCTAAAATTGAGCTATGTGTCAACTTATAAAATTTGGTTGGATATTGTATTTCAAAAGCTTGGACTTGAAAGTCAGTTGTTCTAAAATTTTCCCACTCTTCACTTAGATAAACTCTTCTTTTCTCAGAATTTAGATAACCGCCAAAATCTTGCAAAAAAGCCTCATTACCAACAATTATTTTTAATATTTCCCGTTGTCCGGGATCTAAGAAATCTGTTAATAAGCTTTCATGCTTAAATACTAAGTTATTAAAAAGACCAACAAGTTTATCAACTGTTGGTCTTTCATCTAATTGAAAATGTGGGTAAAAACTACTCGCTTGTCTTTTTTCCATTAACCCACCATTAAATAAATCTGTATGCAATATTTTGGATTAATCCTTGAATCAAATAAAGAATAAAAATACCAATTACAGGCGAAATATCAATTCCTGTACTAAAAGCTAATTTAGCAACTGGTCCTCTTCTAAACAGATTCAGATATGGATTCACAATTCTATTAAGCAATCTGCCAACAAATGAATTGGCTAAAAAAGGAAGCCAGCTCATAATTGCATCAATTACCAAAATAATGCTATAAATCCAAATAATATAGGATATTCCAATAAAAATGTAGTAACCAATCATTAACTAGTCCAAATTATCTTTCTTATCAACTAATTCACTGATCTTGCCATCAGTAACGAATTTTGGAGGTGTAGCTAAGAAGATCTTGTCGCCAATTCTTTGAATTTTACCATTTAGAGCATAAACAGTACCGGTAATAAAATCAACGATTCTTCTAGCTGAGCTATCTTCCATTCCGCTAAAGTTAATTACAACAGCCTTATTTTGCAATAAGTTTTGTGCAACATCTTTAGCATCAGAATATACACGAGGTTCATATAAAACGATTTGACTCTTGCTTGAATTCATTCCAGATTTAATAGAAACCACATTATCGCGGTTAACTGTATTCAGTGGAATTTGAGTATCATCGTTTTCTTGATCTTGAGTATATTCTTCTTCATCCACTACATTATCATCATCGTCGGAAATTCCGAAGAATCTACCTAATTTATCAAAAGCCATCTTTCTTTCCCCCCTATTAGTTTTCACCGCGGTGCTTGAAAAATGGGATGTCATTATTATCATCGTCATCATCTTGTGCACTGGTTTCAATTTGTGAAATACTATTTTGATCTTCGCTGCTGAAATAGTCAAAGCTGTCATCTTGACCAGCGTTTGTGTTAGTTGGTGTAGTTCTTCTAGTAGTTTGGTCATCGTTATTTAAGCCCCAAACACTAGTTGGATCAACCATACTCTCGTGTTCAGCAGTCGTATTATTGGTACTTTGATTTACTGTTGGTTGAACAGTTTGACCAATCGTTGGCTTAGTAGCTTGAGCTTCTTCAGTCTTCTTAGGTTGAGACTTGATTTGGTGGCTTCTGCCTGGCAATTGTTTTGAAGCAGCTTCTTCTGTAGCCGAATCAATTCCTGTAGCAATAACTGTGACAACTACTTCGTCACCCAAGTTAGGATTAATTGAAGTACCAAAGATAATGTTAACATCGTCACCAGCTGCCTTAGAAACAATTTCAGATGCATCTTGAGCTTCAAATAATGTCAAATCTGGTCCACCAGTAATGTTAAGCAACACTTGTTTAGCACCATCGATTGAGACTTCAAGCAATGGTGATGAAATAGCCAATTTAGTAGCTTCAACAGTTCTGTTTTCACCACTAGCACGACCAATACCCATCAAGGCAGCACCCTGGTTTTCCATAACTGTCTTAACATCAGCAAAGTCCAAGTTAACGTAGTCTGTAGAAGTAATCAAGTCTGAAATACCTTGAACACCTTGCTTTAAGACATTGTCTGCTTCTTTAAAGGCATCCATCATTGGAGTCTTCTTATCAACCATTTCAAGTAAGCGGTTGTTGGCAATAATAACTAGAGTATCAACATATTGCTTTAATTGAGTGATACCTTCAGCGGCATTTCTGGAACGCTTCGGGCCTTCAAAACTAAATGGTCTAGTAACAACACCAACAGTTAAAGCACCAGTTTCTCTTGCAATCTTAGCAACAACTGGAGCAGCCCCGGTACCAGTACCACCACCCATTCCGGCAGTGATAAAGATCATATCTGCACCTTTTAAGGCATCTTCAATCGTTTGCTCACTTTCTTCAGCGGCTTTTTGACCAACCTCAGGATGTGAACCAGCACCTAAACCTCTTGTCAATTTAGGCCCTAATTGAATTTTTTCCTCTGCTTTATTACTATTAAGTGCTTGTACATCTGTATTAGCTGCAATAAATGAAACACCTTGAACACCATCATCAATCATTCGGTTAACAGCATTACCACCGGCGCCACCAACACCGATTACTTTAATAACAGCATTTTTATTGTCGTCTGAATCGAATGTAAAATCCATCTAATTAACCACCTTTAGGCAAAGAACTTTTTGAAGAAGTCTTTTATTCTTCCTGTTCTGTTTTTATTTTCTTTTTTCT
Organism: Lactobacillus amylolyticus DSM 11664; assembly: GCF_000178475.1. Classification (GTDB taxonomy): domain Bacteria; phylum Bacillota; class Bacilli; order Lactobacillales; family Lactobacillaceae; genus Lactobacillus; species Lactobacillus amylolyticus. Next base: position 27,225 of record NZ_ADNY01000011.1, on the reverse strand, counting down.
CAGAAGAATGATCTCTTCTTGGCATTTTATCTTTATTATAAGCTTCTTTTGCTTCAGTTTCACTAGAAGTAACCGTTCTTTTCAAATTATTACTCTCTTTTTCTGAAGAACGACTTGGTTCAGCACTGACCGGTCCACCATAAATAGCGGTATTTACCAAAAAGTCAATATCAGACATTTTATAAACATAATTTACAATGCCGTATGCAGCAGTATAAATTGGACTTCTCATTCCCATTTGTTCTGGTTGATAGATCCGCGTCTTGATATTTAAGGTATTAGCAACCAAACTATCAATGCCTTGAAGCAAACTGCCTCCACCGGTGATAATTATGCCGCCTGGCAATTTAAGAGCATTGGTTTTGACTAATCCTTTACCAATTCTCTTAATAATTTGCATTAACCGAGCATTAATAATTTCGCTTAAGTAAACCTCATCTACCATTTGTTGTCCATTCGAACCAACACTATTAACGGCAAACTTGTCATTCTTTGAAGCTAAACTTGGTTCAGCAAAGCCATAATCTAATTTGATTTGCTCTGCATCTTTCTTGGAGGTACTTAATACAACGGAAATATCATTGCTGATGTCGCTACCACCTTCAAGATCAGTCTTAGCGTATTTGATTTGACCTTCATGAATACTTGTTGCAGTGGAAGTACCGCCACCTAAGTCAAGAATAATAGAGCCAAAGGTTCTTTCACCTTCATCTAAGGCAACGCTAGCTATAGCTAATGGAGTTGGAACGAAGAAATTGTTCTTATAGCCTGCTCTTTCAATTGCCTTTCTAATATTGTGCAATGAACCCGATGGTGCAGTTAAAATAATGCCACGAACAGCCAAGCTGTGTGCAATCATCTTACGTGGGTCGTCAACATCCGTTTTACCATCAATCATAAATCTGCTTGGCAAGAAAGCAATTGGATCGTAGCCGTCTTTAACGGCTGACTTAATTGCAGATTGCAAAACACGTTTAACATCTTCATTGCCAACTTCTTGACCGTTATCGCTGACAGTTGTAATTCCGGTAGCTGTCTCTAATTGCAATAAGCCTACAGGTATGCCAGTTACTACTCGATAAATATTAGAATTGGTCTTCTCTGCCACTTCTTTAAGCGTTTGACTGATTGCAGCTGCGGTTTGATCAATATCAACTATTTTACCGTGCCGCATCCCTGTGTTTGGTGTTGCTACTGCACCAATTACTTTACCGTCATCGGCAACAACTGCTTTTATACTGGTGGTACCAATATCTAAGCCGACCAAAAGATTTGAATAATCCAAAATTAAGCCCCCATTAATAATTGCATTGCAAAAATTTTAACATAAAAGTGGATTCAATACAGCTATGATATGCCATAAGCCTTCATTTCACTCTTTGTTAAAGGTCTACTAAAAGCACCGACTTCAAGATCAATTAAACTGTTTTTGCCAGCTTTCTTCTTGATCGCATTATAATATTTGATTTTTTGCTTAAAGGTAGAGATATCGCCGATAACGACATTGCCATCTTTCATCACTAGAATAATCTGTGATTTTCTAATGGCACTCCCACTCAGCAGCTTGACTTGATTACGAAAAGAAGCAGGTAAACTGTTAAAGAGCTCCAAATCATCTATCAAAGATGTCTTCTTGCTATAGCCAATAAAAAGCGGTTTGCCCTGATCAATTTTTGACCAGGCAAGAGCATTGCTGCCAATCTTTCCATTAGATAAAAGCTTGCGATAGCCATCTTTAACTTTGATATAAGCTATTGTCGGGTATTCTTTAACATTTAATACTAATCGATTAATATGACTTATTTCAACACTGACGTGCTGAATTTCTGGATATTTCTGTTCCAAATTGCTATTCAATTTTTTAGAATTGAGCCGATAATCGATTAATTTATCTGAGGCTTTTATCCCTGAACTGGACACAACTTTCTTCGAGGATAAGTCATCAGCTCCTACCACTTGAACATTATTAACATTAGCTAGTGGAGAAACATAATAGCCTAAGATGAGGACAGCTATAAGTGAAGTACCAACAATGATACCTAAGTTTTTAAAAAGCGATTTCCGACGATAACTTTTTAGTTTAGATAATGAGGCAGAAACCTTGCTCTTCTTTTTATGATTGCGATTTTGATTTTCTTGGTGATTAAGATATGGTGATAATTCTTTTCGTGGATCTATCTTTGTCACTCTTTTTTTAGGCATCTGCCTCACCTTCTTTCTAACGAGAAATCTCTTTCATTACTTTAATAACTTGATCTGAAGCATTAGGAACACCTAAGGCCTTTGAAGCTTCAGACATCTTCTTAGCATATTTTTCATCGAGTAAAATATGATCGACAGAAGAAACGAAATTATTAGGGTTCAAATCATCTTCTGGCAATACTAAAGCAGCACCTGCTTTTTCAAGATCCAAAGCGTTCTTCATTTGGTGATTATGAGTAACATTTGGACTTGGAATTAAAATTGCAGGAACACCTAGGGCAGTAAACTCAGCAATACTAGTAGCTCCGGATCTGGCAACTACACAGGTTATCTCTGGCAAAAGTGCTGGCATATCTTTAATATATGGCAAAATTTTAATGTTGCTGCCAATGTCGATCCCATTTATTTTCTTTTGAACTGCATCGAAATAATAAGTACCAGTTGCCCAAATTACTTGATATGGTTTTTTCTTCAATTCCATCAGTGATTTCAACATGATGCGGTTAATTGCAAGAGCACCACGTGAACCACCAAAGACTAAAACAGTTGGAATATTTGCACTTAAATTCCATTTTTCGACTAAATCAATTTTTTTATTATTAAGACCTAAAACTTGTTGAGAACGAGGGTTGCCTGTTTTAACCAATTTCTTCTTTTCAGAAAATTGTTTAGCAGCGTCATCGAAAGTGTAGCAGATTTTATCTACATAGTGACCTAAAAACTTATTTGCTAAACCAACAACAGAGTTAGATTCATGGATCATCGTTGGAATATGCATTTTGGCTGCTTCATAAACAAGAGCACCTGAAACGTAGCCACCGGTTCCTAAAACAACATCAGGCTTAAAATCATCTAAAATTTCTTTAGCACGTTTGGTTGCTTTGAAAAACAATTCGATTGTTTCAAAATTCTTCAAAGGATGCTTACGGTTAAATCCTTGAATTTTTATTGTTTTAAAGTTAACACCCGCTGCTGGAACAATCTTTGATTCCAATCCCTTTTGTGTTCCGACAAAAAGAATTTCATCATTAGTACAAATTCCGCGTTCTTTCAAACGTTCGATAATTGCCATAATTGGATAAATGTGACCGCCAGTACCGCCACCAGTAAAAATAACTCTCATTTTATTTAGTCTTTAATTCCTTTACAAAACTTACGAAATAGTCTCCACGTTCTTCGAATGTTCTAAATTGGTCCCATGATGCACATGCTGGTGAGAACAATAAAACATCACCAGGTTCGGTTAATTCATATGCCTTTGGTACTGCCTCTTGTAAAGTATTTTCGATTACAATATCTTTAATGCCAGCTTTTCTTGCTGCATCAGCCAACAAATACTTTGTTTCACCATACAAGACAATGGCCTTAACATGCTCTTTAAAAAGCGGAACCAATGAATCAAAAGTAAAGCCACGATCAAGTCCACCTGCAATCAAAACCTCTGGCTGCTTAAATGATGGAATAGCCACAGTGGCTGCTTCAATATTGGTTGATTTTGAATCATTATAAATTTTTCTGCCATCCAAAGTCATGACATATTGCAGACGGTGCTTAGCACCAGCAAAAGTGCTTAAAACAGCTTGAATATCATCATTTTCGGCACCCATTAATTTGGAAATAGCAATGGCAACTAAACAGTTTTGTTGGTTATGAATACCTGGCAATTTAATGTCATCGATCTTCATAATCTTTTCGCTTTGACTTTCAAGGTATTCATCACCAATAAAGTAGTCCGCTGAATTATCTTTTTCAGAGAAGGTTTGAATTTTTGCTTTAGTAGTTTCTTTTTCCTTCTTCAAAATATCTTTTTGATCAAAGTTTGCAATGAAATAATCTGCTGAATTTTGGAAACGAGTAACATTCAATTTAGCATTTACATAATTTTCGAAAGTCTTGTGATAATCCAAGTGAACATTATGATAAATATCTATAATTGCTGCCACTTTAGGATCGATATCAGTGACACCCAATAATTGGAAACTTGAAATTTCAACCACCAAGATGTCATCCTTTGTGGCTTTAGGAACTACCTCGGAAATTGGGACACCAATGTTGCCAACAGCATATGCATGATGCCCAGACTTTTGCAAATGATGATCCAAAATTCTTTGCGTCAGCATAACTGTAGTAGTTTTACCATTTGAACCAGTTACGCAAACATAAGGTGCTTCACTGCAGCTTAAAGCAATCTCAGGTTCTGTGATAATGGGAACTTTCTTTTCCTCAGCTTTTTGCACCATTGGATTTTCATAAGGAATTCCTGGGTTTTTAACCATGTAGTCAAAATGCTCTTGATCGAATAATTCAACGGGATGATGTCCGCCAATTACTCTTACGCCTAACTTTTTGAGTTCTTGTGCTTTATCATTTTTGTCCAGATCAGCCTTATCATTTAAAGTCAACTTGGCGCCTAATTGAAGAAGCACTTTGCTAACTGCAAAGCCACTTTTTCCTAAACCTAAAACTAGAATATTTTTATCTTTATATGTATCGATCTGTTTCATTTATTGTTTTATCCCCAAATACATAAGTAAATAATACTGCCAATCAAACCTATGATCCAAAAGACAATATCGACTTTCCATTCTGACCAGCCTAACATTTCAAAGTGGTGGTGGATTGGCGTCATTTTAAAAATTCTCTTCCCTGTAGTTTGGAAAGAAATAACCTGCAGAATTACACTTGCAGTTTCACAAACAAAGACAATACCAACTAAAAGCAAGGACCATGGTCTGTTAAGAAAGATACTTACAGCTGCTAAACCACCACCAAGGGCCAATGAACCAGCATCTCCCATAAAGATTTTAGCAGGTTTATGGTTGAAGATGAAGAATGCAATTAAACCACCAATTACACTCATACAAAAGATTAAGATAGCTGAATTGTGTTGCTTAAAGGCAAGATAAGCATATGTACCATAAGCTACGATTGATAAACCTGTTGCTAAACCATCCAATCCATCTGAAAGGTTAACAGCATTTGAGAAGCCAACCAACCAGAAAATGATAAAAATAGTGAACAATACAGCACTCTTAACAATGCCAGCAAATGGAATGTATAAGCCAAAGCTGAAATTGTCACTAGCAGCAATTAAAACAATTGCAATCGCAGTCACAATTTGCAAAGCTAATTTTTGCCATGCACGTAAGCCAAGATTACGCTTGTAATAAAGTTTAATACCATCATCCAGGAAGCCGATAATACCGTACCCCAATAATGAAATAATCAAAATCCAAACTGTTTTATTAATTTGATGTTGCCAAGCCGAAACCCAAATAGTGGAAATAACTGCGGCAATTACAAAAATCGTACCTCCCATTGTTGGAGTGCCGGATTTCTTTTTGTGCCATTTAGGTCCTTCATCACGAACTTCTTGTCCTTCATGATGAGAATGCATAAACATAATTAACCATGGCAAGAAAATAGCCGTTAATACCAGTGAACTCACTAGTGCAATAAAGCTTATTACCATCTTGTTACTCCTTTAAATTAATACTAATCTTTTGCCCTGTTTTTATCTTGGTACCAACTTTTAGACTCTGTTTATTAACGGTACCTGAGCCTTTAATCGTTAATTTAACTCCAGTCAAGTTTGCAAACTGATTCAGCTCTTCTAGGCTCCAACCCTTCATGTTTGGACATTTAGCTGTACCATCACCTAGAAGAAGGATAGTTGAACCGGAAGATACTTTTTGTTCCTTTTTGACACCCTGTTTAACAATTTTGTCGCCACTAGAAATCTTTAAAACGTTTAATCCAGCAGCAGTTGCCTTTTTCTTGGCTTTAGCATAAGACGTCTGCGTTAAGCTAGGTGTTTTAACTACTGAAGAACTAGAAGCCGAACTTTCACTTTTAGACATAATGACAACCAGACGCATAACTGGCTTGAAAATCGATGCAAGAATCTTTTCAGCAGATACCGTCATCTTTCTTGGTTGCTTTAATGTCAAATAAACGCAATAACGTGGATTCTTAGTTGGCGTAACACCGACTACTGAGAAGATATAGTTGCTGTCACCAGTTAAATAGCCGCCACCATTTGGTTTAGCAATTTGCGCCGTACCGGTTTTTACTCCCAAACTAATACCTGACATCTTGTATGCATAACCGGTACCAATTTGTTTGTTTAAAACTCGTTTCATATTCTTAATCAACAATTTACGAGTAGCTTTGCTATAAACAGGTTTTCCAACTTTTTTAACTTGGTAGGATTTAATCGTCTTGCCATTTGCATCAGTAATCTTATCAACAAATTGTGGTTTAACCATTTGACCATTATTGCCCAAACTACTGAATGCTTGCATAATTTGCATGACATTGACATTAACACCCTGACCAAAACTCGTTACGGCTTGGTCGGTAACTCCTTTAAAGGAAATCAGTCCTGCTTGTTCGCCTGGCAATGTTACGTCCGTCTTTTTACCAATTCTAAAACGATTCAAATATTTGCGCCAAGTTTTGGCACCCATTGCTTGCTCAATATGAACGAAACCAACGTTACTTGAACGTGGGAATGCTTGAGACAAAGGAATACTTCCCCAACCAGAAGTGAGCCAGTCATGGATTGTCGAGCCACCAACATTTACAGATCCTGAATTGTAGTACTGGTTAGGGTGATAATTGCCACTATTAATAGCCGCAGCCAAAGTCAAGATTTTGAAGACCGAACCAGGTTCATAGGTATCTTGAACCAATATATCTCGATATGATTTAGTTAATCCCTTTTTGGTTTGCGGATTAAAAGTCGGTCTTTGAGAAGCGGCCATTACTTTCCCAGTTTTCATATCTTCAACGACTGCCGTCATACTTACTGGATCATAAGCTTTTTGAACTTCACTCAGTTTTTCTTCCAATAGACTCTGAAGTTGCGAATCAAGCGTCAAATATAAATTGTTTCCGTTCTTTGCAGCTTTAAAGGTCTGAGTTGAATTAGGCGTTTGATTCTCTGAAGCATCAAATGAAGAGATTTCATAACCGTCTGTTCCAGTCAAAGTTTTATTGAACCACGCTTCTAGTCCCATTGTTCCGACAATTGTCTGCGAATTAGTCTTCTTGTTGTATTCTGGTTGAGCTAAACCAACAACGTGCGATGCAAAAACACCATTCGGGTAAAGCCGTGAAGGAGTTTCGATAAATTTAATTCCTGGCAATTTCATCGCTTCAATTTTTTCTTTTTGATCTTTAGTTAAGCCGCTACCGGCAGAACCAAATTGAACTTGAAAGGCTTTAGACTTGGGTGAAAGATACTGTAGAATCTTCTTTTCCGAAATCGGCAAAACCTTTGCCAATTGCTTCGCTGTTTTTTGTTTGTTAACAACGTATTCTGGTTTATTTTTATAATTAATCGAAGACTTGTCTAATATCGCGTAAATTGTATAAAGATGCGAGTCCTCTGCAATTACCAAACCATTGCGATCATAAATCGTGCCTCGATTAGCTTTAAGCACTTGATTGCGCATATAAAGCTGTTTTGTACGAGTCGACAAATTTTGACCTTGGACTGTTTTTGAAATACCGATATATAAAAATCTTCCCACAAACACAAGAAAAACCAAAGCCACGGCTAGTTGGAGAATTCTCCCCACCGTAAAGCGGTAGCCGTGGGCTTTGGATTTTTGTAGTTTTAAACTATTATTTTTCTTTTTCATTAGCGAACTGTCCTAATGTTTTTTTCAATTAACGTTAGACCTTTACTGCGAGCAATCTTCTTCAAGCGTGAAATGGAAGTCAATTCACCAATCTCTTGATTGAGACTAGTGATATTGTTTTGTTTATTGGTAATGGATTGTTCAACACCTGAGAGCTTTTGCTGCGCTGAGGTCGCAGAAATACTTGAAGAAACTAGGAAAACCATCATTCCTAAGGTAATGGCGCTTCCCAATACAACTAAAGTTCTTTCTAGACCAGTCCAACGCACTTGATGTGGATTCGGAGCAATCCGCCTAACTTTAACAGATTTTGGTTCTCTGTTTGGTTCAAATTCAATTCTTCTTGCAGAACTATCAGCCATAAACATTTCCTCTTTATATCTTCTCTGCAACCCGTAGTTTTGCACTGTGTGAGCGGTTGTTGTTTTCCAATTCCAAAGCAGAAGCAGTAATAGGTTTGCGATTCACCAAACGAAGTGTTGGTTTCATTCCATCTGGAATCATCGGCATCCCTCTGGGTACTTCTACTTCAGAGTATTTCTTAAATATTTTTTTAACGATTTTGTCTTCATCAGACTGGAACGTTATTACGCTGATCCGCCCTTTCGGACGTAAAAGCTTAACTGCTTCCTCAAGAGAAGTTTGCAAGACTTCTAATTCATGGTTAACCGCCACTCTTAGAGCCTGAAAACTTTTCTTTGCTGGATGCCCGCCAGTCCTTCGTGCATAAGCAGGAATTGCTTCTTTGATGATATCTACCAGTTCGAAGGTAGTTTCAATTGGCTTTTCTCTGCGTTTTTCAACGATTCGATGAGCAATTTGACGTGAAAATTTTTCATCGCCATATTTGTACAAAATATTTGCCAAATCTCGTTGACTGCTTTGATTTACTAATTGATATGCATCAAGCTCTTTGCTTTGATCCATTCTCATATCTAATCTTGCATTATATCGATACGAAAAACCCCGCTCAGCTTGATCAAATTGTGGTGAAGATACACCTAAGTCATAATAAATGCCATCAATGCCATCTGGATAGCCCAGCTTTACTAGGTCCTGCTCCAAATGACTAAAGTTGTCATGTACGAGTTGTAACCTAGGATTACTATCCTCTTGTAATAAATCAGTAAAGTTCAACTTTGCTGCCTTTATTGCATATTCATCTTGATCAAAACCAATTAGTGTCCCCGTATTCAACTTGCTTAGCAGATATTTCGCATGTCCACCACCGCCGAAAGTTGCATCGACGTAAAGACCACCGTCTTTTGGTTTTAAATTATCTATAGTTTCGTGTAAGAGTACACTGGTGTGTTTGAATTTCATATTATAGTCCAATGTCGTCCAAATCTTCTGCGATGTCATCATAGTTTTCATTAGCAGACTGTGAAAAGTCTTCCCAACGTTCCTTAGACCAAATTTCGATTCGGTTAGAAACACCTACGATAACACATTCTTTTTCAAGCCCGGCGTGTTGTTTTAATGTCTTGGTCAGATTAACACGACCTTGCTTGTCAAATTCGCTTTCCATCGCACCAGAATAAAATAAACGCATAAAATTACGTACATTTCTCTTAGTCAACGGAAGTTGCGCTAATTTGGCTTCAATTTCATGCCATACATCTAATGTATAGCCGAAAATGCAGCCTTCCATTCCTCTGGTAAATACCATTTTGTCACCAATTTGATTACGCAGTTTCGCTGGTATAATCAAGCGACCTTTACTGTCCAAATTATGATGGTATTCACCCATGAACATGGTCTAGCCCCCTCCCACAGAATAATTTACCACAATTCACCACTTCCTACCACACAATGACCTAAAAAGGTCAAATTTTTAAATATTTTTATTTTGATTTAGCTTTTTTGAATAAATAAAAAAACCTTGAAGCTTGATACTTCAAGGTTAATGATCATTCTAATCTAAATGTGGGGATTTTAAGCCATCATCATGCAAATTAAGCCCAAATACCACATCACTGAGCAAAGACTTAAGTAGCCCCATAATTTATGGATAGTCTTGCCTAAAGCAATATTTTTCTCCTTTACTGCAGCTCCAATTGTTAAGACAATTGCCAACAAAAAGAAAAGCAAAAAGCCATACGGCAAAAATGATGGTCTGTTTTGTAAATTAGTAATTAAATTGCAACTTGGGATAAAGAAAAAAGGTAAAACATCGTATCCTTTAAATTGAGCTTTTGGGAAAATCTTCGTAACTAACCCGGCCGCTAAAATTCCTATTACTGGTATCAAAATTATCAAAAGCATTATTTTTCCTCCATCTTTTCTATTCTACCTTTTTACTTCATTGAAAAAAACTGGTAAGAAGAATAAAATGTAACAAATAGGAGGTTTAGTTCATGGCACGTAGAAAGAAAAAGAAGTCCTTTTTTCAAAAGTTAACTATTGTAATGGCACTCTTAATGGCCTTTATTACGCTAGCCGCAATTATCGCGCAAGCTTTAGCTTCTCTTGGAGCTTTTTAAAAACAAAACAAAAAAGACGTAGGAAATAATTTCCTGCGTCTTTTTCTTATTGCCGATAAGCATTCAAATCAACCATAAATGGGTAGTTAGTTGCTAAATTTCCCCAAATCCAGTAAGTCAAAACGAAAAAGATGATAGACCAACCTAGATTTAGCAATAAGCTCATTAACATCATATGAACTGAAACTGTAATTATGCCAACAAGACTTAAAACAACCCAACTATAAAGATCAAGCAAGGTTAAACCCAATAAGACAACCAAAAGACGTGACCAAAATACCTCTGGCAAAAAACGTGCAACTCTTTGGCAAGCCCAACAAGCAAGTGGCAAGAAAACTGTATAAATACCAATAATTCCTAATGTAGAAATATCAGCCACAATGCCTGCTCCAAGAGCTAACCAGATTTCCTTGCTATTGACATCATCAAACAGTCCAATCAGCATAATTCCAATCGGCATGATCCAGCAACTAGCACCGTATGTATTCCAAGTCATAAACTGATGTAAGTATAGTGAGATGCTGCCATCTAAAGTTAAGGCCACAAATAAAGCAATGGCTAATACCCACTCACGAAAAATGCGCATTACTTTGCCACCTTTCTGACAATAACTGAAACAACAGATGGATCATTGATTTCTCCAGCTGGTTTAATATTAATCATGTTTGACAGGCCAAAGGAGTCTCTCGTAGTTGCCTCAACTGTTCCAATTAATAATCCTTTAGGTGAATTGCCACCCATACCGCTGGTATATACTTTTGTACCCTTTTTCAGCTTGTTGCTATCAACTACTTGGGTAAAGGCTAAACCGCCATTGGTATTAACGGTAATAAGTCCGTGGACAGTCTTGCCATTGGTAGCAGTAGCTTGTACGGCAAAACGGTTGGCAGACTTATCCGTTGTTGTAATCAATTCGATTTTTGATGAAGCTGCACTAACCTCAATTACACGGCCAATGACTCCTCCACCACACATGACGGCTTGATTCTTAGCAATACCGCTTGATGATCCTTTATTAATCACTAACAGATCAGACCAAGTATCAGGAGAGCGAGAAATAACAGATGCATTGATTAAACTGTATCCAGTTAACGTATCCTTCAATTTTAAGGCTGCTTTTAACTGCTTATTCTCTGCAGCTAAAGCTTGGTTTCTTGCCTTAGTTTGTCCTAAATCAGTGACTTTGCTCTTTAAATAATCGTTCTCCTGTTGAGTATTTAGAAGACTATTTACATTATTTAAACCACCAGAAATTAAACCTAACGGAACATCGACAATCCTCGAACCAACTGCGACAATATCATTACCGAAGCTTTGAATAAATAAAGGACTATTTCTCTTATTTCTTAAGCTCACGCTTCCGCCTAAAACGGCAATAATAACAATGACAATGATAAATGCAGATAATAACTTTTTGTTTTGTAGAAATTTCTTCATACAGAAATGATCCTATAGAAAAACCGGCTTCAGCCGGATTTTTTAACTTTTATTTACGACTTCTACGCATTACTTCAATATTCTTAAGTGATTCACCAGTACCGATGGCTACACAGTCAAGTGGATCTTGAGCAATAAATACTGGAACTTTGGTAGCTTCTGAAATAACTTCTGGCAAGTTCTTTAACAAAGCACCACCACCAGTTAACACAATACCATGATCGATAACATCAGCTGCAATTTCAGGAGATGTTTGTTCAAGAGTTTCCTTAATTGCAACAATAATGTCTTGAACAACGTCTTGAATTGCTTTAGCAACATCAACTGCTTCAATATCAATTGATTTTGGCAAACCAGTTACTAAATCACGTCCACGAATATTCATTGATTCAATTTCTTCTGCTTTCTTTACGGAAGCTGAACCAATTTGAATCTTAATATCTTCTGCAGTTCTTTCACCAATCAATAAATTGAATTTTGAGTGGATCAAGTTAATGATTGCACTATTAAATTTATCACCAGCTTGACGAATTGAAGTTGATGAAACAATACCACCTAAACCAATAGTAGCAACATCAGTAGTACCACCACCAATGTCAACAACCATTGAACCAGTTGGATCCATAACTGGAAGACCGGCACCAATAGCGGCAGCAAATGGCTCTTCAATTACGAAAGCTTCACGGGCACCAGCAACACGGGCTGCATCAATAACAGCACGCTTTTCAACTTCAGTGACGCCTGATGGAACACAAATCATTACTGAAGGCTTTGACTTGCCAACAGTTTTTTCCATGAAGTATTTAAGCATAGCAGCAGTTGTATCGTAATCGGCAATTACCCCATCCTTCATTGGACGAATTGCACGAATAGTACCTGGGGTTCTACCAATCATTTCCTTGGCTTCTGAACCAATTGCAATAACTTCACCAGTTTGCGTATTTTTAGCAACAACGGAAGGCTCTCTTAAAACAATCCCTTTGCCTTCCATATAAACTAAAGTATTTGCGGTACCTAAATCAATACCAATATTTTTTGAACCTAATCCAAACACGAAAATCTCTCCTTAATACTTGCGGTCTCTGAATCTTGAATAATTATAGCATAAAGTTTACTTAAAGCTGATTTTCGTTCAAATTTTAAAGGATTTAAAACAATTCATTCTCTTTCATGCTTAAGTAATGGCCTTTGCCCAAAATAAAATGATCTAAAAAATTAATTTTCATCAAACCCGCTATTTTAATAAGATCATCCGTCAATTTAAGATCACTTTGTGAAGGCATCAGCTTTCCGCTCGGATGATTGTGAGCAACTATGATACTAGCACAATTAAACAGAACAGCCCACCTAAAAACATCACGCGGATGAACTAAAGAACGATCTAAAGTTCCCTGCGAAATTTTCTTTTCCGCGACAATATGATTGCCGTTATCAATATATAAAACCCAAAACTCTTCTTGCTTATGACCAACTAGTTTATTGGCTAAATAATTTCCAACTTCTCGACTAGAAGTGAAAACTGTATTCCTTTTTGGCTCAGACAGACGCAAACGATCTGCTACTTCTTCAATAGCAACCGCAATCTCCTGATCGCAAGCAGGACCTGAAATATAATTAAACAAATCAGAGAAAGAATACAGTTTTAGCTGCAAAATTTTTTCTTCTAGCTCCGGTAAAGTTTGATATCCTGCATCTTCCAATTGATGAAAAAGGTGAAGCAAGAGTTCTTGATCCGTATTTACAATATAATGATTTGGTTTTGTTTTTTCCATAGAAACCCCCTCATTATTAAATACGGGAAAATCATCTAATTTTTTCTAAAAATTCAAAAAAGTTTTTGCAAATCATCGTGGCATTTGCACGGTCTTTTGCCGAAGGTGCCTTTAAATCGGGAATCATAACCACTTTGATGTCCGCATTTTTAGCAGCTTGCACACCAGTTGATGAATCTTCAAAAACAAGCAAATTTTCTTTAGGTAAATTAATTCTTTTCGCAGCAGCTAGATAAATATCCGGTGCCGGTTTAGCTTTAATATTACCCTTTTGGACATCCAAATAGCTCAAATGAAAATCAAAATAGTTGCGAATTCCTGTTGCCCATAATGCATGTTCAAGTACATCCTCATAATTGCTTGAGGCAATTGCCATTTTCAGGCCTAAAGCTTGAAAACGATCCAAGGCTGCTTGGACACCCGGCTGCAATTTCAATTTTCCTTCATCAGTCCATTGCCAGACTAACTCATCAGTCCTTTTGATAAAACGATCACGCTCAGCAGTCGTTTTAAAATACTTATGATAAAAATCTTGCATTTCCTGAACAGTCGCACCTGTCAATTTTAGATAGCTGTCTTCGGGAATATCAAGCTTTGCCTCTTTTGCAGCTTGAATATTTGAATCCCAGTATAATTTTTCGGAATTAACCAATAATCCGTCTAAATCAAACAGAATGCCTTTAATTTCATCATTAATCCCTTGCACTTGCATTGATTGGATCCTCCACTTGCAATATTGCACTTACTAAATAAAAAGAACCAGTTACTAACAGAATATCATTTTTAGACAATTTATTTTTTAAATTTTGGTAAGCATGGCAATAATTTGCATCGTAGGCATATTTTTCTCTTACTTCAGCGGGAAAATCGTTAAGTTTTGTTGCTCGAGGATATGGAACAGTAGTTAAAGTAACTTTATCCTGGTCTTCAAACAAATCAAAAACTTGTTTTAGATCCTTATCTTTCATCATTGTTACTAGGCAATAAAGGCGACCATCTTTATTTTTAACTTGATGCAAAAACGACAGCAAATTATTCATCGCTTGGATATTATGAGCACCATCTAAAACTATTTTCGGCGCCTTACTAATGATCTGATACCGTCCTGGAATATTGGTTTGATCAATTGCCTTTTCAATCATCTTTTCTTCCAGCGGGAGATGCAATAAATAAAAAGCGGTAACAGCAATAGCGATGTCATAGCTTTCAACTAATGGTCGCTTGGCAAAAACTATTTGATGATTTTTAAAACAGTACTGAATATTTTTGGTTGTCTCAACTGTATAATCCCGGCCTAACAGATAAACTGAAGACTTTGTTTCGTTAGCTTTTTTTAGCAAAATAGGTAAAACTGTTTGCGGAACATTACCTAAAACTACAGGCTTTTTCGACTTAATAATGCCGCTTTTTTCATGAGCAATGTCTTCAATCGTTGGCCCAATAATTTTTTCATGGTCAAGTCCAATGGTTGTAATTACACTAACTTCAGGACAAATAACATTGGTCTTGTCATGTTGGCCGCCAATTCCCACTTCAATCACGGCATAATCACATCTGTTTAAGTAAAAATATTCAAAAGCAAGTGCTGTTTCATATTCAAAAGTAACTAATGCAAAGTTAGGATCGTCTTTTTGCAAAAGTTCGATTTTGCTCTCGACAATATTGGCAACCTTCACTAAATCCGAATTTGGAATGTCTTGACCATTCAGCTGGATTCGCTCATTAAATTCACGAACATAAGGTGAGACAAAAAGACCAGTCTTTTGACCTGCCTTTTGCAGTAAATTGCTTAGATAGTAAGACGTAGAGCCCTTCCCATTAGTTCCTGTCACATGAATTGTCTTCACCTTGTTTTGCGGATCACCTAAAGATGACAAAATCCGTTTAATAAAAGATAAGTCATTTTTCGGATGAAGATGCGGCAAAGAATAAAGATGTTTAATTACATCATGAGCAGTTAAAAACTTCACGCTATTTACTTTCTTTCAATTCTTGAATTCTTTCACGTACACCTGCTAATTGACTTTCGTAATCAGCTTTCTTTTCCTTTTCTTTATTAACAACAGCTTCAGGAGCATGAGCAATAAAGCTTTGGTTAGAAAGTTTCTTAGTTGAACGTTCAACTTCGCCAACTAATCTTGCTTCTTCTTTTTCCATCTTCTTTAATTCGTCGTCAACATTGACCAATTCAGTTAATGGAACAAAGACTTGTGCTCCTGGAATAACAGCCGTCTTAGCAAGTTTTGGTGCTTCAATCTTTTCAGCAACATCAAGCTTCTTTGGGTGTAAGAAGTTTTCAACATATTCGACGTTGTCATCCAAAATATGCTTGTCCTTTTCATCATCCAATTGAATCATAATATCAATTTGTGATGACATTGGAGCATTAACTTCCATTCTAATATTACGAACAGCCTTAATTACTTCAATTAAGAAGGCCATATCTTCATCTGCTTGCTTATTTTCAAATTCCTTATGAGTTTCAGGGAATTTAGCAATCATGATTGATTTGCCTTCATGAGGCATTGATAACCACAATTTTTCAGTTACGAATGGCATAATTGGGTGCATCAAACGCAAGATTTGGTCAAGAATCCAAATTAAGTTTTCTTGCTTTCTAGCCTTTAATTCTTGATCATCACCATTTAAAGCAACCTTAGAAATTTCGATGTACCAGTCACAGAAATCATTCCAGATAAAGTTGTAAAGCTCACGACCAGCTTCACCGAATTTATATTCATCAAACAAACGAATTACTTCGCCGACAACATGGTTAAGGCGATCAAAGATCCAACTGTCAGCCAAATCAAATTTTGAAGTATCTGGCATATGGGCTGGCTTAGCATCTGCTGGCAAGTTCATAATTACGAAACGTGATGCATTCCAAATCTTATTAATAAAGTTCCAAGCAGCAGAAAGCTTCTTTGGATCATAACGAGTATCCTGTCCTGGAGCAGTACCGTTAAGAAGGAACCATCTAAGAGCGTCACAACCGTATTTGTTAACAACGTCCATTGGATCAACACCGTTACCTAATGACTTACTCATTTTGCGGCCTTGTGGATCACGCATTAAACCGTGAAGAACGACATCCTTAAATGGACGCTCATGAGTAAAGTGCAAGCTTTGGAAAATCATTCTTGATACCCAAAAGAAAATGATATCATAGCCAGTTACCAAAGCATTGGTTGGGAAGTAACGCTTAAAGTCATCAGCATTAGTGTCTGGCCAACCCAAAGTAGAAAATGGCCATAAAGCACTTGAGAACCAAGTATCAAGAACATCAGGATCTTGATCCCAATTTTCAATATCTTTAGGTGCTTCCTCACCTACATAGGTTTCACCGGTTTTCTTGTTGTACCAAGCTGGAATTCGGTGACCCCACCATAATTGACGTGAAATACACCAATCATGAACATCACCCATCCATTGTTCCAAAGTATGTTCAAATCTTTCAGGGACAAAGTTAACCTTGCCTTCAGTCTTTTGATTTTCTAGAACTTTTTCAGCAAGGGGCTTCATCTTTACAAACCATTGTTTTGAAAGACGAGGTTCTACTTGAACGCCCGAACGTTCTGAGTGACCAACTGAGTGGACAATTGGGTCAACCTTAATTAAGTAGCCTTGCTTTTTAAGGTCTTCAACTAATTGTTTACGGCAGTCAAAACGATCCATGCCAGCATATTTGCCACATTCTTCATTCATTGTACCGTCATCATTCATAACGTTGATTCTCCTCAAGTTATGACGATTACCTACTTGGAAGTCGTTAGGGTCATGAGCTGGAGTAATCTTTACAAGACCAGTACCAAATTCAGGATCTACGTGTTGATCTTCGATAATTGGAATATGACGACCAACTAAAGGCAAAATCAACTCTTTGCCCACAATATCTTTATATCTTTCATCCCCTGGAGCAACGGCTACTGCCGTATCACCAAACATAGTTTCAGGACGAGTAGTAGCGATTTCTACATAGCCGGAACCATCAACAAATGGATACTTAATATGGTAAAAGTCACCCTTGTCATCCTTGTGAATAACCTCAATATCACTCAAAGCAGTTTCAAGCTTTGGATCCCAGTTAATGATATATTCACCACGATAAATCAGGCCTTCATTATAAAGCTGCACGAAAACCTTTCTAACAGCTTTTGATAAACCTTTATCAAGAGTGAATCTTTCACGTGAATAATCAAGTGAAAGACCCATTTTGGCCCATTGACCTTTAATAATATTTGCGTATTCGTCTTTCCATTCCCAGACCTGCTTTAAGAACTTTTCTCGACCTAATTGGTGCCGATCAATTCCTTGTTCACGCAAACGTGCCTCAACCTTAGCTTGAGTGGCAATGCCGGCATGGTCCATGCCAGGAAGGTAAAGAGTATCATAGCCTTGCATTCTCTTAAATCTAATTAAAGTATCTTGAATTGCCGTATCCCAAGCGTGACCCAAGTGCAACTTGCCAGTTACATTTGGTGGTGGAATAACAATCGAATATGGGTGAGCTTTTTTGTCACCAGATGGCTTAAATAAATCTTCATCAAGCCATTTTTGATATCTGCCTTTTTCAACCTCATTTGGGTTGTATTTAGGTGCTAAATCTGTCATTAATTTTTCCTCCAATAAAAAAGTCCTAGACATAATGTCTAGGACGATTTACTAACCGCGGTACCACCTACGTTAAGCATTTAAAATGCTTCTCTTAAAGCGATAACGGCGCTGAAGTGTCCGGATCAGCCTACTGAATTTCAACTGATCAGCTAATCAAGCTACAAATCAACTTTCGGCCTCTCAGCTGTATGGCTTTTCTCTGTTAATAAAGTTGATACCTCTTGATCATTGCTGTTGCATTTGATTATAGCATGAATCTTTTTAAGAAAAAAGTTTATTATCTAATCTGCTGAATCCTTTCTGGACTTAAAGTACAATACTCACCACGTTTTAAATCAGGTGGCAAACGCAAATTACCCATCGCAATTCGATCTAATTCTATAGCCTTCATCCCCACTGCAGCAAATATGCGCTTAATTTGATGGTATTTTCCTTCCTGAATTTTGATTTCAATCTGTGAAGTATCTTCTTTTTCATCTTGACTTAAAATCTTTAATGTAGCTGGCTTTAGTTTTGTATCATCACCCAAAGTCATTCCGGAAGCAAAGGTTTTGACTGTTTCTTCATTAATCGGACCGGCTATTTTGGCGCGATAAATTTTATCGACATGCTTGCCTGGAGCTAGCAATTCATGATTTAGCTGTCCATCATTAGTAAGTAAAAGCAGACCAGTTGTATCTTTATCAAGGCATCCTACCGGACTAATTCCTTGATAGCGGTCTGTATTTTTTAGTAAGGAAATCACAGTCCGCTGACTTCGATCTTCTGTCGCAGATAAAACGTCTTTGGGTTTATTCATTAAAAATAATGGAACTTTTGATAGGCAATCTCTTCTTCACCAACCAAGACCTGATCGTTTTCGTTTACTTTTTTCTTTTGGCGTTGTTACCGGGTGCCCATTTACACTCACAATCACGGATTTAATTAATTTATGCACGTCCTTGCGTGAACCAACATTCATATTGGCCAAATACTTATCAATTCGCATTCGTCTTTACCTAACAAAAAAGCTAGAAGTTGTCCTTCTAGCCTTATCTTTATAATAGATCTTTATCTTCTTGAGCCTTGTCATCCAAAAACTTTTGATTTGGATAAATTGGGGTAACCTCAATGCTATCCATTGCTCGTTGAATCATGCCTTCAGCATCTAAACGATCTTCATAGGCACGAGCCTTATCCAACTTTGGCTTAGTCTTAGGACGAGGTGGAGCAAAAATCGTACAACAATCTTCAAATGGTTGAATTGAAAGATCAAAAGTACCAATTTTTTCCGCCCTGTCAATGATTTCAGTCTTGTCCATTGTAGCTACTGGACGAATAACTGGTGTTGTAGTGACATCATTAATTGCTACCATAGATTGCAAAGTCTGAGAAGCAACTTGGCCCACGGATTCACCATTGAAGATTGCCAATCCGCCTCTTTTGGCTCTAATTCGATCTGCCAATTGAAGCATGAAGCGGCGCTGAACTGTCATTAAGTAGCCTTCAGGAATCTTCTCTTTGATGGTTTCCTGAATTTCAGCAAACGGCACAGCAATAAAGTTGATCTTGCCACAGTAATTGGCCAAAATCCCTGTCAATTCCTTTGCCTTAGCCAATGCCTTTTCAGTTGTGTAAGGTGGACTGAAGAAGTGAACCATTTCGATTTCTACTCCACGTTTCATAGCAAGGTATGATGCTACAGGAGAGTCAATTCCGCCAGACAGCATCATAACTGCTTTACCTGCAGTTCCTACTGGCATTCCGCCAATTCCGTGCAGCATTTGGTTAGAAATATAGATTGCATCAGATCTGACTTCGATTCTTAAAACCAAATCTGGATGCTTCATTTCAGCCTTCAAATTATCCATATGGTCATACAGATAGTCGCCAACCAAGTTGTTTAGCTGATTGGTATCATATTCAAAGCGGTGATCAGCCCGTTTGGTATTGATTTTGAAAGTCATGCCATCCTTAAAAGTTTCCTGCATCAAAGCCAAAGATGTTTCTTCAATATCTTTTAAAGTTCTGGGTACCTTAATAGCTGGCGAATATGTTTGAATTCCGAAAACCTTTTTTAATCGCTTATCAATTTGCTCAAAAGGTGCACCGTTTAAAACAATATGCATCCGATCATGGCGTGGATGAATTTCAATTTCAGGAAAATCACGCAAAACTTTAGTAACATTGCCGGCTAAACGGCCAATGAAATCTTTGCGGTTTTTACCCTTAGTTGATAATTCTCCATACCGAATCATAACTTCAGTATACTTAATCATTAATTCTCTCCTAAGTGATTTATTTTAGCAAAATGATGATATATCTTATCAAATACTTCAATAAATTGATCAGCTTCTGCTAAAGTATTTGTTTCATCAAAACTAAGACGAATTGCACTTGTTGCTATTTTATCATCAACTCGCATTGCAACCAAGGTGCTAGCTTCATCTGCAGTCTTGGATGCACAAGCAGATGTAGTTGAAACATATATATCCTGATCTTCCAAGGTATGGACTAGAGTTTCTCCTCTAATTCCTTCTAATGAAAAACAAAGAATATGTGGTGCAAAAACCGCATTGGCTGGTGAGAAGATTTTAATTCCTGGTTTATCTTGCAAGTAGTCAATGATCTTTTCCTTAATTGCTTCCTCTTTGGCAGCCTTTTCTGGCTCATTTTCTAACAAAAGACGAATTGCTTTTGCCATGCCCGCGATCGCAGGTAAATTTTCAGTTCCTGAACGCAGACCTTTTTCTTGACCGCCGCCATCGTGAAGCGGAGTCAGCATTTTGCCCTCTTTTTTATACAGAACTCCAATGCCTCGTGGAGCATGAAACTTATGTGCAGATAAACTCGTTAAATCAACTCTAGGCGTAAAAACTTTATCCCAAATATTTTTACCTAACGCCTGAACATTATCAACATGAAATTGAATTGTCGGGTAATTGCTTAATAAATCGCTAATTTCTTCAATCGGTTGAATCGTTCCGATTTCATTATTAACACCCATAATTGAAACAAGCGTTGTGTCTGAATCAATGGCATTGCGTAAATCATTAACATTAACGCGGCCATCTTTATCAACCGGCAGACGAGTTACACGGTAGCCCAAATTTTGCAAACTAGTGAAAGCATTAGCCACTGAAGCATGTTCTACACTGGAAGTAATAATGTGTTTACCAAATTCGCGTTTCTGAAAAGCTGTTCCCTTAATTGCTGTGTTATTGGACTCAGTTCCACCGGAAGTAAAGAAAATTTCGTGTTGCTTAACGCCCAACAAATCAGCAATTTGCTTGCGTGAAGCTTCCAAAAGCTGATGGGCACGATCTCCCATCTTATGCAAACTTGATGGATTGCCCCAAATTTCAGTTGCAACTTTATCATAAGTAGCTAAAACACTAGGATCAATTTTAGTCGTTGCACTATTATCAAAATAAATCAAAATTAGTCACTCCTCTAAAAAAGCGGTCAAAAAATTGACCGTTTAATGACTTATAAAGTGTAACTTAAATAAAAGTAAGCTTCAATTATTTGTTATTCTTTTCTGAATAATATGAATTTTCCAATCTTTGGTAAGCACCTGGCTCAGCTTTTTCAAGCGCAGTTGCGATAGTATCAAGAGCGTTCTTATAATCATAGTTTCTTTGATATAGCTTCATTGCCTTATCTTGTGCCTTTTGAATTGCATCCCGATCAGAATACTTGTTGGAATATTGCATCGTCAGTTCAACTAGATTAGCGGAATTAATAATATCATCAGCTTCGCGTTTTAACCGTTCAACGTCATCAGAAATTTGAATCAATTCATTTGAAATTTTTTCCATATTAATACGAACTTCGCTTAATTGTTCACTGACATGACCAATTTCATTAACCACTAAAGTATACATTTGAACAAAGCTATCTGGATTTCCAGGTAGTTTGCGCCGTTGCAAACGACGATATACTAATGAAACTTCTTGCTTAAAATGCTTGATTGAATCATTAGCGACGTTTTCTGAATCATATAAGCCATCGACATCTTGTGACATTTGCTTTTGTTCGGCATCAATCTGACGCAGACGATCCAGCATAGCCAACCATGAATTTTGAATTTCTGAGTAAACGCCCTTACCATCAGCAATATTTTGCGTATCAACGGTATATTGCCGATTCATATCATTGACTTCTTGTTCTAGGTGTTTGCTTTCATCTAATTCACCGTGAGTTAATTCATAGCTTTCATCAATATGACGCAATTTTTCAACTAATTTTTTAGAAGCAATTTGTTGATGTGAGATCAGCGTGAACATCTTGCTTTGGTTTTCTTCGACAAATGGCCGTGCTTTATATTCTGTTGCTAAAACATTGTATAAATCATCGATTTGAGAAGCAATCTTCTTATTTTCCTTATCAAGTTCATCAATCTTCAATCCAGCAAGCAGGTTGCGTGCTGAATCAATTTCTTCATGAATCTTTTTAATTTCATCAAGCACATTAACCTTATTAATGTAAAACTTTTCTGAAATCATCTTTTTGTAGGCATCTGAAAGCTCACTTAATTGATCTTGAAAGACGGTTTCAAGCTGGTGCTCTGCTTCTTTGATTTTTGGCAATTGCTCTTTCAACTCGTTTAAGGCTACTTTGATCTTGGTTAAAACCCGCTTAGCTTCGACGTGATCGCCTTGAGAAGACAGGTTTTTAGCTTCATCAAAATCGCTTTCCATTGAACTTAACTTATTTTCAAGTTGATTAAGTGCGCTACCGTAATTAAAAGAATCAGCAAGAATATTCTTTCGCATTGAACGGTAGGTTTTAATTAAAGCATCATATTGCAGCTGATTTTCCCGATTAGATTCAAGTAGATCATTAAAGACGTCGTGCGTATTTTTCATATCATCAAGCGTACTATTAATAATTTCTTGAGCTTTTTTAATATTTTTGCGTGCCTTAAACAAGTGATAAGAAGCATTCTCGTCAGCAGCTAGTTCAAGTAAATGCTGTACTTCCGGTATTTTAGAAGTTGCGGCATCTTGATAGCACTTGCGCCAAGTGTTGAGCGTAGTTAAACTCTCACCTGCTAAGTCCATCTTATCCAGTCGTTTAATATCACGTTCCAAATGCATTTTGGCAATTTTGTCAACTGAATTGTCAATAGCTTCAATTTCATGCAAATGCTTGCGATTTTGAATAATAATAAATCCAACAATCAAGATTATTAAAATAATGATCGCAATTATAATTAAGGTTTGAACTGATGACATTGTATATCCTCCAAAACTACCATAATTATACCAAAACACAGAAAAAACGGGATAAAAGCGAGCCTTTTCTTGATTTATTCTTATCTGCCTTTTATAATAGTATTCGTGTAAAATATTTGCAGCTATAAGTGACAAGAACGTCAACATCTCAATACGCTATCTAGTGAACGAGTAACCCACGCTGCAACGGGCGAAAATGAAAATTGAGATGCACGAATGTTGAACTTATTTGTGATATTTTACTCCAAAAATTATTATTAGATTTTATTGGAGGATTTATTTATGTCAAGATATACAGGTCCAAGTTGGAAACGTTCAAGAAGATTAGGTGTTTCACTTTCTGGTACTGGTAAGGAAATTGCTCGTCGTAACTACGCTCCAGGTCAACATGGTACTAACAGCCGTGGTCGTTTATCAGAATATGGTGAACAATTACACGAAAAGCAAAAGTTACGTTGGGCATACGGCTTGAACGAACGCCAATTTAGAGCTTTGTTCGCTCGTGCTGGTAAGATTCGTGAAGGTCAACACGGTACTAACTTCATGATTTTGCTTGAACGTCGTTTGGACAACATCGTTTACCGTCTTGGCTTGGCAACTACTAGAGAACAAGCAAGACAATTGGTAAACCACGGTCACATCACAGTTGATGGCAAGCGTGTTGATATTCCTTCATACGAAGTTAAGGTTGGTCAAACAATCGGCTTGAAGGAAAAGTCAAAGAACTTGCAACAAGTTAAGGATGCCCTTGATGCGGTTACTGCACGTCCATCATACGTTGCCTTTGATGATAACAAGATGGAAGGGAGCCTTGTTCGTTTACCAGAACGTGACGAAATGGATCCTAACGTTA
This sequence comes from Lactobacillus amylolyticus DSM 11664, assembly GCF_000178475.1. Classification (GTDB taxonomy): domain Bacteria; phylum Bacillota; class Bacilli; order Lactobacillales; family Lactobacillaceae; genus Lactobacillus; species Lactobacillus amylolyticus. The sequence continues at coordinate 2,997 of NZ_ADNY01000011.1, read as the reverse complement.
ACGAAGCTCTTGTTGTTGAATGGTACAACAAGTTACTTTAATTTTTACGTTACATTCAAAGAAAACCTTTCCCCTATGGGAAAGGTTTTTTCTTGCTATAATTTTAATCGAGGTGAAAAAAATGACGCAAGATTTAAGTAAGCGTGTTGAGCAAGCTGCTCAAGGAATTACTCCCCAAACTAAACCCGATGAGCGAAGAAGATATTTAGGTTCTTTACGCGAACGAGTTTTAGTAAGAATGAATAATACTGAAATTAAAGATCCAAATTTAACAGCTTTGTTTTTAGAACATATTGATGACTATCAAGGCTATACCGTTTTAATCAATGGCAATATCGAAGATAATTCATTTTTAGGAAAAATCGAAGGTCTTTGCAGCCAAAAAAATATTCCATTCACATTAATTAATGATGATTCAGCTAAAACAGGTCCACAGGATACAGCTGTGTTGGTTGTCGCCAAGACGGCAATTAATAAAATGCGCGTTGAAATCAATCAGGTTTACCCTTCCGAACTACCTAAAGAAGAACTGACCTCATCAAGTACACAAAAGAAAGGCAGCTTTTGGCATCGTCTTTTCCACGGTAATAAATAATGAAACCATTAGCTTACAGAATGCGACCACAAAATCTTGATGAAGTTGTTGGACAGCAACATTTAATTGGACCAGGCAAAATCATTCGCCGGATGGTCGAAGCCAAATTACTATCATCCATGATCTTGTATGGTCCTCCTGGAATTGGAAAAACCAGCATTGCCAGTGCAATTGCCGGTTCAACCAAATATGCCTTTAGAAAACTAAACGCGGCCACAGATAGCAAGAAGCAGTTGCAACAAGTAGCAGAAGAAGGCAAAATGAGCGGTACAGTAATTTTGCTGCTCGATGAAATTCACCGTCTCGACAAAACAAAACAGGATTTTTTATTGCCATTGCTAGAATCCGGACAAATTATCCTTATTGGTGCAACAACTGAGAATCCATATATTGCTATCTCTCCCGCTATTCGTTCACGCTGTCAAATTTTTGAATTAAAGCCTCTGTCAGAAGATGATGCAGACAAGGCAATTCAACGCGCGTTGCATGATCAGGAAAACGGCTTGGGCAAATATAATGTTACCTTAACCAAGGATGCTGAAAAATTATTGATAGAAAAAGGAAACGGTGATCTGCGTACTACCTTAAATGGCCTGGAATTGGCTGTTTTATCAACTAAACAAGAACTCCAGGAAGCTGGAAAAGAAAATCAGTATTTTACGATTAATCAACAAGAAATGGCTAATTCAATTCAAATGAAGAGCCAAAATTTTGACGCTAGTGGAGATGGTCATTACGATCTGGTTTCTGCTTTTCAAAAATCAATTCGTGGATCCGACGTCGATGCTTCCTTGCATTATCTAGCACGTTTGATCGATTCTGGAGATTTAATCTCAATTTGTCGCCGTCTTTCAGTAATTGCTTATGAAGATATTGGCTTAGCCAATCCTGCAGCGTGTCAACATGCTGTAATCGCTATTCAAGCTGCTCAACAATTAGGTTTTCCTGAAGCGAGAATTCCATTAGCAAACGCAGTGATTGAATTGGCTCTTTCGCCAAAAAGCAATAGCGCTATTTCTGCTATTGATGAAGCAATTGCTGACGTACAAAATAAAAATGTCGGTTCTATTCCAGCCAGTCTAAAGGATGCTCATTATAAAGGAGCAAAAAAGTTAAATCATGGTGTCGATTATATTTATCCGCATGACTTTCCTAATGATTGGATTGCGCAACAATATTTGCCAGATAATTTATTAAATACACATTATTTTAAGCCAAAGGGCAATTCAAAAATTGAAAAAGGTCTACTCACCACTTACAAAACATTGAAAAAGATGCAAGCGGATGGACTTATGAAAAAGACTAAGAATCAATAATGGAAAGGCTTTCTATTTTCTTGACAAGCGACATAAACTTTCGTAACATAATAAGTGATCTGAGTTGATCGACAAGCTTAAATGTATAAAGTTGACCGATCAAACTATAAGACGTGGGAGCTAGTAAATAACTACCGAATCGGAATACTGACTTGTTTCAGGATCCATATTCGCTGTGATACTAGTTCAGAAATTGAACATTGCGGGTTCAACAAGCGTCATTATGCTATGTTCAGTCAGCTCAGATTTCCTTAGATAATTAAGAGGACGGTCGTGATGACCGCCCTTTTTTATATATTGGAGTGAATTTTTAATGATCATTAAAATCGCAATGATAGTCTTTATTATATTGCTGCTTTTGACTGCATGGTACATGTGGCACCGTCGCAGCGGTCAATTTTTAATCTACGATGTAGGAAGTCATCCAGAACTGGAAAAAGCCTTAACCTGGACTTCCATTGCCTTAATGTGCGAAAGTGTGCTGGGTCTGATTATCGTCTTTTTTGGCAACAAATATATGAATTTGATTACCATTGCATTGGCCTGCTTGACTATTTTAATTTTTGGCTTATTATTTAATCAAAACAATTAATAACATGTTAGTAAATTTGGTAAAATAGATGTAGGAAGAGGTGCTTATAAATGCTTACACAATATCAACACATTCAAGTTTCTGTTGATGGCTCAAAAGAGGCTGATCTCGCTTTCAGTAAAGCCGTTGCTATCGCTAAACGTAATGGTGCTAAACTAGAAATTCTGCACGTAATTGATACTAGATCATTCCAAAATGTTTCTAGTTTTGATTCAGCTATGGTTGAACAAGTTTCTGAAGATGCCAAAAAGTACATGGAAGAATATTACCAACGTGCACAAAAAGCTGGAGTAAAGGATGTTCATTATTCAATAGAATTTGGTTCACCCAAGACCATTATTGCTCATGATTTTCCTAAAAAGCACAATATTGATTTAATCGTTGTCGGAGCAACTGGTCTAAATGCGATTGAACGTTTATTGATCGGTAGTGTCACTGAATATGTCACTAGAACTGCAAATTGCGATGTCTTGGTTTGTCGTACTAAGGAAATC
>NZ_ADNY01000012.1 GCF_000178475.1 Lactobacillus amylolyticus DSM 11664 | reverse complement strand
CGGGTAAAACTTCGTGTGCCAAAATTTTTGCTAAAGCACTGAATTGTACCAATCTCCAAGATGGTGAACCTTGCAATGAATGTGAAAATTGTAAGGCGGCTGATGCCGGATCAATGCCGGATATTATGGAAATCGATGCCGCATCTAACAACGGCGTTGATGAGATCCGCGATATTCGTGATAAGGTAAAATATGCACCAACTCAAGGAAAATACAAAGTTTATATCATCGACGAAGTTCATATGCTTTCAATGGGTGCATTTAATGCTTTATTGAAAACTTTGGAAGAGCCACCAGAGCATGTCGTTTTCATTTTAGCGACAACGGAATTGCAAAAAGTTCCGGCAACTGTTATTTCGCGGACGCAACGCTACAATTTTAAACGAATTTCAAAAGCAGATCTTGAACAGAGGATGAAATATATTCTTGATCAAGAAAAAATCAAATATGATGAAAAAGCACTAGCTGTGATTGCCCAAGTTGCTGATGGTGGGATGCGGGATGCACTTAGTATTTTGGATCAGTTGCTCAGTTATGAAAAAGGCTCCGTCAATTATGACAATGCACTGAAAATTACTGGTTTTGCGGCTCGTGAAAATATTGAAAAAATTTTGCTGGCTTTGTTAAGTGAAGATGCTGGTGCAGCCTTAAAAGAAACCCAATCTGCTTTAGCGGACGGTGCTAGTTCCAAAAATATTTTAGATGAGCTCATTGATCTGGCCACTAACAGTTTGATGATTAGCAAGGCCAATGGGGCCGTTGATGACAATAGTTTTTTAACCAAAGATTTTAGTCAAAAAATCAGCCAAATCCCAAGTGCACGCTACTTTCGTCTAATTACATTGGCTAATAACGCTTTGAATGATTTGCGTTATACCAATCAGCAACAGATTCCACTTGAAGTATTTTTGGTAGAAGCAAGTCAGAAAGAAGAGCCTCAAACACAGGTAGCTACTCAATCCGCTAACCAACCAGCTCCTGCTAATAATGATTTGCAAGCTGAAATTGCGGCACTTAAGAAGCAGGTTGTTGATTTAACGCAGCAGGTTAATAATCTTACCCAGTCACCGAAGACTTTTGACAAAGATCATGTCTTTCATTTGGATTCGACCAAGAAAAATAATAAGCCGCAACAAACGCGAGCTGAAGCCGCAGAAACTAAGGCAAAAAAGAAGCCAGTTAAGCGAATTAAAGAAAGCGATCAGCAAAATCGCAAGCGTGTTTATCAGGTTCTTGAGAATGCTACTCGTGAAGATCTTACTCGAATCAAGAATGTCTGGCCGGATTTGCAGTCAGTATTGGCTGTTTCTGAACGTGCATTGCTGGACGTGCTTGAACCAGTTGCTGCCAGTCCCGAGCAAGTAGTAATGAAATGCAAGTATGCTCTATGGTTTGAAAAGGCTAGTTCGGACAGTGACTTGCTTGATAAGTTAACTGGCTATATTGAAAAATTTGCCAAACATTCTTATGGTATTGTATTAGTGCCAGATAATGATTGGCTTGAAGTCAGAAAAGAATTTGTGCAAAGTCACAAAGAAGAGCTGTTGGCTAAGAAAAAAAAGAAGATTGAAGCAATTCAAGAAGAAAAAAATGACGCTCAGTCAGAGGCTGATTCCAAGATAATCGATAAAGCTAAAGATTTATTTGGCGACGCGGTTCATATTAAGGATTAAAATAAAAGAAAAACAAAGAAGGAGAACAAAAATGAGTAGAAGACCTAATTTTGGTGGTATGGGTGGCATGAATATGCAACAAATGATGAAGCAAGCTAAGAAGCTTCAAGCCCAAATGCAAGAAGAGCAAGAAAATATCACAGCTCAAGAATTTACTGGCAAATCTGCAGATGATATGGTTGTTGCAACTTTTAGCGGTGATCGCAAGTTAAAAAAATTAAAGATTGATAAAGAAGCAATTGATCCTGATGACCCAGATATGTTGCAAGATTTGGTCATTGACGCAGTTAACAAAGGACTTTCTGCAATTGATGAAGCTACTCAAGCAAGTTTGGGCAAATATACGAAAGGCCTGATGTAATTGCAATATCCATTACCAATTGCTCATTTGATTGATTCCTACATGAAGTTGCCGGGAATCGGTGAAAAAACAGCTACTCGCTTAGCTTTTTATACGTTGGATATGCCTGAACAGGATGTGCAAGAATTCGCCAAATCATTGACGGAAGTCAAACAGGATTTGCATCAATGTTCAATTTGTGGCAATATCACGGAACAGGATCCATGTGCGATTTGCTCGAATCCGGAACGTGACCAAACAACGATTATGGTTGTTGAGCAGCCAAAAGATGTAATGGCTTTTGAAGAAATGGGCGAATATAACGGCTTATATCACGTCCTTCATGGTGTCTTGTCACCGATGGATGGAGTAGGTCCAGAAGAGATTAATATTAAGTCGCTGATTACTCGTCTTCAAAAGCAGGATCAAGTCAAAGAAGTAATTTTAGCGCTTAACTCAACTCCAGAAGGTGAATCAACTGCAATGTACATTAGCAAATTGATTAAACCGGCTGGAATTAAAGTTACCCGTCTGGCAGCTGGATTAGCTGTCGGCAGCGATATTGAATACGCTAATTCAATTACTTTAAAACGTGCTGTACAAGGGAGAACATCATTATAATGGCTAAAAGAAAAAGAGATAAGATCAAAGAAGAGGGCGACCAAAAGTTGATCACTCTCGTTGAAAAATTGCAAAATCAAATTGCTTTGCAACAAGATTTAGATCAAACTACTTTAGATTTGTCAGATGATAATGTGGTTGCTAGCGAAATCCTGCGCGCTAAGTACAGCTTTTTGTATAGCGAGGCACGTTATCGTCATACAAGATTTAGTGGTATCACAAATGCTATTACGCAATAAAAGTTTGCCCGTTGGGCAAGCTTTTTATTTTTTCCTTTAATCAAATACTGGGACTGTAATTCCAAAGCTAACTCCTGTAAAATAAAGGCATGGAGGATTTTATGAAAGGTTATTTTATTAGTCTTGAAGGTCCCGATGGTGCGGGAAAAAGCAGTGTATTAGAGCAGGTTTTGAATGAAATCGGACCACAATTGAATACACAATATCTTGTGACTAGAGAACCAGGTGGTTCACGAATTGCAGAAAAGATTCGGCAAATCATTTTGGATCCTGCCAATGTAAAAATGGATGATCGTACCGAAGCACTTTTGTATGCTGCAGCGCGAAGCCAACATGTGGAAGAAATTGTACGGCCAGCTTTGGCAGCAGGCAAAGTTGTCTTTTCAGATCGTTTTGTCGATAGTTCTTTAGCATATCAAGGTGCCGGTCGTGATCTTGGCATTGACCAAGTTAAGCAAATTAATGAGTTTGCAACAGGAGGAATAGAACCAGACTTAACACTGTTTTTTGATCTCGATCCTAAAATTGGCTTAGCCCGAATTCAAAAACTGCGTCCTGATCAGGAAGATCGCTTGGAACAAGAAAAACTAGCCTTTCATGAAAAGGTTTATGCTGGTTATCAAAAAATTGCTCGCCAGAATCCTGACAGAATTGTAAAAATTGATGCTAGTCAGCCGTTTGATCAAGTGGAAGCTGAAACAATTGCTATTATTAAAAAACGGCTGCCTGATCTTTTTTAAAGGAATGATTATATGAAATTAGTAATTGCCATAGTTCAAAAAGAAGATTCCAATAAATTGCAGCACGCTTTTATTAAGGCAAATATTCGTGCGACTAAATTGGCAACAACCGGTGGTTTTTTAAGCGAAGGAAATACCACTTTCTTAATCGGAACACCAGATGATCAAGTGGAGCAGGTTTTGGATGTTATCAAATCTAAATCTGAGGCCAGAGAAGAATATGTTCAGCCTAATTTAATTCCTAACGGCATGGACATAAGTATTCCAGTTAAAGTAACAGTTGGCGGAGCAACTTGCTTTGTCGTAAATGTAGATGAGTTTAAACGATTTTAAATGGTAGATCTAAAAAACATTGGCCAAAAGCAAGCGACCTTTTTACGCGAAGCTTATCGAAAAAAGCAGCTTGCTCACAGCTATTTATTTGTGGATAAAGATGAAACGCGTGCATTAAATACTGCATATTGGTTGGCATGTTTATTTAATTGTACTGGTGAAAAAAAGCCCGATAGCACTTGCCGCAACTGTAAGCAGATTTTATCAGGCAACCATCCTGACGTTTTGCTTGTTCAAACTGAAGGAAAACAAACTTTGAGTATCGACCAGATTCGTCCGTTAAAGGAAGAACTGGCAAAAAGTTCGGTTGAGAGCACCTGTCGCTTTTTCTTCATAAATGAAGCACAAAAATTAACTTTGCCAGCAGCTAATGCTTTGCTTAATTTGCTTGAAGAGCCCATCGCACCAGTAGTTTCAATTTTGATCACAAATAATGCGGATCAAATATTGCCAACAGTGCGTTCAAGAACGCAGATCATTAACTTTAATGAGGGCGAAGAGGTTCATGGTAAAACTGCCATTCTTTTAGACAATGGTTTTACCAATGAAGAAATTGAAGAGTTAGGCGATACGACCAAGCTTGATCAAGAAGTGAAGTATTTTTATCAAGAAATGCTTGAACGCAGCAGTCTTGCCTTAGTGAGTGCACATAAATTAGCAGATGAAGCTAAGACAGTCACTTATCAGCATTATATTTTGCTGCGGCTCAAGATTATGGCCCAGCAGGATTTGCAAAGCGAAAGCAGAAGATTGGCTGGTACACGTATGCTAAAATGGCTGATGGAAGTTGATAAAATGCGGTTCAGTAACGTGAATTTTCGCAATTCATTAGATTATCTTGCTTTACAGTGGAAACGGTAGGTGTTGAAAAGAATGGATCCATATTCCAAGCTGCAGCAGCTCCACGATTCAATGGAAAAAATGACCAAAACCATTGAAAGCCTTGAAAATGATATGTTGGATACGCTGAAGGAAAACACAGAACTAAAAGTTGAAAATCAGCTTTTACGTGAAAAACTAGATAAATTGACAGCCAAACGTGGCGAACCAGTTGCAAAAACGCAAAGTGGACTTGAATCATTAAAGCAAATTTATAATTCAGGTTACCATATTTGCAATATGTACTATGGCTCTCACCGTGACCCTAGTTCGGACTGCATGTTTTGTTTAGATATTCTAGAT
>NZ_ADNY01000013.1 GCF_000178475.1 Lactobacillus amylolyticus DSM 11664 | reverse complement strand
TGGAGTCTTGTCCGAGTGGCTTAAGGAGCATGATTGGAAATCATGTATACGGGTTTATACCTGTATCGAGGGTTCAAATCCCTCAGACTCCGTTGGGGTTGTACCCAGAATGGAGGATTAGCTCAGCTGGGAGAGCATCTGCCTTACAAGCAGGAGGTCACAGGTTCGAGCCCTGTATCCTCCATATTGAGAACGGAAGGTCTTTAAGGTCTTCCTTTTTTTGTTTTAATTATTAGAAGAATTTACTCGATTAAACAAGAAAGGAATGAAATATGAAAAGAAGAACCGATATTTTTCTCGCATTATTTTTATTATTGTTAACTTTAACTGCCTGTCAAAATAAATCGCAAGAGAGCACATCAAAACATAAAGTAAATATCGTTACATCGACAAATATATACAGTGATATAGCAAAACAAATAATAGGTAAACATGGGACTGTAAAGTCAATAATCAGTAACGGAAATACAGATCCTCATGATTTTGAGGCAACTGTTGACTCTGCTAAAGAAGTAGCAGAGTCAAATATCTTGATTGCTAACGGTTTAGGCTACGATGATTGGATGAATAATTTAGCAAAATCCAATAACTTAAAACTAACTAAAGTTGGAGAAGATCTAATGCACCTGAAAACAGGTGATAATCCTCATATTTGGTATGATTTAGCAATGCCAGAAAAATACGTGAATTATTTAGTGAAAAGAGCAGGTCAAATTGATCCGGATCATAAATCTTATTTTCAAGCTAGAGCTAAAAAGTATTTAGCCAAAATCAATAAGATCAAGGCTTTGGCAAAAACAATCAATGGGGCAAAAGAAAAACAAGTTTACGTAAGTGAACCAGTCTTTGACTATGCTTTAAACGATTGCCATTTTACAATCGGGGACAAGGATTTCGAAGAAGCCGTCGAGAATGAAACAGATCCTAGTGCTAAGAGCGTTCATCAGATGCAAACAGAAATAAAAGAAAAGAAGATTTCTTTCTTTGTAAACAACACTCAAGCATCGAGTTCAACGGTAGAAAACTTTGTAAAATTATGTAAACAAAATGGTATTCCTGTATTAAATGTTAGAGAAACAATGCCCAATGGCGTGCATTATAGTGACTGGATGATGCAAAACTACAAAAAATTAAAAGAAGTTGCCAAATAACCCTTGCATTTTATCTCATTTCCGGTATACTAATTTATGTTCTCGGTTATGAGATTTAAGACCCGTTGGTCAAGTGGTTAAGACACGGCCCTTTCACGGCCGTAACATGGGTTCAAATCCCGTACGGGTCACTTATGGAGGATTAGCTCAGCTGGGAGAGCATCTGCCTTACAAGCAGGAGGTCACAGGTTCGAGCCCTGTATCCTCCATCGTTCTAAGACTACCGATCATGGTAGTCTTTTTTTATTCCTAGCAAGAACGAATTTTTAATCAAATCGGTTCAAGTCCTGATGGGATTCACTTTTTGTGAAGATGCCTTGTAACCGAATGGCTATATGTCTATATAGGGGGACTAATATGGAAAAACGTTTATTTACTTCAGAATCTGTTTCTGAAGGGCACCCTGATAAGGTTGCTGATCAAATTTCAGATGCAATATTGGATGCGCTTTTGGCAAAAGACCCAAATTCACACGTTGCATGTGAGACAATTGTAACTACTGGTATGGTTTATGTCTTTGGAGAAATCTCCACGAATGCTTATGTTGATATTCAGAGCGTCGTCCGTAAAACCGTTTTAAAGATTGGCTATGATCGTCCAGAATTAGGTTTTGATGGTAATAACTGTGCTGTTCTGGTTGATATTGATGAGCAGTCACCTGATATTGCTGGTGGTGTTGATCATTCTCTTGAAACTAGAGAAGATAAGGACGATAAAGATAAGCTTGATCAAATTGGTGCTGGCGACCAAGGCTTGATGTTTGGGTTTGCAATTAAAGAAACACCTGAATTGATGCCACTTCCAATTTCATTGGCGCACCGTTTAATGAGAAGAGTAGCAGCATTAAGAAAAGACAATACTTTAGATTGGCTTCGTCCAGATGCAAAAGCACAAGTTACGGTTGAATATGATGAAGATCATAAGCCAAAGAGAGTTGATACAGTTGTTATTTCAACTCAAACAGATGCTGAAGTTTCAAACGATGAAATTCGTCGTGCAATGATCGATTTGGTTATTAAAGAAGTTATTCCTGCAAAATATTTGGATAGTGAAACCAAATTCTTGATAAATCCATCAGGTCGTTTCGTTATTGGTGGACCTAAAGGTGACTCAGGTTTGACTGGTCGTAAGATTATCGTTGATACTTACGGTGGTTACGCTCGTCACGGTGGTGGTGCCTTTTCTGGAAAGGATCCAACAAAGGTTGACCGTTCTGCTTCATATGCGGCACGTTATGTTGCTAAAAATATTGTTGCTGCTGGCCTTGCATATCGCTGTGAAGTTCAACTCGCTTATGCGATTGGTGTGGCTCACCCAGTATCAATTATGATTGACACTGCTGGAACAGGAAAAGTTGACGATCAACTTTTAACCGAAGCTGTTCGTCACGTATTTGATTTGCGTCCAGCTGGCATTATTAAGATGCTAAACTTGCGTCGACCAATCTATGAACAAACAGCTGCTTATGGTCACTTCGGTAGAACGGATATTGATTTGCCATGGGAGAAGACTGATAAGACTCAAGAATTGCTTGATTTTATCGAAAGTAATAAATAAGAATACTAAGAGGGAGCAAGTAATGAAAAAAACAAACGTGTCAATCGTCACGCTTGCAATTTTTATGACGACTTTTATGACTGCAATTGAAGGAACAATCGTTTCAACAGCAATGCCGACTATTGTTTCTGATCTTGATGGATTGGAAATAATGAACTGGGTGGTTGCAATTTTCCTTCTGATAACGGCAGTTTCGACTCCTTTATACGGAAAACTGGCAGATAGCATAGGGTGCAAGCCAGTTTTTTTGTTTGGGATCGCACTTTTTGTCATTGGTTCATCTTTATGCGGCTTAGCCCAAAATATGGTTGAATTGATTCTATTTAGAGTAATTCAGGGCCTGGGTTCAGGTGCCGTCCAACCAGTTGCAATTACGATTATCGCCGATTTATATAAATTAGAAAAACGTGCCAAAATGTTGGGACTAAATTCAGGCTTTTGGGGAGTGGCCGCGGTTATTGCACCATTATTAGGCGGCTTTATTGTTCAGCATTTATCTTGGCATTGGGTTTTCTATATTAATGTTCCTATCGGGATTATTGCTTTCCTATTAGTCGTATTTTTCTTGAAAGAACCAGAGCATAGCTCAAAATCAAAACTGGATCTCAAAGGTACGTTTTATTTAATTGTTTTTTTGCTTTCGTTGATGGTCTTCTTGCAAGAATTAGGAACCAGCAACAATTGGCTTTTAATGATCGTCTTAGTACTATTAATTATTTCCTCGGTAATAATATTCTTTAAGGTTGAAAAAAGTGCACAAGACCCAATAATGCCGTTAAATATCTTAAAAAGCAAAGAATTCACGATTATTAACTTGATCACATTATTAATTTCTGGAGTTGTTATCGGCTTTGAATTTTATATTCCAACCTGGATGCAGGGAATTAATGGAACCAACGCTTCTTTGGCAGGATTTGCTGTAACGCCAAGTTCGCTAATGTGGATTGTCGGTTCATTCTTGATCGGTTGGATGTTGGCAAAGTGGGGCATCAAGCTTACTTACGACTATATGCTGATTATTTTGATCTTAGCCGATCTAGTTCTAATTTTGGTCCCAATTTATACTCCATTTTGGGTATTTTGTATTGTGGCCGCATTTAACGGTACGGCTTTTGGAGCAATTACAACAGCATCACAAGTTCGTTCGCAGGTCTTAGTAGGAAAAGATGAAATTGGGGTTGCTACAAGTTTTAACACTTTGATGAAATACTTGGGACAAACGATGATGGTTTCAATTTATGGGATCACTTTTAATACAATTATTGCGCAGCATTTGAAAAATCATCCGAATTTGAATCAAGGGATGATGAATAAAATTGTTTCAGCTCAAAAAGCTCTATCTTTACCACAAAAATTGGTACCTCAATTGCGTCAGGTGCTGTTTAGTAGTTTAAAGGGTGTTTACGTTGTTTCTCTGATTGTTATTGTTATTTCCCTGATTATGAATCAGTTTTATCAGAACCATAAACTTAAACAAAATAATGCATAGAAAAACCTCAAGTTCAAAACTTGAGGTTTTTATTTTAATTATTTATTCTTTCGACTTTGATCAATTAGCTCAGGTTCGATATAGAAATGGTATAAGAAGGAGTAACCAATCAAAACGAAGGTAATACCGCCAAGCCATCCGCCGACTACATCTGAAGGATAGTGAACGTGGAGGAAAATTCTGGTGTAGCCAATCATTAGTGGGAATAAAGTCCAAACAATGATTAACAATGTTTTCCAGAATTTATTTTTAATAATTAAAATTATCAGAACAATCAAAATTCCAAACAAAGCTGCGCTACCTACTGAGTGACCAGATGGAAAACTATAACCGTCAGCATAAACCAGGTGACGAACAGTTGGCCGTGGTCGCTGCACCATATGCTTTATAATCCAATTAAAAGCATTAGCGACAATCATTACTCCAGCAGTAAACCAGGCGTATGCATACTGCTTAAAAGCAATTAAAATTACAAATAAAATGATGGCCTCAACAACGATAGTGCTTGTGTTACCTAAATTGGTAAATGTCCTTGCAAAACTGATATTGGCAACATTCGTATTGCATACAACTCCAATGACAGCTTTATCAAAAGATTGGATAAAGGCAGAATTAGAAGCAACTAGCAATGCCCAACCTGCATAAATCAATGTAAAGATTGTTGCAGGAAGCAAGGTGTGTCGAGGTGGTCTTTGTGTATTAATCAAAAGATCTTCTCCTCTTGTCTTTCTATTCTTTAGCATTTGTGGTAAATTATAATCATTATCCATAAGAAAATAAAGGTCAGGAAGTAGTAATAGAAAAATTTTTTCAGAGAGAAGCTGGTTGCTGCGAAGCTTTAAAATTAATCTATGAACTTGTCCTGAGTTAAAAACCTATCGTTTTGCCATCCGCGTTAAGGAGCAATTAAGTGTCACAATATGTGGAACTTAGGTGGTACCGCGATAATTCGTCCTATGATTAATTGATCATAGGACTTTTTTGTTAGGAGGAAAATATGTACAATCACAAGGTTGTCGAAAAGAAATGGCAAGATTATTGGGCAAAGCATGATACTTTCAAAACTACTAATGATCCTAAAAAGAAAAATTATTATGCCTTAGATATGTTCCCATTCCCATCAGGCAAAGGCCTTCACGTTGGTCACCCAGAAGGTTACACCGCAACGGATATTATTGCCAGAATGAAGCGAGCACAAGGCTACAATGTCCTTCACCCAATGGGCTGGGATGCATTTGGTCTTCCAACTGAACAATACGCTTTAAAGACTGGTGAAGATCCAGCCTTAGTTACTAAAGAAAATATTGCTACTTTCAAAGAGCAGCTTAATAAGTTGGGCTTTTCATATGATTGGGGTCGTGAAATTACAACTAGTGATCCTAATTATTACAAGTGGACTCAATGGGTCTTTGAACAAATGTATAAAAAGGGTCTTGCTTATGAAGCCGATGTACCAGTTAATTGGTCACCAGATCTTGGTACTGTAGTTGCCAACGAAGAAGTAATCGATGGTAAAACTGAACGTGGTGGCTACCCAGTATATCGCCGCAACATGAAGCAATGGATGCTTAAGATGACTGCCTATGCTGATCGTCTGCTTGAAGATCTGGACGATTTGGACTGGCCAGAACCAGTTAAGGAAATGCAACGCAACTGGATCGGCCGTTCTGAAGGTGCTCAAGTTACTTTCAAAGTTAAAGACAGTGACAAGACTTTTGATGTCTTTACCACGCGTCCAGATACCTTATTCGGCTGCTCATACACCGTTTTGGCACCAGAAAGCGATTTGGTTCAAGAAATCACTACTCCTGAACAAAAAGAAGCTGTCGATGCTTACATTAAATCTATTGAATCTAAGTCTGACCTTGAAAGAACTGATCTTAACAAGGATAAAACTGGGGTCTTCACTGGTGCTTACGCAATCAACCCAGTTAATGGCAAAGAAATTCCAATTTGGATTTCTGATTATGTCTTAGCAAGCTACGGTACGGGTGCCGTTATGGCCGTCCCAGCTCATGACGATCGTGACTATGCTTTTGCTACTAAGTTCCATTTACCAATTAATGCAGTTATCGAAGGTGGCAATCTTGAAAAAGAAGCTTACACCGGTGATGGCAAGCACATTAATTCAGAATTCTTAGATGGTTTAAACATTGAAGAAGCTAAGAAGCGCATGATCCAATGGCTCGAAGATCATAACTGCGGCAAGAAGAAGGTTAACTACAAGCTTCGTGACTGGGACTTCAGTCGTCAACGTTACTGGGGTGAACCAATTCCAGTTATTCACTGGGAAGATGGTACTACTTCACTTGTTCCAGAAGATGAGCTTCCACTTCGTTTGCCACATGCAACTAACATTAAGCCATCTGGTACGCCAGAATCACCACTTGCCAACTTAACTGATTGGGTAAACGTCGTTGATAAAAATGGTCGCAAGGGCAAACGTGAAACCAACACTATGCCAAACTGGGCTGGTTCATCATGGTATTACCTTCGTTATGTTGATCCACATAATGACAAAGAATTGGCTAACTACGATCTCTTGAAGCAATGGCTCCCAGTTGATCTTTACATTGGTGGTGCAGAACATGCCGTTCGTCACCTTCTTTACGCTAGATTCTGGCACAAGGTTCTTTATGACTTGGGTGTTGTTCCAACCAAAGAACCATTCCAACGTTTATACAATCAAGGCTTGATCTTGAAGAATCATGAAAAGATGTCTAAGTCTAAAGGAAACGTTGTTAACCCTGATGATGTTATTGATGAATACGGTGCTGACTCACTTAGAATGTACGAAATGTTCATGGGTCCACTTGATGCTTCAATTGATTGGGATGACAATGGCCCAGCTTCAACTAAGAAGTTCTTAGATCGTGTATGGCGCTTAATGGTTAACGATCTTGACTTGAAGGCAATTCCACAAGAAAAAATTGTTGATGAAAATGACGGTGAGCTGGACAAGGTATATAACGAAACCGTTAAGAAAGTTACTGAAGACTTTGACGCTCTTCACTTCAATACCGCTATTTCTCAAATGATGGTCTTTGCTAATGCTGCACAAAAGGCCAAAACGATTCCACGTGAATATGCTGAGGGCTTCGTTAAATTGCTTGCCCCAATTGCACCACACATGATGGAAGAAATTTGGTCCGTCTTTGGTCACGATGAATCAATTACTTATGCTAAATGGCCAACTTACGATCCAGACAAGTTGGTTGAATCAACAGTTGAAATTATGGTTCAAGTTAACGGTAAGCTTCGCGGCAAGTTTAAAGCTGCAAAGGATACTGCAAAAGATGAATTGCAAAAACAAGCTTTAGCAATTCCACACGTTGAAAAGTTTTTAGAAGGAAAAGACATTAAAAAGGTTATTGTTATTCCTAATAAGATTGTTAATATCGTTGCCAAATAAGTTTAATTTTTCCTAAAAAAGAAAAAATATTGTTGTATCTTCTTTTAGAGACTAGCAGAATAGATTAGTTAGATTGAGCTTTAGGAAATTTTGAATTAAATGGAAGAAAATGAAACAAATCTAAAAGGAAAAAATACGCAGGAAACCTTTATTAAAGGTTCTGCGTGGATGACATTTGGTTCAATTGCTTCAAGAATTTTAGGTGCGCTTTATATTATTCCTTGGTATGCCTGGATGGGAGACTATGGAAATATTGCGAACGCGCTGACTGCTAGAAGTTATAATATTTACAGTATTTTTATTCTAATTTCTACAGCGGGAATTCCTGGTGCAATTGCCAAACAAGTAGCTAAATATAATGCCTTGAATGAGTATGGGATTGGTCGAAAATTATTCCGCAAAGGTTTAATTTTGATGGCAATTTTGGGGGTCATTTCAGCTGCAATCATGTATTTTGCCGCACCGCTTTTAGCATCAAACGGCAGTGCAAGTGATCCAAGACAAGTCGCAGTGATGCGCAGTTTATCATATGCTATTTTGATTATTCCGATTCTGAGCATCATGCGTGGTTACTTTCAAGGTTATGCCGATATGATGCCATCGGCTCTGTCGCAGTTTGTTGAACAATTAGCTAGAATTATTTGGATGCTTTTAACGGCATATGTAATTATGCAAATGCAGCATGGTTCTTATGTTCATGCGGTTATTCAATCAAATTTAGCAGCTGCCATCGGTGCCATTTTTGGGATTGGAATTCTGGTTTGGTTCTTATTATCTAGAAGAAATAAGTTGAATGATTTAGTTGAAAATTCTAATAATGCGATCAAGGTTTCAACGGCTGGCTTATTTGCTGAAATCATTGAACAGGCTATCCCATTCATTATTATTGATGCAGGAATTCAGCTGTTCAATCTGGTTGATCAATATTCATTCCACCCAATGATTGCCGGTTTGTTAAGTGCAAGTTCTGACACTATTGAAGGTTGGTATGCGCTATTTTCACTTAATGCCAATAAATTGATCATGATCATTGTTTCTTTGGCAAGTGCAATGGCGGTAACAGCAATTCCGCTTTTATCAGCTGCACATACTCAAGGAGATTTTAAGAGTATTTCAAAACAAATTGGCAATACGCTTGATTTATTCTTATTTGTCATGATTCCAGCATCATTCGGTATGGCTGGTATAGCAACGCCAATTTATACTGTGTTTTACAGTTATGATCCATTAGGCTCTAGTGTTCTTTACTTGTCAGCCTTCACTGCAATCAGTTTGGGACTTTTCACCGTTTTGATGGCTATTTTGCAGGGACTTTCAGAAAATGCACTTGCAATTAAATATCTGGTTTTAGGTTTAATTTTAAAGATACTATTGCAGTATCCAATGATTTATCTATTTAAGATATACGGACCACTGGTTTCTACCAATATTGGGATGCTGGTAATTATCTTCTTAGCGATTAAACATCTGGAAGTGAGTTATGATTTTAATATCGGCCGTACTGGACGGCGATTCACGGGAATTACTGTTTTCTCAATTATAATGTTTGCTGTCGTTAAGCTGATTGTTACCTTTGTCGGAAAAGTGTTAACACCTGAACGTCGTTTCCCAGCTTTGGCTTTGGTTGTTCTAGCTGTTATTGGGGGAGTCGCAGTCTATGGCTATCTGACTTTGAAGACGGGCTTGCTTGAAGAAATCTTGGGCAACAAGGCTACCAGATTATTAAGAAAACTGCATTTGGCTAAATAGAAAAACACGTCACTAAGTTTAAGTGACGTGTTTTTTGGATGGTCAAAAAATTAATTTTTACAACTGAAACTAAGCTTTGTAGTATGACAAACCGATAACTCCGATTAATTCAATTGCTAAAAAAATACTGCCTAAAATCAAGCTCATCATAACGATCATCTTCCTTTTCAATCTCGATCTTATCTTTACATTTTTAATATATCACAAATGTGTCAATAATGAAATCGCTTTTATTATTGGATGAGGAAAAAGGCAGCCAAAAAGCTGCCCATCTTCGCACCTGCCAAGGAAATTTATTATAGCATTTTTAACAATAAGTAAATATTATGGCCAACCAGTGCTAATAACTATTTCTTTATTCATAAATATTTGACTAAAATGAAGCTAAGAAATTCAAATAAGGAGAGAGAAAAAATGGCAAAGAATGAAGAAGAAGTAAAAAACAACGTTTTTGGTTTTGGCGATCCTAATGACGCTTTTACTAAATACTTTAGTGGCAAAAGCTATTTGAAGGGCTTAGCAATGAGCAAGGCTGCTAAGACTGGGCGTATCTAACGTAACTTTTGAACCTGGCTGTCGCAATAATTGGCATGAACATGAAAATGTTCAAATTTTGATTGCTGCCATCGTTGAGCGGGCGTTATGGACGAGAACTTTGACCTTGGATAATCGCCGGAAGATTGTCGAGAATGGTAAATATACGACTGCATGGCATTGTGATCATGATTATTTTGCTTCAGTTAAAGTACCCCCAATTCCAGGCTATGAGAGTAGCAAGAAAATTGTATCCGGCCCAAAGGTAAGTATGGAGAATCTTGAAGTGGTGGTTGACTATCAAGAAATTAAGCAAGAGGTACCGGACATTTCAACTATGGGTGCTTATGTAGAAACGATTCATTTTGTAGATGAAAATGGGCGTGCTTTAGCAAATGATTGCCAAGAATCGCTTGATTTTGATGATAAGCGGCCAGTACAAACTTTTGCCAGCATCACTGTTACTGTTGTTCCAGGCTATTTTGCCGAAGAAAAGCAGCCAGAAATCACGGTCAAATATCACAAATTAGGTCAGATCATTCCTGTAGATCTGAATGGTCAAATTATTCATGATCCGGAAGATGAAACCAAGATGATGAGTAAAGTCTTTGCCAATGATCCGCATGATGCCAGTCAAGCTTTAAGCGATCAAAAGGTACCTTCGCTTGAAGGCTGGAAGCCAACCGTGCTGACAGTAAGCCCAGTTGAATCAGAAATCAATATTCCGGTTCTTTACAATAAAATTGATAATTAAAAAAGCCTGAGCAGTAATCTACTCAAGTTTTTTTGTACACAAAAACCGCTAAGAGATCAGCATTGTCTTAGCGGCCATGAAAATACAGATACAAAACAACAATTTCAAAGTCACCATAAGGTAAAGAAATTGTTTTGTAGGTTTTCTCCCCTACAATTTATATCATACTCTAAATACGGTTGATGGCAATAATAAAGTGATAAATAAAAATAGCGTAAGGCAAAGAAAAAGGACCTTTGTGCAAAACTAGCTGAAGTACTGTAATATCAGTAGTTCCACATGCCTGTAATTTATAAAAAGATGATAAAAGCCGACCTAAAGATAATGAAACCGATTAATGCAAAAAGCAGGTAAAAGTCCAAATAAGTACCTAAAAATAAGACACATAAGCAATCTTTAAGTTAAAAAATAAAATATTAAAAATGTTTCATGAGCTGTGGATAGAGAAAACTAACACAAAATAGCTAAGAGGTTTATAATAAATAAAAACAGAGTTTAAGAAATAGAGAAGGTTAAAAGATGAAGAAGAATAAGTTATTTACTGCTGTTGCTGCAATCGCATTATTAGGAAGTACTGGAGTTGGTTTGGTTGCCAATAATGCTCTTGTAGCTCAAGCTGCTACTAAAAAATCAAAGAAGAGCAAATCTACAGTTAGTTCAAAATACCCAGTTATTACGATTAAGAAGGGTGCCGTTTTATATAAAGTAACTGTAAACAAGACAAGTGGTAAAATTACCAAGGTAACTAACAGCAAGAGAATATTTGTTAGTGCCACCAAAGTTAATGCTATTTATTCAACTAAGTATAAGAAGACCAACTACTATTTAATTGATAGTGGATATTCTGTTAAAACCAGTTACGCTAAGGTAACTGGCAAGAAGAAGGTTCCAACCTTGACTTCATTGACTAAGGCTGCAAAAGCAAAGGCAGCTGCAGCTCAAAAGAAGGTTAAGGATACAATTGATCAATGGAATTCTAAGATCACTGCCGCTGCACCACAAACTTACACTGGTAAAGTTAATACTGCAGCAAACTACTTAACCTACAATGACAGCACCAAGAAGTGGTCAGTTGCTTCTGACACGCTTGCTAGCGGAACTCCTGTAACTGTTTTGTTCACAATTTACCTTACAAGCAGTAATGGTTCAACTATTCCAGGTTATTGCGCAGTAACTTCTAATAATACTGCTGTTTTGTTGGAACAAACAGATGTAACTTTAGATGATGCAAGTGCTCAAGTCCTTGATCAAAGTACTTACACCAGCAAATGCAATGCTGCAAAGCAACTTCAAACACAAGCTTTGGCAGCTTTAAAAGCAATCGGCGTTGTTCCTGCAAGTTCAAGCAGCAATAACTAATTAATATAAAAAAGAAACACTCAAGTGAGGGCTTCTTTTTTTGTCTAATTTTTCTTGAAATCTCCATCTATTGAATTTGTTCGTCCAGTCGGATCAGGCATTACTAGAGCGGCGATCAAGTAAAGCAAAGTTCCTGGGAAAAAGCCAGTGAAAATTATCACAGCTGCGCCAATGATCCGTACCCAAGCTGGATCAATGTCAAAGTATTCAGCTATTCCGCCAAAAACACCAGCTAAGATCTTGTTGCGTGATTTGGTCAATTTATTTTTCATAAAAATCACCTCATGTTTATAGTCTAATTATATAATATTGTATAATGCAAAAGAAAAAACTAGCCCTCGCGGGACTAGTTTTATTAAATGCCCCGAAAAAGATTCGAACTTTCACTCAGTTACCTGAACAGCGACCTGAACGCTGCGCGTCTGCCAATTCCGCCATCGGGGCAAAGTTATTTTCAACTCATGATTAATAATACCAAATATTTGGTAAAATGTAAGCATAAATATAAAAATCAAATTTTATTCTTTCAAAGGAAGTTTCTATGCGAAGAAAATTTATTTTTAAAAAAGCAGCGATGATTATTGTCGCTGCCGTTTCGTTGTGTTCATTTATGGGCTTTGCTGCACCTGTTAATGCTAGCAGCACGATTAGTTCATATCGTCAAGACGAATTAAATTTAAATGTTAAATCAGCTTTGGCAATTGATAGCAAGACCGGTCAAATTTTATATGCAAAAAATGCTGACAAAACTTTGCCTATTGCTTCAATGACAAAATTAGTTACGGTTTATTTAACATTGCAAGCCATTAAGAACAAGCAGATTTCTTGGACAACCAAGGTTAAGCCAACTGCAACTATTGTCAAGGTTGCTAATAATTCAGAATATTCAAATGTACCATTAAAGAAGGGCCATTCATATACCATCAAGCAGCTTTATCAGGCTACTTTAATTGAATCTGCTAATGGTGCGGCTATGTGTTTGGCCCAAGCAGTTTCTGGTTCTCAAGTTGCATTTGTCAAAAAAATGCGGGCCCAAGTTAAAAAGTGGGGCATCAATGATGCCAAAATTTACACCGTCTGTGGTTTGCCTAATGGCAACTTGGGCAGCGATGCCTATCCTGGCGTAAGCAAGAATGCAGAAAATACAATGTCTGCCAAAGATATGGCTATTATTGGACAACGATTAATTAACGATTTCCCAGCAGTTTTAAAGACAACTTCAATTGCCAAACTTGCATTTAAAGATCAAGGCAAAACTACTCAAATGGAGAACTTTAACTGGATGTTAAAGGGATTATCACAATATGACGCCAATTTAAAGGTCGATGGCCTTAAGACGGGTACTACTGATGCGGCAGGAGCATGTTTTATCGGAACTATTAAGAAAAACGGCTCAAGAATCATTACCGTTGTCATGGGTGCACGTCACCAAGACGGGACAGATCCTTCCAGATTCGTACAAACCAAAAAGCTGATGAACTGGATTTTCAGCAAATATACGCCAGTAATCATGAATGCTGGTACTACCTTTAACCAGGCTAAAGCAGTTAGTGTTACCGATGGTGATCAGTTAACGACAAACGTTGGCTTAAAGAGCAAAACTACGATCTGGGATCCCGTAGATGGCAGCAAGATTAGTGCATCCTTAACTAAGAAAACTGTTAATGCGCCTGTTACTAAAGGGCAAACAGTGACTGACTACGAATTTAAATCAGGCAAGGAACAATTAGTTTCTTTAAAGCAGCCGAACGGAATGAAGGTTGCCGCTAAATCTTTGCAAAGCAATGGCAAGGTTAATATTTTTGTTAGAATTTGGCGTTGGATTACCGGGGCGAGATAAATGACGCAAACACAAGAAATCAAAGAAGATATTCTTAAAAAAGTTATTAAAACTCGTCCTAGCAATTCCTACAAAGGAAAATTTGGTCGGATTCTTTTAATTGGCGGCAGTGAAAATTATGGTGGCGCAATAATTATGGCAACAGAAGGTGCGATTAACGCTGGAGCCGGCTTAACTGCCGTTGCTACCCGTTCGATCAATTTGACTGCGCTTCATGCAAGAGATCCTGAAGCAATGTACATCGACTGGCAGGATCGCAACTTGCCAGAATTAATTAAAAAGATGGATGTCATTGTTTGTGGGCCCGGTCTTGGCAGCAGCAGAGTGGCCCTGCAAATTATGCAGATGCTAAAGGCTAACGTTGCAGCACAGCAAACAGTCGTGTTAGATGCTAGTGCGCTCGATCTGATCAGCAACGATAAAACACTACTGCCTGGCAAAGCAGGGCATCTGATTTTAACGCCTCATCAAATGGAATGGCAAAGACTCAGTCAGATAAACATTCCTTTTCAAACTGATAGTGCCAATTTAACCGCCCTTAAGCAGTTAAATTCAGTAGGCAATACTACTTTGGTTTTAAAATCAAATCATACCCATATTTATACCGAAGATGGTAAAATTTTTGTTAATCCAACTGGCAATCCTGGAATGGCGACTGGCGGCATGGGTGATACATTAGCTGGAATTATCGGCGGCTTTATTGCTCAATTTGGCTTTCAAGCTGATAATATTTTAGCAGCAGTGTATTTGCATTCCTTAGCTGGGGATGTCTTGTATCGCGATCACTATTTAGTTAAGCCAACACAGATCTCTCAGTTGCTGCCTAAGTTGATGAAAAAATATGCAGAGCAAGATTAGTGAGACGTTAGAGTAGATGAAAAAGAGAATATTATTAGCGATTGTATTGGTTCTCTGTGCAATTGGCCTAGCTAAGCTTTGTATTCCAAAAGAAGCTCCGAGTCAAAGCAGTAAGCCAAAAGAAACGCAAAAAGTGAAAAAAGTTTCGGCTGCTGAAGCTGCAAGACCTTATAAGGATCCAAAAGATTTGCGATCTGAAGGTACTTGGAAATTAAAGAGCGAAACAAAAGCTTATCCGAAAATTACAAGCAAAAAAGGTTTGGTAATCAAAGTCTCTTTAAAAGGCAATCGAGTTTATATAATTAAAAATGGCAAAAGGGTTTATACTATGCTCTCTTCGGCCGGAATTTATCATAATGGTAAGTTCGATACTCCAACTGGGACATATTATGTACGCTATGAACGGGGCGACACCTTTTTCAATCACAAATTAAAAGAAGGAGCAAACTACTGGACTAGTTGGGACAAGAAAAATGTTTACCTTTTTCACTCAGTTCCTACAAAGGCAAACGGCAAATATAATCTAACTGAAGCGGCAAAATTAGGGAAAACTCAGGGTTCTCATGGCTGCATTCGTTTAAGTTTGCCCGATTCAAAATGGATTATGAAAAATATTCCAGCCGGTACAAAAGTAATAATTAAAGATGAATAGTAGCGCTTTGAAATAAATTCTGTTATAACCATACTGTTAACAAAGTAGCAGTAGTAGCTATTTATTTTCTTTTCAGCGAATCTGAGACGGTGCAAGTCAGATAGAAATAATGGTGAAGGCGTGGCTAGCTTTTAAAATATGATAAATAAATGAGCGGATGAACTTCATCAAATAGAGTGGTACCGCGGGTAATAGCTCGTCTCCTTCTACAATCGGTAGGAAGAGACCTTTTTTGTAAAGGAGAAAAGAATGGACTTTAAAAATGAAGTAGTTGAATTGATTGCAAGTCAAATTGATCTGCCAAAAGAAAAAATCAATGACTTAATTGAACGTCCAAAGAATGCCAAAATGGGTGATTATGCTTTCCCTTGCTTTATTTTGGCAAAGACAATGCATAAAAATCCAGCCGAAATTGCTAAATCAATTGCTGAAAATTTAAGTAGCGAAAATTTTGCCAGTATCCAAGCAGTTGGTCCTTACGTTAACTTTAGTATTGATCACGGCAAGCTTATTTCTTCAACTTTGAAGGATGTTTTAGATAAAGGCGAGCATTATGGCGATCAAGAATTGGGCAAGGGCAATGTCCCAATTGATATGTCCAGTCCTAACATTGCTAAGCCAATGTCGATGGGTCACCTTCGTTCAACAGTAATCGGCAATTCAATTGCTAATACTATGGAAAAGGTTGGTTATACGCCAATTAAGATCAACTATCTTGGTGACTACGGTACCCAATTTGGTAAACTGATCGCAGCTTACAAGCACTGGGGCAATGAAGAAGACGTTAAGAAAGATCCAATTATGAATCTTTTCCACTACTACGTTCGTTTCCATAAAGAAGCAGAAAAGAATCCTGAACTTGATGATGAAGGCCGTGAATGGTTTAAGAAGCTTGAAGATGGCGATCCAGAAGCAGTTAAATTATGGAAATGGTTCCGTGAAGTTTCTCTTAAAGACTTCAAGCGTATTTACAATGAATTAGGCGTAACTTTTGATTCCTATAATGGTGAAGCATTCTTTAACGATAAGATGCAACCAGTGATTGATGAATTGAGGGACAAAGGCTTGCTTCACGAATCTCGTGGTGCACAAGTTGTTGATATGGGTCCTGATGAAAACCCAGCAATTATTGTTAAATCAGATGGTACTTCAATTTATTTGACTCGTGATTTGGCTGCAGCTGAATGGCGGATGAAGCACTACAACTTTGTTAAGATGCTTTACGTTGTAGGTAATGAACAAGCCCAACACTTCGTTGAACTAAAAACTGTGCTTAAGAAGATGGGCTATGACTGGGCAGATGATATTCACCATGTTTCATTCGGCTTAATTACCCAAGGCGGCAAGAAACTATCAACTCGTAAAGGAAATGTGGTTTTCCTAGATCAAGTTTTAAAGGATGCCGTATCGCTTGCTAAAAAACAAATTCAAGAAAAGAACCCAGATTTGGCAAATCAAGATCAAGTTGCTCATGATGTTGGTGTAGGTGCTGTTGTCTTCCACGACTTAAAGAATGACCGTCTTGACAACTTTGACTTTAATTTGGAAGAAGTTGTTCGTTTTGAAGGAGATACCGGTCCTTACGTTCAATACACCAATGCGCGTGCACAAAGTGTTTTAAGAAAAGCATCTAAGGTGGGCAAGAAGCCTGCCGATAATGACTTGGCTCTTGATGATGAATGGTCATTTGCTGTTGCTAAGGATCTAGCTGATTTCCCAAGAATTATCGCTAGAAGTGCTGATAAGTTTGAACCATCAGTTATTGCTAAATACGCACTAGACTTGGCTAAGAAGTTTAACAAGTACTATGCTAATGTGAAAATTTTAACGGATGATAATCAAATTGGCGCTCGTTTGGCTCTGGTTCAAGCAACATCAATTGTTTTAACAGAAGCACTTAGACTCTTGGGAGTAAATGCTCCTAAGGAAATGTAATTTTGCTAATGAAAATTTTAAAATAGCGCTTACATCTAAACGGAAAGATTGTTCAAAAGTTCATAAAAGGGTACAATAAACTTGTAAATGATTTAGGAGGTATTTTTTAATGGCTTATTTTGATAACGGTAATCAAATCTTTAAAGATGCTCGTAGAGAACATTATGCTGTAGGTGCTTACAACACTAACAACTTGGAATGGACTCGTGCAGAATTACGTGCTGCTGAAGAAACTAGAACTCCATTGTTGATTCAAGTTTCAACTGGTGCTGCTAAGTACATGGGTGGCTACAAGTTCGTTAAGGACATGGTAGCTGACCAGATAGACTCAATGAACATTTCAGTTCCAGTTATCTTAAACTTGGACCACGGTGACTATGAATCAGCTAAGGAATGTATCGCACTTGGCTACTCATCAGTTATGTTTGATGGTCACGCACTTCCAGTAGAAGAAAACTTAGCTAAGACTAAGGAAATCATCAAGTTGGCTCACGAACGTGGTATTTCTGTTGAAGCTGAAATTGGTAAGATTGGTGAAAACCAAGGTGCCGATGGTGGTGAATTAGCATCTGTTGAAGACGCTATTACCTTCTACAAGGCTGGTGTTGACAAGCTTGCTTGTGGTATTGGTAACATCCACGGTGTATACCCAGAAGGTTGGAAAGGCCTTAACTTTGACCGTTTGAAAGAAATTGCTGACGCTGTACCAGTTCCATTGGTATTGCACGGTGGTTCAGGTATTCCTGAAGACCAAGTTAAGAAGGCTATTTCACTTGGTATTGCTAAGGTTAACATCAACACTGAATTCCAATTAGCATTCCAAAAAGCAACTCGTAAGTACATCGAAGACAAGAAGGACTTGGACACTGCTAACAAGGGTTACGACCCACGTAAGTTGTTGTTGCCAGGTACTGAAGCTATCACTGCAGCTATGAAGGAAATGATTAGCTGGTTAGGTACTAAGTCAATTGATGATGAACTTAAGGATGCATCATTTGACCGTGCTTCATTAAACGAAGAATAATTTAATTATTCTGAAATTAAAAGCTCTCGGATTTTCCGAGAGCTTTTTGTTTTTCAAAAAATGTTTAATTAATTCAAGTAGCTTTCCAGCACTTTAAGAACCCCATTTTCATTATTGCTTGGAGCTTCATACTTGGCGATCTTTTTTAATTCAGGATCAGCATTTTCCATCGCGTAACTGTATCCAGCTAGTTGCAACATTTCTGAATCATTCATCCCATCGCCAAAGGCGATCAGTTCTGATGGGTTGATTTTAAAGTAACGCAAAAAATATTTAATGCCGCTCGCTTTGTTTACGCCATGATTGATAATATCTATACAATTAAAGCCACTAGAAGTGGCATGAACTTGTTCGGTGTAATCTGTATTAAACTCACTTTCAATTTCTTCAGGAGTTGCATCGGTCCACAAGGTTATTTTATCGATAGGATCATTAACTGGAATTTCATCAATGCTGTTGATTGTTAAATAATTGTAGTAGTAATAGTTCATAAATTTTTTGAAATTAACCGATGAATTGGCTAAAACATAACTATTGCTCAAACCACAAGCAATAACTGATGAATTGGGATGCTTGCTTAAAATGTAGCGTAAAAGCTTAAGCGTTGTTTGGTGTGTAAAATAATGCGTGTTGATAATCTTTTTATCACGAACTAAAATGGCACCATTGTCACTGATAACATCGATTTTATCCATAAAACCAGCAAAATCCTTTTCTAGTCTGATTAACGGACGACCACTGGCGACGATAAAATGAATATCGTGTTCATGCAATTTATCCAAGACGCGGCGAAAACGCTGACGATCATAAGTATTTTGCGAGTTAACAAAAGTACCATCCATGTCGACAGCAACAGCTTTGAATGGAATTTTTTTCATATTGAAGACCCTTTCATTTATTATTGCTTACTTAATTATACCGTTTTCATAAAGCAAAATTAATGTATAAGGATTAAATTGGCAAATGCATCAGTATTTATCAGTGAATACCGATTTAAAATAAGCGAATGGTTTGCTTTTTAAATGAAAAGGGTTCAATGAAGGACATCTGATAAGCCGTCAATTGTAAATCTTGTCCTTCTTTGTAATCAGGATTGTAAAGCGGATCGCCAACTATGGGACAGCCAATAGCAGCCAAATGAACACGAATTTGATGAGTACGGCCAGTTTCAAGCTGCAATTTTATGAGAGCAATTTCGTTTTCTTTTTTTAAAATTTGATAATGAGTTGTGGCCTTTAACCCATCAGACCTAACCATTCTCTTTCTTTGGTCGTCTGGATCCTTGCCAATGGGAAAAGAAATAGTACCATGATCGGGCAATGCAGCGTTTAAGTTAACTTGTGCCAGATATTCACGATGAAAAATTTTCTGCGTTAGCTGCCGATTGAGAATTGGCACAACCGCTGGATTTTTAGCTACCAGCAACAGTCCACCGGTTAGCATGTCAAGGCGATGGACTATGTATGGACTTTGTCCTAAATAAGTGGCACAATCGTTGAGCGCGGTGTTGGTTTCAAATAAATTAGGGTGAGTCTTTTGTCCCTTTCTCTTGTTGATAACTAAGACGTTAGAATCTTCAAAGATAATTTGCGGAAGATGACCGCTAGCCGGATAGCTTTGCTGCTGACTGTCTACAAAATCTAGTTTAAAGCAGACTTCATCATTTGCTTTTACTAGTTGGTTAAAATAGCGGTAGTGGCCATTAACGGTCACTTGCTTTTTTGTCCGCAACAAATGCTGCCATTTACGGGGAAACAATAATTTCCTGAGCAAGTCTCGTACTGACATGGCCGGCATGTCTTCTGGATAAATTAGTTTAAAATTGTAAGTCATAATATTGATATTTTCTAAAATTCTATTCAAAATATAAGTTATTGTATCGGCGTATGTTAAAATGCAAGTTGTTTTAAAAGGAGCAGATGTATGCCAAATTTGCGACGAACACAATTTAATAAGTCAGAAAAAACAGGTGCCAAGAAAGATTCTTTATGGCACCGTTTTGATCAGCGTTTCTTTGTTGGAAGATGGATCATTTTAATTCTTCTGATCTTAACGCTTTTCACATGTACCTATTATACAATCAAAGTTAAAACTTCAAATATCTCAAACTTGAAGGCTTCTTTGTCAATAACGACAACTATTTACGATTATAAAGGAAAAAAAGCTGGATCACTTTATTCACAAAAGGGTTCCTTTGTTGAATACAATAAAATTTCGCCCAACATTGTGAATGCGGTTGTTTCCACAGAGGACAGAACTTTTTGGAAAAATCCCGGTTTCAGTGTCAAAGGTATGGCACGAGCAGCATTAAATTTGGTTATTCACCATGGTGAAATTACAGGTGGTGGATCTACTTTAACGCAGCAGCTTGCGAAAAACTCTTTATTGACCCAGCAGCAGACTTTTTCAAGAAAATTGGAAGAGCTCTTTTTTGCAATTGAAATTAATCATGTTTATTCCAAAAAAGACATCATTACCATGTATCTGAACAATGCCTACTTTGGCAACGGTGTCTGGGGTGTACAGGATGCCAGCCGGCGCTACTTTGGCAAAAACGCCAGCAAGCTGTCGGTAAGTGAAGCGGCCACTTTAGCAGGGATGCTTTGTAGTCCAAGTTATTACAATCCAGTAGATCATATGTCAAATGCTTTGTCCAGACGAAATGTGGTCTTGCAGCTGATGGTTGAAAACAATAAACTAACTGCGTCTCAGGCCAAAGCAATTTCTAAAACTGGTTTAACTTTGAAAAATACTTTCAAATACAAAGATGGATATCGTTACCCTTACTTCTTCGATGCAGTTGTTGATGAAGCTATCAGCAAGTATGGTTTGACGGAAGAAGACGTAATGAATAAGGGGCTAAAAATATACACCACGCTTAACCAGAACTATCAAAAGAGCTTGCAGAATACCTTTAATGAGAGTTGGCTATTCCCTGCAAGTGCGGCTGATGGTACGCAAGTCCAAGGTGCCAGTGTTGCCATGGATCCAAAAACCGGTGCGGTTCGCGGAATTGTAGGTGGCCGCGGAAAACACGTCTTTCGCGGTTATAACCGTGCAACGCAAATGAAACGGCAGCCCGGTTCAACAATTAAGCCACTGGCGGTTTATGCGCCAGCTCTTCAAGAGGGTTATCACTACGATTCCATGCTGTCGAACAAGCTGCAGAAATTTGGTAAAAACAATTATGAACCACATAATGTTGATAATGAGTATTCAGCTAAAATTCCAATGTATGAAGCCGTTGCGGAAAGTAAGAACGTGCCCGCTGTTTGGCTTTTGGATAAAATTGGCGTCAATAAAGGAGTTCAATCGGTTGAAAACTTTGGTATCAACGTTTCAAAGAGTGACCAGAATCTGGCCTTGGCTTTGGGTGGACTTTCTTCCGGTGTATCGCCTTTGCAGATGGCACGAGCATATTCTGCCTTTGCTAACAGTGGCAACTTGCCAAATAATTCTTACTTTATTACTAAGATTACTGATGCCAGCGGCAAAGTTTTGGCAGAAAATAATGATACCGGCAACCACCGCGTCGTTTCTGAGAACACTGCTAAAGAAATGACGACAATGCTCTTGGGCGTCTTCAAGAACGGAACAGCCCAGACAGCTCAACCAAGTGGATATACGGTCGCTGGTAAAACCGGTTCAACTGAAGTTCCTAATTCATATGGTTTTGGTACAAAAGACCAGTGGATTGTTGGATATACGCCGGATGTCGTTTTAGCAACTTGGGTAGGTTTTGATAAAACAAATAAACAGCACTATATGCATGGTGTTTCAGAAACTGGAATTACCAAATTGTATAAAGCGGAGATGGAGGCAATGCTTCCGTACACGGCCAAAACCCAATTTAAGGTTCAAGCTCCGAGCCAAATCGTCAAGCAGAATGGTTCAACTTCAGATTGGACTTCCGGATTAGGCGATAAGATTCAAAAAGGAATCGGTTCGGCCGGAGAAAAGATTAATGAATGGTATAATAGTATAAAAGGCCTTTTCGGCAATTAAATTAGGAGGAAAAAACCTTTATGGTAAATGTATATGACTCAGCTAATCAATTAGCAGAAGACTTAAAGAAAACCCCAGAATATACTGCGTTAAAAGAAGCAGTTCAAAGCGTTAAGAATGATGAAAACAGTTCAAACTTATTCCAAAAAATGGATGAAGTTCAAACTAAGATCATGGCAGCTCAACAAAGTGGCCAACCTTTGACTGATGATGTTAAAAATTATTACAAGGAACTCAATGACAAAGTTCAAAAGGATGCCAACATCGTTAAGCTTTTGACAGCAGAACAAGGACTTTACAAGTTAATTGATGATTTGCAAAAGACTTTTACCAGTCCAATTAATGATCTTTACTCAGATCTTAGAAAATAATTGAAGATGAAATTTATTCATTTTGCTGATGTGCATTTAGATAGTCCTTTTCGTGGGCTATCTTTTTTGCCATCTAAAGCTTTTAATCAAATATATCGTGCAAGCGATGAATCGCTAACTAAAATTATAGATTTAGCTTTACAAGAACAGGTCGATCTAGTTTTAATCGCGGGAGATACTTTTGATAGTACTCATCCTAGTCCGCGCAGCCAGCTGTTTTTTGCAGAACAGATAAAAAGATTGACGGATGCCGAAATTCAAGTAGTCATGATTTTTGGCAATCATGATCACATGCCGGAAGCTGACTTGCTTGTGAACAGCAGTCCTTATTTCAAACTTCTTGGGCCAAACCAGCAAGTTGAAGCCAAAAATTTTGTTACAAAGAGCGGCTTCAATTACCGCGTTGTAGGCTTTTCTTATTTAAACAATCATATTGTCGAAGACAAATTACCAGAGTTTCCGGCTAAGGATGATCGCTATACCTTTGGCATCATGCACGCTCAAGAAAAAACGTCGACAAACAGTCAGAATGTTTATGCCCCATTCACCTTAGCAGAGATAAAAGATTTAAATTATGATTATTTTGCTTTGGGACACATTCACTTGCGACAAATAATTAGTCACGAGCCGTTAGCGGTTTTCCCAGGAAATATCCAGGGCAGACATATTAATGAATTAGGGGCTAAAGGCTGCTATTTGGGAAAAATTGATGAAGAGACCAAGCAAACTAAGCTTGAATTTCATCCCACCAGTCCAATTGTTTGGCAATCAGTTGATGTTCACTTAACTGAAGCAATTTCTAAAAATGATCTGCGTGATCGATTGCAGTCAGCTTGTCAGCCGCAGCAGACGACTTATTACAGTATTCGGCTTCATGGAGCAGAGCTTCTCAATGATGAGGAGATCGATTTGGTTCAGGATAACAGTTTTTGGCCAAGTTTACCGCTTGATTCACAAATTGTAGATCTGCGTTTCGTCACTGAAGAAAAAATGCAATTGGGCGATAGCGATCAAGAATCTTTTGAACAAGCACAAAAAGAAATTTTCTCAAAAAAGGAATTCTTGCATGCAGCTTTGGACTGGGCTAAAAAGGATCCAGTGGCAGAAAAGGCGGCTAGCGATGATCAATTTAGACAAGAAGTTGAAGCACTAGCAAAGATAAAATTGTCACAGAAATTGAAAGGATTTGCCGATGAGACTGAAACAGATTAACATTATTAATTTTGGCCAGCTCTCTAATCTGACTTTTAATTTGCCAAGCGATGAAATAAACGTCTTTTTTGGTGAAAACGAAGCTGGCAAAAGTACAACTGTAGCTTTTATTAAACAGGTTATCTTCGGCTTTTACCTTCGTTCCAATTCATCGCCATTTTTTGAAGATTACAAGCCTCTGGCACACGTTTCGCCAATGGGAGGCAGTTTAATTTTCGAAGATGAACAGCAGCAAGAATATAAATTGGAGCGGCTATGGGCAAAAGGCGATAAGACCAAAAAAGGTATTTTGACCGTTACTCATAACGGTGAACAGGTACCTGAAACGCTTTTTTTCGACAAAATAAAGAATATCGATGGCAACTTTTATGCTGACAGTTTTATTTTTAATCAAGAAATGTTAGGTCAAGTTACCAGTTTGAGTCAGGCGGATTTGCTGGAACGCATCTATTATTTAGGAGCAGCTAATAGCAGCCAACTTTTGAATTTGCGAGATAGTTTTAATAAAGAGGCTGGTCAACTATTTAAGAAAACCGGGAAAAAGCCAGAGGTTAATCGGCTCCTGAGCCAAATAGACGATGAGCGTGCTTCCTTGAAAGATACGCAGTCCGAATTTACTGAGTATGAGAAATTGCGCCAGGAATTAAAAGAGCAAACTGAAGAGCTGAATGCTGAAGAGAAAAAGCTGAAAAAATTGCAGACTTACTTGCAGCATATGCAAGAAATTCAAACAGAGCTGGGCAGTTATATGCAATTGCAACAGTTGCAAGGGAAGGCCTCAAAGGTTCAATTTACCGCTGAAAATTATCGTCAGGCTCAGGAATTAACAGCTCAGATTAAGAATTTGCAGGCGTCTATTGCCAGTCTGAAACAGGAATTAATGCAGATTTCTGCAAATGATTCTTTTGATTTGGAAACTGCTAAAAAATTAGTCCAAAAGAAGACGGAAGTTTTACAATGGCAAAGTGAATACAAGACTTGCGTTCAAAAGGCAGAAGAAATTAAGACTACTGAAAAACAGCTGCTGCAGCTTAATCCTGAATTAGCAACGGTTTTAAAATTATCGGACCCACAAATTAGCCAATTACAAAAAGACTTCACAAGTTTGCCTCAAAAACCGACAGTGCCAAATATTTCTAATAATAGCAGCAACAAATTATGGCTAATTGCCGGCGCCGTGCTAATTATTCTGGGCTTAACGCAGGTTATGAGCAATGGCTTAATTGGCGCGATTGGCTTTATCTTAGGAATCATGACCTTTGTCTATGGCTTTTGGTCACAAAAACAAGCTAGCAAGAAAATTGCTTTAACTGAACAGGTTTTTCAACAAAAAGAATCTGCCTTTAAAGAAGAATATGGCTTAAATCCTGAGAATTTAGATCTTAAGTCTTTGCTTACGAATCGTAACAATTATCTGTTAAAGGTTGAAGCTGAAAAAAACAACAACCAAAATTTAGCTGAAATTAAGGATCAAGTTGCAGTATTGCTTGATCAGCTTAAACAGCTGCTTAAGAAGCCTATTTCAGCAAATTTTGCTGATATTTTGACTGCACTGGATCAATTGCAGAAAAAGCTTGATCGCTATCAAAGTAAAAATGAACGCCATCATAGCTTGCAGATGCAGCTAACGCAGCAAACACAGAAACTGAATGATTTGAATTTAAAGCTAAAAGCAATTTTAGCCAAAGATAATGTCAACAAAATGTCTGAGTATGACGAACGTTATCAAGCTTCACTTAATCAAGTTAAATTGCAGACGCAGATTTCGACTTTGCAGGAAAAGCTGACTGCTCATTTGAATGAATTAAAGCAGGTTGATCGGAATAAGTTGGAAAGCAGGCTTCTGGCTATTCAAAAAGAAATTTCTGATCAGGAAAAAATAGTTGCAGAAAAGCAGCAAAAGGCTGCAGAAACAAAAGTGCAATTGTCCAATTTGGCCGATTCAACTGCTGTCTTTTCTGCAAAGCAAAACTTAGCAAATTCTGAAACTGACTTTTTAAACAGCAGCAAAGAATATTTAGCTAACCTGCTGGCTGCTAAATGGATTGATCGCAGTTTAGATATTGCTTCAAATGAACGTTTTCCTAAGATGCTCGTTAGTGCAAAAGAATATTTGAACTTGCTAACAGGTGGCCGCTATACCGATTTAACGCTAGACAAGAAGATAACCGTTACACGTTTTGATGGCAAGAAGCGTGAGGTAAAATACTTGTCAAGAGCTACTGCAGAACAACTATACTTTGCATTGAAGCTAGCTTTTGTTGAGCAAATTAAAGATCAGATTAATTTGCCGATTTTAATCGATGATTCTTTTGTTAACTTTGATGATCGCAGAATTGGCTATATTGAAAAATTGCTCAAAAAGATTAGTGAAAATAATCAAGTGCTGATTTTTACGGCACAAGATAAGCTTGCTCAAAAATTATCTGCCAAGACGTTAACTTTTAGAAAGGATAGAGCAGATGCTTAAAAGATTGCTAGATTATAACGATGGTGAGGAACTAGACTTAATCGTAATGATCAAAAATTCCCAACTTCGTCATACAAAAAAAGATAAGTTGTATTTAGTACTAGAATTTGGTGATGGCTCTGGTGAAGTTCGTGGAAACTATTGGGATGCAGATCAACGAGACGCAGAAATGTTCGCTAGCGGTACCGTTGTTGAATTAAACGGTAAAAGAGAAGAGTATCAAGGACGACCACAAATTAAGATTTACTCTTTGAGAACCGTAGGCCCAGAAGAGGGATATGATCTAGAGCAATTCGTCAAATCAGCCCCAGAGAAAGTGGCTGACATGAGAGAAGAAATCAATCAGTATGTTTTTGCAATTCTAAATCCTACTTGGAATAGGATCGTCCGCTATTTGCTTAAAAAGTGGGACAAGCGCTTTTTTGAATTTCCTGCAGGCAAGAGCAACCATCATGCTGTTAGCGGCGGGTTAGCTTTTCATACTTTGTCGATGCTGCGGGATGCCAAAAGCATTGCAGACAATTACCCGCAGGTTAATCGTTCGCTACTTTATGCTGGCTGTATTCTTCATGATATGGGGAAAGTGCTTGAACTAAGTGGTCCAGCTGCTACGCAATATACTGCGGAAGGAAATTTGGTTGGACACTTGGTTTTAATTGATGAACAAATTATGTTGGCTGCGCAAGCACTTAAGTTGGATTTGGAGTCAGAGGATTTGCTCTTGCTTCGGCATATGGTACTTTCACACCATGGCAAGTTTGAGTATGGTTCGCCAAAACTGCCTAAGATTCTTGAAGCAGAACTTCTTCATCGGATCGATGATCTTGATGCAGCTGTTTATGCGATTACTAATTCTTTGCAGCATACCAAGCCAGGCACATTTACTGAGCCGTTATTTAGTCAAGATGGTAAGAGATATTACCGGCCTAAAGATGATGCAGCTTTAGATAAAGCGCCACGTTTAGAATAAAAAGACGAAATAAAAAAAGCACTGGAAAAATCCAGCGCTTTTTCTGTTAGTCAACAACTTTATTAGTTGCTGCTTGAGCTTGAAGTAGTTGATACGTATGATGATAATACGTTCTTAAGGTCGCTGTCCTTTATAGAAACATTAGCTCTCTTCAAAACAGTGGCAATAACTTCTCTCATAGTAGTTTGGTCTTGAGCCATTGAAGCGTAAATTAAGTTATCAATTGTCTTCTTGTGTTCAGCAAAAGTACCTTTTGATGGGTGCTTGATCATCTTGATTACGTGGTAACCAGATTGTGACTTAACTGGAGTTGAAGTTACTTCACCAGTCTTAAGCTTGAAAGCAGCAGTCTTGAATGATGGATCTAAAGTAGTGTCAGTTGAGTCAAATGCAGGAAGTTTACCAGCGTTATTCTTAGTAGCAGTATCAAGTGAGTACTTCTTAGCTAAGCTTGCAAAGCTCTTGCCGGCCTTTAATTCCTTGATGATCTTTTGAGCAGTTGACTTCTTAGATACCAAAATGTGTTGAACAGTTACTTTAGGTTGGTAAGTCTTCCAAGCCTTCTTTTCTTGAGCCTTAGTTACTTTCTTGATGTCCTTTAAGGCAGCTTCAGAAAGCAAGTTGGTCTTCAAGTTTTGCTTAAAGCTTGAAGGGGTCATACCGTTTTGTTGCAAAACAGCACTGAATTGTGAGCCGTATTGCTTCTTGTAGTTGTTGTATTGCTTGTTAACTTCTGATGAAGATACCTTGCTGCCGTATTGTTCGTTCAATGCACGGTAGATAATCATGTTAGCCAAAGTTGATTGACCAGATTGTGATTTCTTCATTTCATCGTAGTATTGTTGTTGGGTAATTTTACCACCCTTATAGGAAGCAACGGTACTGCTTGAACCGTTTGAACAAGCAGCCATTGACAATGCAACACCTAATGCAGCTAGAACTGCAGCTGTTTTCTTAACGTAATTCTTCATAAAAATAAAATCTCCACATTCTTAGTAATATAAGTAACTAACCATTAATATAACATAAATTTCCGATCATTTATTTTAAAATGGCAAAATTCATAGAAAAATCAAACTTTCTTTAATCTTTCTTTGAATCCTTTTCCGAATCTTCAAATTTATTTTGGATTCTTTGGGTCGTGTTTTCCATCCGGCTGATGGTATTGGCGGTATGGTTTTGATAATCTTCAACATCAGTAGCGATCCCGTCGATTGCCTTTTTGGCAGCTGGTAAACTAGCATTTAATTCTTGACTAGCTTTTTTTGCTTTGGCAATGCTATGACTTAATGCAGTCGCGTCGGTCTTGAGAGCTGCCACGTTTTCTTTAAGTGGCTTGCCTAAGCGATCCCCGTTTTTATCTTTAAAAAGAGACAAAACCAAACCGGCTGAGACACCAAAAATCAGTCCTAAACCAAAATGTTTCATTTTTTCTCCTTAAAATTGTTCCTTAATTTTTTCAGCAATTTCGTTGTATTTAGCTTCATCATACTTGTCAGCGTTGTTGCGTGTCATCAATTTCAGACCGTCGCCTTCAAAGCGGGGAATAAAGTGAATGTGTGAGTGCATAACGACTTGGTTGGCAGCCTTACCATTATTAGTAGTAATATTCATGGCTGTAACATTTGGAAAGGCCTTCTTGATTGCGTTTGCAATTTCAGGAATATATTGCAAATATTGTTGTGCATCTTCTTTAGTGTAGTCAAAGAGGTTGACAATGTGCTTTTTTGGCACCATCAAAGTATGACCAGGATTTACTTGAGAAAGATCAAGAAATGCCTTAACATCATCGTTTTCAAAAACGGTGTAGCTTGGCACTTCACCACGAATAATTTTACAGAATAAGCAATCTTCAACTAATTTTTCCATATTAAAACCTCGCGTTCTAATTTTAGTTTCTTATATTGTTCATGCTATCATATTAATGATACTAACAGTAAAGAAAGAACGAAAAAATGACATTAAAAATAGAACATTTAACAGGGGGCTATACTGGAGTTCCTGTTATTAAAGATATTAATTTAGAAATTAAACCAGGTGAGGCTTTAGGCTTAATTGGGTTAAACGGTGCCGGTAAATCAACGACTATTAAACATATTTTGGGTTTGCTGCGACCACAAAAAGGCAGCATTGTCCTGAATGATATTAATTTAACCCAGCAGCCAACCAAGTTTAAGCGACAAGTTGCTTATATTCCTGAAACGCCGGTTTTGTACCCGGAATTAACGCTTAAGGAACATTTAGAATTAACTATGCTCAGTTATCACTTAGATGAAGAAAAGGCTTGGAAGAGAGCACATGAGCTTTTAAAGATATTCAGACTTGATGACAAGCTTGACTGGCTGCCAATTCATTTTTCAAAAGGGATGCGGCAAAAAGTAATGATCGTTTCTGCTTTTTTGGCAAATACAAGCTTATTAGTTATCGATGAACCCTTCACTGGCCTTGATCCATTAGCTGTTGCCAACCTGATTGATTTAATTAAACAAGCGATCGCTGATGGCAAAATGGTATTAATGACGACGCACGTTTTGGCTGATGCGCAGCAAGCGATCTCAAATTATGCTGTGCTAAACAATGGTACGATTGAAGTAATTGGTTCTTTAACCGATATTCGTCAGCATTATGGTTTGAAGCCGGATGATCCATTTGACAAGCTTTACCAAACATTGAATCAGGTGGATCGTCATGGATAAAATTGCAAAACAAAGACTAAGCGAGAACCTTAAACAATCAGTGAAATATCTGACTTTGGTTTTCAACGATTTCTTCATTTTGGCATTGATTTTTCTCTTTGGGGCATTGATGTTTTGGTATGCCCAAAGTATGAAAACGATGCCGGCCAATCTTTGGTTTTATAAGCCGCTAGTTGGATTTATTATGTGGCTGCCATTACTGACTGGAAAATTGGTTACTTTAATTAAAAAAGCAGACATGCAGTTTTTGTTCACGCAAGATGAGCAGATGGATGACTACTTAAAACCAATGTTTCGGTATAGCTTGGTTCTGCCATATATTTTGATTATTTTGCTTGCCGGAATTTTATTTCCGTTTGCAACGATTAAAGCAGGGATAAACGGCTACAGCTATCTCGTGTTAGTTTTATCAATGTTATCAATTAAGGCAACTGAATTAGAAATTGCCAAAAGAAATTTATATTTTGGTCGCAGAATTAATGTTACAGTTCAAAATATTTCTGCTTTGATCTTGGCAGTTATTGCCACGTATTTACCAATATTAATATTGGCCGTAGTTGTGGTATTAAATATCTGTTTAACTCCTAATTTTCAACCTGTTTTCGATAAAAAGATGAATGTTAAAACGGTTTTTGATTGGCGTTATGCTGTTGAAAGCGAAAAGGCTAGAAAAGACAGAGTCTATGCAATTTTTAGCATGTTTACCGATGTTGAAGAAAAACAGGTAACAATTCGAAGACGAAAGTATTTAGATTTTCTTCTGCCAAAATCACTTGCTAAAGAAAATCCCAACAGTTTTTTATACCGCAGATCATTGCTCAGAAATCCAGATTATTTGAATTTATTAGTAAGAATGACATTTTTTGCGATTTTAGT
Source organism: Lactobacillus amylolyticus DSM 11664 (assembly GCF_000178475.1). Classification (GTDB taxonomy): domain Bacteria; phylum Bacillota; class Bacilli; order Lactobacillales; family Lactobacillaceae; genus Lactobacillus; species Lactobacillus amylolyticus. The sequence goes on along the minus strand of NZ_ADNY01000013.1, from coordinate 156,191 downwards.
ATCTTGGCTTGTGCAAGATTGGCGTTGGGCTCTGGGCTTGTCAGCCTTAGTAGTCTTTTTGACAGTTTACCAATTAATGCCACTGGCAACAGAATTTGATTCCAACATCATGTATCGCGTTTATCCGATTCAACGTGGGGGAAGAGGCAAGGACTTGATCAAAGCGATCAATACGGCATTATTATTGCAATGGCTTCTAATTTCAATCTTTTGGTTGATTGTTTTGCCAATTAATCTACATTTAGCTGAAGCAATTGTTGTATTATTAGTCTTTGTTTTATTAGTGACAATTGTTTATTTGCCACAAAAAGTAAAGCATCTAGATCAAAGAAGATAGGGAAAATATGAGATTAAGAAATAAACCTTGGGCAATTAAGCTCGTTAACGAACATCCAGAAAGCGTCTTGCAAAATCCAGATCCAGAAAAGAAAATTGACTGGGCAGCTCGCTTTGGCAATGACCATCCAATTGAGATTGAAGTGGGGTCTGGCAAGGGTCACTTTATTACGACCCTTGCTGAAAAACATCCTGAGAAAAACTATGTTGCGTTAGAATTGCAAACAACAGCTGCGGGCATTATTTTGCGGACCAAGCTTGAAAAGGGTTTGGATAATCTGCAGATTTTGCGCGGGGATGCAGCAAATATTGATCTGTTTTTTGCAGAGAACACAACAGACGTGATTTACTTGAATTTCAGTGATCCATGGCCAAAGACGCGTCATAAAAAGCGGAGATTGACTTATAAGAGCTTTTTAGCAAAATATAAACAAGTGCTGAAAACCGATGGGCAAATTCAATTCAAGACAGATAATGCTGGCTTATTTGCATATTCTGTTCAAAGCATGAATAATTTTGGAATGCATTTTGATTTTGTTTCCGTTGATTTGCACCACGAGAAGCCCGAAATTTTAGAAAAGAACATTGAAACTGAATATGAGCATAAGTTTGCTGCCAAAGGCAATCCAATTTATGCATTATGGGCAAATTTCTTGTCAGAATAGATCTCTTTAAGTAAAATACTTATAAATAGTAAGTTGACTGATGAGGTATGAAAATGGAAGAAATTAAAGAATTGAATCAAACAAAATTAGATGAGATTACTAAATCTGGTAGAGTAGTTTTAGAATTTTCAGCAACTTGGTGCCCAGATTGCCGCTTCTTGGATCCATTTTTACCAGAAATTGAAGAAGATTTTTCAGATAGCAAATTTTACAAGATTGACCGCGATGGCTCAATTGATGTCGCAAAAAAATTAAATATTATGGGAATTCCTTCATTTGTTGTCTACCAAGATGGACAAGAAATTGGTAGACTAGTAAATAAGGACCGTAAAACAAAACAGCAAGTTGAAGATTTCTTGCGGTCACTTGACTAAATAGAGGAGATTTAATAAATGATCACCAGTATTAACAAAGAAGCTTATCCAAATACTTTGATCGTTATCTTGGGTCAAGACAACGGCAGAAGTGAATTTGAAGAAAAAGATGACGTAACCCGTGTTAAGGATAAAGACGGCAATGTTATCGGCTTTAACTTCTTCAATGTTGATAAGTTAATTGATTATGATAAGTTGCCAAACGGCAAGGTTGAATTAAATGACGATGAACTTGCAGCCTTGAACAAGAAGCTTGCTGAAGCTGGCTTTGATGAAAAATTAGCATATGGCAAACCAACTTTGGTTTATGGTTATGTTAAGACTTGTGAAAAGCACCCAGATTCAGACCACCTTCACGTAACAACAGTTGATGTCGGTGGTGAAGAATATCAAATCGTTTGTGGTGCGCCTAACATTGCACAAGGTCAAAAAGTTGTTGTTGCCCTTCCAGGTACTTTAATGCCAAATGGTGCACAAATTTGGCCAGGTGAACTTCGCGGCGTTGATTCATACGGTATGATTTGCTCAGCTAGAGAGCTTGGCTTGCCACATGCTCCACAAAAGCGTGGCATCATGGTTGTTCCAGACGATTTCCAAGTTGGTGCAGCATTTGAACCAACTAAATGCGATGAATTGATCGCTAGCGGTAAGATCACTTTATAGTTTTATAGCAAATAAGCATCAGATTTTTATCTGGTGCATTTTTTGTATCAATATTAGGAGAAAAACAAATGCCATGTACAACAATTTTAGCCGGTAAAAAGGCTACGGCAGATGGTTCAACCTTAGTCGCAAGAATTGAAGACTTTGGTCACGCTTTTAACCCGAAGCGTTTTATCGTTGTAACGCCAGATAAGCAGCCAAAAAAACTATCAATCAGTAACAACTAAATGCAAGGTTGACTTGCCAGAAAATCCATTGCGTTATACTGCCATGCCAGAACTTGAAGAAACAATTAAGAAGACTGGCTGGTGGGGTGAAGCAGGAATCAACGCAGCTAATGTAGCGATGTCGGCAACTGAGACCAGTACCACCAATTCTCGCATTTTGGGAATTGACCCCATGAATAAAAGGGCATTGGCGAGGAAGACTTTGTCACCATCGTCTTGCCTTATATTCATTCTGCTCGTGAAGGCGTGCAATTATTGGGTAAATATTTAGAAAAGTATGGTACTTATGAATCAAACGGTGTCGCCTTTTCTGATAGTGATGAGGTTTGGTATGATGATTGTTATGTAGCTGCTCCGAACTGGTTTAATATTACTAGTTTTGATTTTAACAGCGACGATACAATGGCCTCAGCTGACTTGGAAGAAATGATCCAAAACTATCATCTTGACCTTGATCAAACTGGCAATCCTTATAACTTGCGGCATATTTTTGGCAGTCATGCCGATTCAGACTACGAATATAACATCCCTCGTCAGTGGTATATTCAAAAACTTTTCAATCCAAGTGAGGAAAAGAAGCCAAATGATCCTGAATTGCCATTTGCAAAAAAGCCAGAACACTTGCTGACGATTGAAGACTTTAAATATGCTTTGTCGTCACGTTATCAAAACACGGTTTATGATCCTTATGGAAAAGAAGAAACTGAGCAGGATCACCAAGCATTTCGGCCAATTGGTTTCCAACGCAATCAAGAATTATCAATTTTGCAAATCAGAAATGATGTTCCTAAAGATATTGCCGGAGTTCAATGGTTGGCTTTAGGACCAAACGCTTTTAATGGCATCGCACCATACTACGTAAATATTCTCGATACTCCAGCCGTATACCAAACAAATTGCTAAGCAAAGCTATGATACAGCAATGAAATGTTTTGGCTCTTGCATTGAAAATGGGGCACTTCAAATTAAATTGAATTATTAATTAATAAGATAGTCGTCAGATGACGACTATTTTTTCTAAAAATGGTAAAATTAATAGCGAATATTTGAACAATTAATTTTGGAGAAGACAAAATATGTTAGATAAAGCAAAACAAATTTGGTTCATTGGTATTAAGGGTACAGGGATGGCATCCCTTGCCTTGGTTTTACATGATTTGGGCTATCAAGTTGCCGGCAGCGACATTGAAAAATATACTTTTACCCAAGTGCCACTTGAAAAGGCTGGCATTGAAGTAAAGAACTTTGACCCAAGCAATATCAAGAGCAATGATGAGCAAGTAATTGTTAAAGGCAATGCGTTTAAAGAAAACAACCCAGAAGTTAAAGCTTGTCTTGATAAAAATGTTAAGTGGCAATCTTACCCAGATACAGTTGAAGAAATTGTCCAAATGCATACGAGTATCGGTGTATCAGGTACTCACGGCAAGACTTCGACTACTAGTTTGTTGTCACATGTTTTAGGCGAAGTTGCTCCAACCTCATACTTAATTGGGGATGGTCGCGGCAAAGGCGTTGCTGATTCACGTTTCTTCGTTTATGAAGCTGACGAATACCGTCGTCACTTCTTGGCATATCATCCAGATTATCAAATTATGACCAATATCGACTTTGATCACCCTGATTACTTCAAGGATCAAGCCGATTACACCAGCGCTTTCCAATCAGCCGCTGATCAAACTAAAAAGGCTCTCTTTGTATGGGGCGATGATAAGCGTCTGCAAAGCTTAAAGACCTCGATTCCAAAATATACATATGGCTTCAGTGATAGTGATGATTTCCAAGCAGTTAATGTTGAAAAATCAACTACTGGTTCTAAATTTAACGTGCTTGCACATGGTGAAGATCTTGGACAATTTGAAATTCACTTGTTTGGCGACCACAGCATTTTGAACTCAACTGCTGTAATTGCCGTTGCGTATACTGAAAAGGTCCCAATGGAAGATATTAAGAAGGGCTTGTTGACCTTCAAGGGTGCCAAGAGAAGATTCAGTGAAAAGGACTTTAATGATATTGCCGTCATTGATGACTATGCTCACCACCCAACAGAAATGCGGGCAACTATTCAAGCTGCACGGCAAAAATTCCCAGAAAAGAAGTTGGTTGTCGTCTTCCAGCCACATACTTTCTCAAGAACTAAGAAATATCAAAAAGACTTTGAAGAAATTTTACGTGATGTAGATAAGGCTTATGTAACCCCAATTTATGCTTCAGCTCGTGAAGCTAATGGTGATATTTCAAGCGAAGACTTGGTTAAGAATATCCCAGGTTCAGAAGTTATTGACTTAGACAATATCGCTGATTTAACTAAGAATAATAATTCTGTCATCGTATTTATGGGTGCCGGCGATATTCCTAAGTACGAAGATGCTTTTGAAAAGTTGCTTTAATTGAAAGATAATATCAAACGGACTGCTCTTTTAAATAAAGAGCAGTTTTTTGATAATGGAATCATAAGCAAGATATGAAAAATATAGGTGAATTTGGCAAGAATTGTCCTTACATTGTTAGTCTTTTTAAAAGTGTAATTATAAAATAAAAAAATTATTTTTTAAGATATGGTCCTACTTAGATGAGCAGTATATTATGATATTGTTTATAAAAGTAGGGTTTTTTGTATATTTTAGTAATCAATAGCAAATTAGATTTGAGGAAAATATAAATGTTGTTTAATCAATTACAAAATGAAACTAATTTGACTAATTCAGAGAAAGAAATTGCGGAAAATGGTAACACCACGCTTGAAACAAGAGCAAAACTAGCAGCTAAGGTGTTTAGAGCAACTGCCGCTTATGACGCCATTATTGCAAATTACCTAACCAAGCAAGTTGGCCTTGAAGATCCTGAAAAGTTGACTTTGACTTATGATCTGAAAGAAAAGATGCGCTACGGTGAAAACTCCCACCAAAAAGCATGGCTTTACGAAGATGCAATTCCAAAGAGCTTCTCAATTTTGCAAGCACATCAATTGCATGGCAAGAAGCTTTCTTACAACAACATCAAGGATGATGATGAAGCACTCCGCTGCATTCGTGAATTCCAAGATGAACCAACTGTTGTTGCAATGAAGCACATGAACCCATGTGGCATCGGCCGCGGTGACTGTCTTGAAGAAGCTTGGGACCGTGCGTATGAAGCCGATTCAGTTTCAATTTTTGGTGGGGTGATCGCTTTAAAAAGAAAAGTTGATTTGGCTACTGCCGAAAAGATGCACAAGATTTTCTTAGAAATCATTATTGCACCAGGCTTTGACGACGATGCACTTGCAGTTTTGGAAAAGAAAAAGAATGTCAGATTGCTTGAATTAGACTTCGATAAGGAAAATGAGCCGACTCGCCCAGAAGTAGTATCCGTTATGGGTGGTATTTTGCAGCAAGAACAAGATACTTTAGTTGAAAATACTGACGACTGGAAGGTTGTAACTGAGGCTCAACCTACTGAAGCACAACTTAAGACCATGATGTTTGCCTTGAAAGCAGTAAAACATACTAAATCTAATGCGATTGTGGTTGCTAACGATGAAAGAACTCTTGGCGTAGGTGCTGGTCAACCTAACAGAATCGATTCCGCTAAGATTGCGATTAAACATGCTGGGGATGCCATTGATGACCGCGCAGTCCTTGCATCAGATGCCTTCTTCCCATTCAATGATTGTGTGGAATATGCGGCAAAGCATGGCATTAAGGCGATCATTCAACCTGGTGGCTCCATTCGCGACAAAGACTCAATAGAGATGGCAGACAAGTACGGCGTTGCAATGGTATTTACAGGTTACCGTCACTTTAGACACTAATTGGTGAAAACGATGAAAGATGATTTAGTTTTACTAGTTGTTGGTTCAGGTGGACGCGAGTTTGCCGTGGCGAAAAAGCTGAAGGAGAGCCCACATATTAAGACTGTGTATTGCGCGCCGGGTAATGTGGGGATGCAGACGATCGGCGTCGAAACCGTGCCAATTGAAGAAACTGATCTTGATGGTTTGCTTGATTTTGCCCAAAGTAAGCATGTCGATTGGACCTTTGTTGGTCCAGAAAATGTCCTTTGTGTTGGGATTACCGATAAGTTTAACGAGGCTGGGCAAAAGATTTTTGGCCCTAACCAAAGAGCAGCCCAACTAGAGGGCTCAAAAGATTATGCTTTGCGCTTTATGAGCAAATACAACATTCCAACGGCACGCCATGAAACTTTCACCAGCGCTGAAACCTGTATTGCCGGGTTAAAGGATTTTGCATATCCGGTGGTGATCAAGGAAGATGGTTTGGCTGGTGGTAAAGGCGTAACCATTGCTCAAAATGAGGCTGTTGCTCAAGAAACGATTAAGGAAATGTTTGCCGGTGGTCAAACTGCAGTTGTGCTTGAAGAATGCCTAGTTGGTCCGGAATACTCAATGTTTGTGGTTGTTTCGGAAGATCAGTTCACTATTTTGCCAATGGCACAAGACCATAAGCGAGTTGGCGATGGCGATAAAGGCCCTAACACTGGAGGTATGGGATCATATTCTACTTTGCCACAACTGAAGAAAGAAGATCGGCAAAGAATGATCGATGAGATCGTGAAGCCAACAATGAATGGACTAGTTCAAGGCGATTACCACTACTGCGGCGTTTTGTATATTGGCTTGATGATGACGGAAGATGGTCCAAAGGTCATTGAATATAACGTTCGCTTAGGTGATCCTGAAACTCAAGTTGTCTTGCCTCGAGTTAAAAATGACTTTGCGGAACTGATTGACGCAGCAGTAAATCATGAAAAATTGCCTGAAATTGAAGAAAACGATCAGTCAGTGTTAGGCGTAGTTGTCTGCAGTAAAGGCTATCCAACGCATCCGGCTCCTAATGTGAAGATCGGCAAGTTGCCTCACGGCACTAATACTTATATCGATTATGCCAACGTGAAAGGTAATTTGGATAATCTGATAGGTGATGGCGGCCGCCTGTTCATGGTAATTTCGGAAGCCGACAATTTGGTTCAGGCGCAGGATAATGTGTATTCTTATTTGAGTAAGATTGATCTGCCAGATTGCTTCTACCGCCATGATATTGGCAATCGTGCTTTGAGAGATTAGATGTGTGAAGAAAGTCCCGTTTGGGGCTTTTTTAGTTTGGCTTAAATTGGTATAATTAATACGAACATTTGGTTGCACTGATAGGATTGATGATAAAATTTTTCTCCACATGTGTGGAGGTGATCCTATTTGAAGAAGGTACACTTTGTAATACGTTAAATTTTCTCCACGTAAGTGGAGGTTGTTTTGAGGATCAGTCGTCTAACAGGGAAGACAGGCTTATTTAATATTAATAAGCAAGATATGGGTTCAATTCCCATCATCCTCAATATTTGAATAAAGTAGAAGCTCTTAGCTGGAAAAACTAAGGGCTTTTTTGATGAGTTAATAACATTTTAGGTCATACTGAATTTTCTCTTATATAATAAGCTTGTATTGGGAGTAAAGGAGAAGAGAGTATATGAATAAAATAACAATGTTACTGGCATTGATTAGTTTAACCTTTGCTGGTTTTAGTGTTTCAACTGCTCAGAATATCCAAGCTGTGAGCAAGTATTCTGAAAAGTGGCATACTGTAAAAACAACTGAGAAAGTTTATAGATATAAGCCATATGTGCCTCGCGGTGCTGCAATGTATCAAATGAAATTTATTCATAAGACACCTATTAAGAAAGGTACGTATTTGAAACTTCGTTCACCTGGCACTCACTATGCATGGCAGATTAAACGTGGTGGACATTATTGGGCAATTTTAAGAAACGATGCTAGATGGTTTAAGAATGTAAGGTAAAAATTATCTTTTTAAGTAAAAGCTCTTAGTCGTAAAAACTAAGGGCTCTTTCGTTAAGAAAGGATATCTAGTAATGACTAATACAAGAAATCTTCCTAATTTGGCAAAACAAATTAAACGAATTATTGGTCAAATGAGGAGGGAAAATATTCAATATTGTCAGAGAATAGATTCGGGAGAATACGAGGTAGCAAGAGATATAAGGAAGGATTTAAAAAATAACTTACATGCACTTAAATTTGTTGGCAATTATGTGTTTATTACAAAAGCTGTACATAAAAAGTTTGTTAGTCTTTTAGACAATATTCAGTTAGTATTTAATGCTGAAAAGGTTGAATATGATATTGATCAAATATCATCTAAGGTTAGTGATTTTATTGTAGGTATTGTTGCAAGTGATGAATCGTATGATTTGAATACAATAAACGATTTTATTGAGAAAATTAAAATTCCGGATTATAGGGTTTATTTCTTTAGATTATTTAATTTTGAATATCAAGAAAAAATAAATTTGGGCCCTAATATCATTATTATTAGTGGTCGTGAATTTCTAAAGAAAATCCCAGAAAATTTAAACTTAAAAGCAGAAGAAAATCCTAAAATTAAGACTTTAGTTCAACCTGAAGATATTTTATTAGGAGTATCTGTAATTGATACTGGAAAGAGTGATAAAGGTTATTATCATGCTTTGAATATTGCTAATAATGTAAATAATATTATTAATTTTCTGAATGGCTTTAATCATAGACCTAGTCAGATATTAGAACTAAGTCAACACATTATTCAAGAAGATGGACTTTATCAGATTACAAAGAAAAATGGACATTTTTATAACAAACAGACTCCTGGAATTTTGGAAGGTGACTGGAGCGCATCAACGGGTATTGATCCCGACAAGAGACCCCATGCAACTATGAATTTTGATAAACAGTGGATGCCAATAATTCCTTTAATTGCTACAGAATCTGATAAACTTACATCACTTCAAAAGCAAGGTGCAAGAGCGATTGATTGGATCGGTGATGGAATAGTTAACTCTAATCTGACAAAGCAGTTTTTACAAATTATGATTTCGCTTGAAACTATGTTAGAACAAGATCCTGATAAATTGGAAAGTAAATTAAAAAAAGAGGATCTTTGGAAAGATACATTATCCACTTCTATTGAAGATCAACTAGTTTCTACTATTAGTCTAATTTGTAATGATAGCCAAATAAATCTTGAAACTAGAAATATTAAGAGAGCATATGACCTCAGATCAGAAATTACACATAATGGTGAGCAGTTAACAGAAGATGATACTGCTTTAATTAAAGATTGGTATGATATAGCATATAAAATTATTGCTAATATTATGTTCTTGGGCAATTGGAGTAGCACATATGATTTATGGAAAGCTGCAAATTTAGGTAATAAAGATAGCGATGAAAATTAAAAATAGACTGCTAATATTTCGGATTAGCAGTTTTTTTATACGCAAAACAGAGCTTAAAACTACTGATATTATGAGCAAAATTTAACCCATTGTTTTAAAATAATATTAAGTAATTAAGAAGAAAGTGGAAAGAAAAATGGCGGATCAAATACAAATCAAAGACGTACTAGATAGCATGATGGGTGACCAAGAATCTATCAATGTACTTGCTGATTATTTAGGCTATACCGTTGGTAAGAACCCTGTTAATCCAGATAGCAATTTGAGAATTTACTTTACTGATAAAACAGAGAATAAAAGTACTGGTGTCATGGCTGTATTAGCAATGCCAGATTTAAATGAAGATTCAAATATTATTCAAATTCGTAAACTTTATGAGCAAGTAATTGATATTAAAAATAATCAACTAGGATCAGACTTCTCTGTCTCTGTAGTTGGATTCGTCGGTAAAAAACGCTTAGTTTTCTTTCCAATGGTAGGTGGCAATAGAGATACTCGTTTGGATATTAATCCCCAAACAGTAGATATTGACTTATACAAACGTAACCTGAATTATCTTAAGAATGACAGTATTGTAGTAGAAGAAAGTCTATTTGGTTTCGGTGCTGAAATTAAGATTGATGACAAAGCCTTTAGACGTGAGCTCTCAAGTGGGTTCTTGACTATGGTATCTCTTTATAGAAAGAAGCTTTCAGAATGGATTACTGCTTCAGATCTCAAAAAATATCTAGAGAATCTGGTGTCTGATAAAGCTAAAGTATACATTGAGCAAAATAATATCAACGAGCTTGTTCAAGATGACTCTTACAAAAAGGTTCTTTCAACTGTGGTTGATACTATTTCATTAAGACAATTAATGAGGCGCTTCTTAGAAGGATATTATGGTCCAGACTCCTTTAATGTTGATGGAATTGCATTAGGTGTTGGTGATGGTACGCTTGATGAAGCTATTGAAAAAGCAGTTAATATTGCTAAAAATGTTAGCGAAGAAAAAGATATCAAGAAATTAAATAGACAAAAAACGTCAATTGAACAATTAGATATATTTAAAGCTAGTTTTACTCCGGAAGAGGTTGAGGCTACTTCTCAAGTACAGATTAAGGAAGGTAAAAAAGATTACCTTGCTAATCTAAGCAAAAAGGCAAGTAAACAATTTGAATTGGCTTATGGTGGCGACCTATTTGCCGGTTCCATTGGGTATGCAGCTACCAAAATTGATAATGAATTGGCAAAACAAAATGATGTTGATTGGGCTAAGCCTTATATCGACACTAAGGAAGGTAACTTCAGCTTTAGATTTGAGGATATGCCACCTGAAGCGATTGAAAAACAATACGAAGACTCGATGAGCCAAAACGTTCAAATCACTTTAGACAAAGAAACTAATAAACCAGTCGTATTCTTTGGCGATGATGAAGTAGAGCAGAAAAACAAGGGTGCTTACTATACCGACCAACATTTTGTTGACTATATGGTAAATCAAACCGTGGCAGTAGAATTCCAAAAGCGATATGACGCTATTAAAACATCCCTCAAGGCTGGTGATATTACCCAAATAGATAATGTAATCAAGCATTTATTAGATTTAAAGATTGCAGACTTCTCTTGTGGTGGTGGATCATTCTTAAGAGGAGCATTCTTAAAGATTGCAGAACAGTTTCCTATGCTTAACGCATTAGACTTCCCTCAAGAAATTAGGGACAAGTACGATTTCCTAAGCAACTCTGAAAATAGTCAATACTTATGGGAAGACTATGTAATGAAGCATATGATCTATGGCGTTGATATTGACTACAAAGCTATCATTATTGCTAGTTTGACTTTGACTTTATCATCCCTAGAGCATAAGCCTAAGAATACCAAGTTGCCACAACTCATTGGTAGAACATTGATTCACGCAAACTCATTAATTAATGCCGTTCCTTACTACAAACGTGAAGAAGTTTTTAGTAAATACACGAAAGATATAGCCAAGTTAAGAAAACTCAAATCAACAGACTTTTCAGCATTTACTAAATTACGTGATGAACTAACAGAAAAGGTCATTACCGAAGCAGGCGATGTATCTAAATACGCTAGTTTTCTTGAAATTAACTGTATTGAGTTTTGTTTGCCTGAAATATTCTTTAATGAAGATGGTACTCTTAAACCTCATGGCGGATTAGATATTGTGATTGGTAATCCTCCGTGGGAAATTTGGAAGCCAAACTCAGATGAATTTTTCTCTGAATATGATCCTAGCTATCGTAGCTTACCTAATAAGCGTGCAAAGAAAGAACTGGAAAAAGAAATTATTGCTAAAATGCCTAACGTTGCAGAAAAATGGCAAGATGAACAAGACAGAATTAAAGCAGGGTCTAAGTATTATCGTTCAACTGATAACTTCCATTACCAAACCTGGAAAGTCAACGGCAGAAAGACTTCTTCAGACCTTAACTTATACAAGGTTTCTCTTGAACGTTTTGTACAATTAGCTAAAGATGATGCTTCATTTAGTATTTTAGTACCAGATAATTTTGCGACCGACAATGGTTCCACTGGTATAAGGCACCTAGTAATTGACCACTTTAAATTAAATGAATTTTTGTCATTTGATAATAATAAGGGGATATTTGAAGCAGTACATAGAAGTTATAAGTTTGCCGTTCTGTCGTTTGGTGGAAAAAAGCCAGAAGGGGAAGCGTCATTTAAAGCGTTCTTCTATCGCCGTGACTTAAGTGATTTGAATAATAATGAGATTAAAATGCAATATCCATTTAGCTTCTTGTTTGAAATGGAACCAGAGCGCTATGCAATGGTCGAATCACGTAATAAGACTATCTTTGACTTATTCAAAAAGATTAGAACAACTTTCATGACTTTAAGAGACACTGAAGTAATTGATTTTAGAAGAGACTTTGATAGAACTAATGACGCTGACAAATTTATTGATATTAGCCGTGCAACTCAAGATGATGTTCCTTTATATGAAGGTAAATATATTAATCAATTTGTAATTGAGCCTAATAATATCAAATATGTAATAGCTAAGAAAACGGCTGAAAAGAAACTAAGTGGTGATTTCAATGTTTACAGGATTGCATTACGATCTATAGCCAGAGCAACGGATAAACGTTCACTAATTGCTACATTACTACCACCACATACAACAAGTATGAATAGTTTGTTGTCTCAAAGGGATGCTAACAAGTTGGTAACTTCAAATAAGCTATTTACTTTGGGCGTATTGAACAGTTATGTACTAGATTTTGTATTAAGACAATTAATTTCTATTAATATCAATAAAATATATTTACAACAATTACCAATACCAAAAGACTCTGATGTAAAAGATTCACCACAAATTATTCAAATTACAAAAGCACTCCTCCAAGAAAATAAAGACTGCTATCAAAATTTGAATGAATTAGTTCATGGGGATGCATATCAAGACTATGGACATAATGATTTAATCGCAGAACTTAATGCAAGGGTAATGATTGATTTCGGTTTAACTCGACAAGAAGTCGTTACTTTGATGCATACTTTTGAAAGCCCTAAATATATAAAAGAAGTTCAAGAGGAAACTCAGCGTATTATTGATTTCTACGACAGATTAAGTGAGGAAAGATAATGACTGATGCAACATTTGAAGATCAGCTATTTGGTAAAAAGGTTATTGATAACCGTAATGTATCAATGACTGATGCCTTAAAGTATCTTCTAAAAAAAGAAGAATTTAGAATACTCGATGTAGCTGTAGGCTACTTTTACATTAGTGGGTTACTTCTTTTAAAAGATGAATTTACCAACTTTATGGATAACCGTAATGGTCATTTCCGCATTTTGATGGGTAATGAAACTAACGGTGCTACAGTTAATGTCTTAGATAGTGGTAAATACCATGATTATGCTGAACTAATTCAAGATTCAACTGAAAAAGATACCAGTAAAATTTCAGACAAGGAATTTCTAGGTAAAGTAGCTGAATGGATCAAAGAAGGACGTATTGAAATTAAAATCTACACTGGTACTGCCAATTACTTCCATGCTAAAAGCTATCTGTTTGCTTCTAGCTTAAATACTGGTTATGGGACGGCTATTGTAGGATCATCTAACTTCTCAAAGTCCGGTTTAGAGGGGAATACAGAACTAAATGTATTAACTCAAGATGGTTTCTTTGCCTTACACCACTGGTATAACGACTTATGGCTTTCTAAAGATGAAGTTACCAACTTTTCACCTGAACTGATCAAAATCGTTAAAAGTAATGGCGCTAAACAGACACTTCAACAATATAAACCAGTTAAGGAAACTTACTATGACTTTGCCAATATCTTTGCTCAACCATACGCTGAACTTGATATGAACAAAGAATGGGTTAAAGAATTGTTCCCACACCAAAGAAGCGGAATTATTAGTGTTAAGGAAAAACTTGATTCTTTAAATACCGCTGTTTTATCTGATGGGGTAGGTTTAGGTAAGACTAGAACTGCAGCAGGTGTCATAAGACTCTATTTGGAAACAGAAAGTGTTAACAGAATACTAATTATCGCTGATACCAAATTAAAAGATCAGTGGCACGATGAATTAAAAGCGGTCGGTATTAAGAAGCATGAGTATGAATATATTTCACGCCAACAACTTGTTAATATGGACTACGATCAGCTTAAGGACAATAACTACACTTTAATAGTTATTGATGAAGCACACTTAGGTTTCAAGAATAATAATACTGAAGCATATAAGAAAGTATTGTACATGAGACAATGCAATCCTAATGTAAAAGGCTTATTATTAACTGCTACACCGTGGAATAATGCTCGTGAGGACGTAATTAACATTGGATCGCTATTTCTTAAGGTAGATGCTATTCCAAATGATAGAAAATATAAGCAATATTTCTTGTTATCGCCAAATAAGCTGACTAATAAGGTGGTAAAACATTTAGCAAATGACGATGCAGCCTTTAAAGAATTTTGGTCTGACGTTTATCTTCAACGTACTAGAAAGACTTATGGCGGAAAGGGTACACGCTTTCCACATAGAAACTTCCCAAGCGTTGACATTCCGTATGAACCAAGAAAGAATGAAATTTTCAGTACCAACTTTGATGTAATTGCCGATTTAAAGTTTCCATACCAAGATCCGATCAAATATATTGACGATAGTAAGGAAGAACTGGGGGCTAAACAGCTTAAGATGATGCTTCTTAAGAGAGCTGATTCAAGTTGGAAAGCTTATGTTACTTCTTTACAGCATATCGTAGACAAACTAGAAAAATTAAATGACTTGTATTTAAAACCTATGTCATTCTTAAAAGGTAAGGAGCTTCTAAATCACTATAAAGGATTTTTAGGCACTGCTTATGGTGTTCTTGAATATGAAGATAATGTAAATCTTTTATTTAAAGATTTTGAGCCGTCCGAACCTGTAGATCCTTCTCAGCAATCTGTTAGATCCCAACTTAGAAAACAAAGATATATCGAAAATCTAAAAGCTCAAATTGATGACTTGACTGTCAAAAAAGCTAAAAATGCCGTAGAACAGATGACTGCAGATTATAACAGCGATGTTTCTACGTTAAAGATGCTGATTGATAGCTTGAATAAAGCCTATAGTAAGGTTGATGAAAAAGTTGATGAAATTATCGAATGCATTGATAAAGAACGTGCTAAAGGGCATAAAATCATCTTAGTATCACAGTTTGCGGACACTGTAGAGTATTACTATGATAGGCTTTATACTCATTACAATAGACCACAGCTTAAATACCCAATGGGTATGATTACTGGTGCTTCTAATACTGATGAAAATGGTTATTCTGCACTGATTAATCAAAAACCATCGACTAAAAAAGATGTGTTAAATCACTTCTCACCACGTTCTAAAAAAGCAATAGAATTAATAGATGATAATTCTCAAATCGACTTAGTGGTGGCTACAGATACTATTTCAACTGGTCAAAACTTGCAGGATGCCGTAACCTTGATGAATATTGATCTACCCTACAACCCTATGACTTTGGAACAACGTATTGGTCGTATTGATAGACCATTACCTAAAGGTGATAACAACGATCAAATCTACATTTACACTTTTCCAATTTATCAATCTATCAACTCACAATTAAAGATGATGAAGCGTCTAGGTAATAAAATGGAAGGGGTATTAAACGACACTGAATTTGATAATGTAGTTTTACCTCAATATGAAGGCTACCTAAAAGATATTACGGAAAAGAAGCAGAATGCAGTTAAGACAATGCTTGATAAGACAGACGATCAGATGATTAATCACTCTGATTTCTCTTCAGAAAAGCACTCAGAAGCATATCAGCAAGCTAATAAGCGCATGTATGACTTTAAAGCTAATCAATTAATACCGCTTAAAGCTCCACTTATACCTGACTATAGTTTCTCAAATGGAAAAAAAGATCATTCAATTGCTGTTGTAGAGATTAAATACTATGACGTAAATGGATCATATCTTGAAAAGGAAAACATTCTGGTTGATGTAAATGATTCTAAAAAGGTTGAGATAATTGATGCTGAAAAGAATTTAAACGGTGAAATTGCATTTGATGTTCATAATAGCCAAGCTTTGTCACAGGGGGATGCATTAACGGCAGTAGAAAGGGCGAAGGACAAAATTTACAATGTCGTAAAGCAACAGGTGGCTGAATACAATAAGCAACATGAATTTTTTGCTAAAAATATAGATTCAACTAAGAATAAGACTGCAGTTAAAGCTGCGGTTGCTTTGAGAACTAGTGCATCTCAAGAGCCACAAATGGTTATGTCTAAGCTTCAATCGGTAAACGTTGATCCTAAATTACTAAAGGATATTACAAAATACGTAGAAACTATTGATAAGGATGACGATTTATTCCCAATAGTTCAAGAAATTGCTAATAACCCTAATGTGTTTTGGCTAGAAATCAATAAGTATATTAAATTCTTTAATCCAGATAGCATACGAGAAATGGAAAATGTTGGTAAAAACATACAAAAGGCAAGTACTAGAAAAGCTGACTTGGAAAAAACGCAGTATAAAGTCTTAGATGGAAACATTGTAGTTAAATAATTAATTAGATTAATATTACTGTTAAAGATAATAGGTGATCTTAATGATTACATTAACCAAGATGAAATATTTTTGTGATGTGATTGATAGTGGTAGCTTTACCCAAGCTGGGAAAATCAATCATGTTTCGCAAACTAGTATTACTCAACAGATTCATGAAATTGAAAAAGAACTAGGGCATACTTTAATTGATCGGCGGGTTACCCCAGTAAAAGCAAATAAGGTAGGTCAGATTTTCTATTTAGAAGCTAAGAAGGTATTATCACAATACGATATATTTGAAAATAATATAAAGCAATATATTGATCATCAGTCACTGAAATTAACTATAGGCTATACTTCTTTAACTGATCTACGTGAATTAGAAAAAAATTATGACCAAACTGGATTATCAGAATATCGATATCGTAAAAGTAGATGTAGGTCAGGCTGCCGAGGGACTAAAGAATAAACAGTATGATCTAGTTATTTCGTTTCAATCTGAATTTGCTGATGATCCACAAATTGAAAGTATTCCAATTGCAAGTGGTAAATTTATTGCTTGTGTAAATTCAAAACATCCCTTAGCTCACAAAAAAGCAACAATGGTCGAAGTATACCATTATCCTTTGATTATGTTAAAACGAAAAATTATTGGTAAATCTTATGACTTAATGGCGAAGGAAACACGCAATTTAGGATTAAAGCTAAATGTGGTTCAAGAGTGCAACGATGTTCCAACAGAACTTTTCCTGATAAAACATAATAATTATGTGGGATTCTTGCCTGACCAATATCCCATTAATGATGAGGATATCTGTAAGGTTGAAGTTGTAGATACACCTCATAAGTATGTTATTTCTCTTGCTATGCTAAGGAATAACGATGATATTAAAACAATAGATTTCTTTAGAAAAGCAAAGTGATTTGTCATAGGTAAAACTTATGGAAGATCACTTTTTTATATTGGCATTTATGTAAGCGGTGACATACTATGAGATTGAAGTAATTTAACTATTAGGAGGCTTAATTATGAAAGATGGCAAATTTGTAGAACAAGCTAAGGGAATGGAAAGACCTTTAACACTTAGTATTGATATAAAAGATAATAAAATTGTTCAAATTAAGTCACAAACCAATGACATGTCTACTCTTGAAGAAAATACCTTAAATAAAATGAGTAATCGCATTATTAAGGATCAATCCATTAGTGTAGATACAGTTTCAGGGGCTACTGTTTCTAGCAATGGTATTTTGGATGCCACACAACATGCGATAAAAGATGCGGGTGGTAATATTCATGACTTTGAACATCAAGTTCAAAAGTCAGAAGAAACTAACGATGAATCTGATAATTATGCTAAATGGATTAAAAAGCCTAGCCACATTGATAAAGTAGAAAATACAGACTTGGTGATTGTAGGAAGCGGTATTTCTGGTTTATCAGCTGCAGTTCAAGCTGGTTATGAAGACATTAAGACCATTGTTTTAGAGAAAAATGGTTTTGTCGGTGGTAATGGTCTTGGCGTTGAAGGCATGATGGGTGCTCAAACTGCAATGCAGAAGAAGGCAGGTATTAATTTTAGCAAGCAGGAAGTTGTTGAGAATGAGTTAAAGACCATTCAATATCAAGCTGATGGTTCGTTCTGGGTCGATTTAGTTAACAATACCGCTGAGAACATAGACTGGCTGCAAAAACAAGGCGTTCAATTTGATCGTGTAGATGATTATCACCACACTTGTCCATTACCAACTTTCCATTGGTTTAAAGGTGGTAGAGGTGCCACTGGTTATGTTCCGTTCATGGAAAAGAAAGCTAAAGAACTAGGCGTTGATATTCGTACTTCTTCACCAGTAATTGGTTTGATTTACGAAAACAAGACTGTTAAGGGTGTATATGCCAACATTGATGACCAAGTAGTACAGATTAATGCTAAAGCAGTTATTTTTGCTTCGGGTGGCTTTGGTCAAGATAAAAAGCTGGTACATCGTCAAGGTTGGAACACTAAGAACATGTTGTTTGTTGGAATGAAAGGTTCAACAGGGGATGCATATAAGATGGCTATAGCTGCTGGTGCTAAAGATGCATTTGATCGTTCAGCTCCACTGATCACCAATTATATTCAGGCTCTTCCTTTGGGTAATGGACGTGATTTGCTTTCAGGTGGTCCAGCACTTTGGGTAAACCAAGATGGTGTTAGATTCACTGATGAAAGTATTACGGATCGTAATGCCATTTTACAATCTCAACCATTTAAATTCATTAAGCATGGATATTTAGTCTTCACACGTAAAATGTTTGCTAAGTATGAAGCTAACTTACAAGACTTAACTGAAGAACAACAAAAGAGTATGCAAGGTATTGATCAATTTGCAGATCAAGATGAAGAGCGGGCTTTAAGAATACTTGATCGTTCAGTTAAAGAAAATAAGGGTAATTCTTTATATAAGGCTGATACTTTATCAGAATTAGCAGAAAAGGTCGGTTTGCCAGTTGATGATTTTGTAGCACAGACAAAACGCTACAATCAATATTGCCAAAATGGTGAAGATGAAGAATATGGTAAAGATCGTAAATTCTTAGTTGCTCTTGATGAGGACCCATATTACATTGCACGTTTGGATCAATCTTACGCTATTAGTATTGGCGGAATTGGCGAGAATCGTCACTTTGAAGTTATTGATGACAATTGGAACAAGATTCCTGGTTTATATGCTGCAGGAATTGATAGTGCCATGCAATATAAAGAAATTTACACCATTAACTTAGGTGGATCTTGCTGTGCTCACTGTGTAAATTCAGGTCGTCATGCTGTTATGAATGCGACCGAATATATTAAGTCATTGGATTAGCAGGTGAAAGAAATGAATCAAAAAGTTGATGAAGTTTTAAATTGCGATGTTGTAACTGTAGGTATTGGTGCTGCAGGAATGACTGCAGCAGTTAAAGCAGCTAAGGACGGGGCAAAAGTTGTTGGTATTGATCGTGCACAAGACTTTACCGAAATGAACAACGTTTACTCAACTGCTGCTTTAGCTGTAGAAACTGAAGATGAGAAAAAATATCCTGATTATATGACTGTTGGCGAGGCATTTCGTTATATCTGGGAGAAGAATAATTATCAAGCTAACGGTCGATTCACACTTAATGCGTTAAAAGCAACCGGTAAAGCAATTGATTTATTAAAAGATGGTGGAGTTACTTTTATTCCAACATATACAGATGCTAAGCCTGGTGATGATATTACTAAGAGAACAGGTTTACAAAGAATCTGGTCCTAAACGTGCCGCCCAATTTCAGAAAATGGTTGATCAAGCTGGTGTAAAACAACTTTGGTCAACTAAGGTAATAAAAATTCTTAGCAATGATCATGAGGTTACTGGAGTTATTGCACAAACAGAAGATGGAAAGCTTGTACAAGTTAACGCAAAAGATGGGGTCATTATCTGTGGTGGTGGCTTCTTGCACAATGATCAAATGATACAGCGTTATTATGGCATCCCTAAGGTTTACGGTTATGCTAATGCATTCGTAGATGGCTCAGGAATTAAGTTAGCTCAAGAAGCTGGCGCACAAATGGGTAAAAATTTCACGATTGCTATGAATGAAGGCGGTGGGGTTAACCATAAATCTGCTACTTTTATGAAGACATTATGGGGTGACAACTCCTTATTCAGAATTGCTCTTTTGGGTGGAGTAATTGTAAATAACCACGGCTTAAGATTTGTAGATGAAGCAGAATTGTCAAGCGGACCATGTATAACAGCGAGCCGTTAATCAGAGAAGGTGGCAAATTCTATTCTGTTGTTGATCAAGGTACACTAGATATTCTCAAGACAATGACCTTGGATCAATATACGCAGAAGTATTTGAAGACGAAAGTTACTGCACCAATGTTTGTTATGGCATTTGCTAACCAGATTTTAAAGAATGTTGATCAAGACATTAAAAAGGCAGAAAGTGAAGGTTGGTGCTGGCAAGCTGATACTTTAGAAGAACTAGAGCAAAAGTCACATTTGACTAATTTAAGTAAAGAAATTCAGCATTACAACCAAATGTGTCAGCAAGGCGAAGACACAGAATTATTCAAAGATCCTAACTTCTTGAACCCAATTAATAAAGGACCATTCTATGTTATTGAGAATGACTTCTCAGGCTGGGTTACTCAAGGCGGTATTAAAACTAATGGCGTTTGTTGTGCCTTGAATAAGTTCAATCAAGTAATAAACGGCCTATTTATCGCTGGAGCTGATGGTGACTTCTGGGGTGTGCCATATCTTGTTGGTGGTACAGCAAATGGCTTCTCTTTGGCATCGGGTTATATTGCTGGTACACAGTGCTATCAAAGAGTACTTGATAAAGCGAAGTATGATCAAGAAATGAAAGCAAATGATCAATACTCAACTGATAATTCATCTACCAATGAATGGAAAGATGGAACTTACGACACAATTGCTCATGGTAGAAATGCAGATTTTGATATTGAAGTTGGTATTAAAGATCATCAGATAAAGCAAATTAAAATTAGTGATCATAATTCAGAAAGCAAAGGCATTGGGTCTAAAGCTGTAGCTGAATTGCCTAGTCGCATTATAAAAGCACAAAGTACTAATGTTGACGCAATAAGTGGTGCAACCGTTACTTCTAATGCGATTAAATACGCTATTAGGGATGTTCTAGATAAAAATCGTGATTAAAAAAGGAGAAAATTAAAATGGAACAATTTGATATCGTAGTTGTTGGAGCTGGTGCTTCAGGTTTAAGTGCTGGATTAGCTGCTGCTCAAGCTGGTGCCAAGGTTGCCTTACTTGAAAAGGGAGATAAATTTGGTGGAGCCGGCATGTTTGGTGCACAAGGACTCTTTGCTGTTGGTAGTAAAGAGCAAGAGGAACATGGCGAAGAGTATACTCTAAAAGATGCTTTTTAAGAAGTTATGAATTATACTCACCACTCATCTAATGCTCGTTTGACTAAAGTAATTTTAGCTAAAAGTGCAGATACCATTGAATGGATGAGAAAAAATGGTATTGATACAGAGTTAGTTACTAATACACAGGAAGTTCACCAAAATCATCCTAGAACTTATCATCAATTTATTGATAAGTTTAATGGCTTTAAGAAATTCATGGATAACTTTAAAGCAGCTGGTGGTACTTTATTAACTGAAACAGCTGGCAACAAGATCATTCAAGAAAACGGAAAAGTTACTGGTATTGAAGTTATTAGAAATGGCAAAGAAGAAGAAATTGCCACTAAAGCAGTAATCTTAGCTGATGGTGGATTTGGTGGTAATAAAGAAGAAGTAAAGCAGTATTTAGCTATTGATCCTAAAGACCTTTATTCAATGGGTGAACGTAAAGCAACCGGCGATGGCTTAAGAATGCTAAAAGAAGTCGGTGGTGTAAATGACTATAAGCGGATATTTGAAAATCATGCGGCTTCTGTTGTTACTGGTGCTAAAAATCCTTGGAACAATGGCAACTTAATGACATTGGCTACTTTACCATTACTTTGGTTAGATCAAGAGGGTAAGAGATTCACCAATGAAGACATAGTTTATGACTTTGCTTTATGGGGTGATACAACATATGCTACAGGTGGTCATTATTACTTTGTATTTGATCAAAACTTTGTCGATTATTTGAAGAATAACGTACTGAATTGGACAGGATCCTTTGAAAGAACTGGAGCTTTACTGGCTCATAAAGACATGACATATCAAGTAGGTCCGATGAAAAATCTGCAAACAGAAATAGACAGCCTAGCTGGTAAAGATCCTGTATGGAAAGAAAACAGTTTAGAAGCATTAGCTCAAGACATTGACGTACCAGAAGAAAATCTAAAAGACAGCTTAGAGCGCTATAACAAATTGGTTGCTAAGAAAGAAGATACTGATTTCTATAAAGATAGTAAATTTATGAGATTTCCTCTTGAAAAGGCGCCATTCTATGCTGTTAAGGCAGTATCAACCACTTTGGGGACAGTTGGTGGTGGATTAGTAAATGAAAATTTTGAGGCTTTAACATCAGATAGAAAGGTTATTCCAGGTGTTTATGCAGTTGGTAATGATGCTTCGGGGATGTTTGATTCATCTTATCCAACTATTGAAGGCTTGAGTAATGCTTTTGCCTGGAATTCAGGTCGAATTGCTGGTGAAAAGGCTAGTCAATTTGTGAAGAAAGAAAACTAAAATGAGTTTGAAGGACGGTCAGTATAAAGTTATTGCTGAAGTTTATCAAGGTGAAAAGTTGCCATTGATCGTTAATGTCGAGAATGGCAAAGTAGCAGGGATTAAAAGTGAAGAAAAACTAGCTGACACTAATTTGAATAAAGCTGTAATCGATACTTTTTCTCATGAAATTAGTAGGACACAGAGTTTAAATGTTGATGCAGTATCTGGTGCTAGTTATTCATCTAAAGGCATTTTGGTAGCTGTTAAGAAAGCAGTTGTTGATGCAGGTGGTAGTACTGATGATAATGAGATAAGTACTGCTAATGTGGAACGTTATGATGCAACTACTAGAACTAACGTCAATGATTATTCTAATTGGCGTGAGAAACCACAAAAGATAGTTAAGACAATTGATACTGATTTGGTCATTGTAGGTTCTGGTATTGCTGGTTTAGCTGCTGCTGTTCAAGCAGGTGAACTTGGATTGAATACTGTGGTTCTTGAAAAGAACAGTTTTGTCGCTGGTAATGGTGGTGGTGTAGAAGGTATCTTTGGCATTAATACTAAAATGCAACAAGCTGCTGGTATTCATACTGAACCAGAAAAGATCATTGCTAAGGAAATGCAATTAGTACAATATCGTGTTGATGGATCATTCTGGGTTGATCTAGTAAATAATTCTTCAGCTAATATTGATTGGTTAATCAAAAACGGTGTTAAGTTAACTAAAGTTGATGATTATGCAGGTATTTGTCAATTTCCAACGTTCCACTGGTTTAAAGATGGTGTAGCTGCATCAGGTTATGTACCATATATGAAGAAAAAAGCTGATGAGTATGGTGTTAAATTCTTACTCAATACACCTGCTTACAGCGTAATTTATGAAGATAATAAAGTTAAAGGCGTTTATGCTAAAACCACAGAAGGATTTATTAAAGTAAATGCTAAGGCTACGATCTTTGCTACAGGTGGTGTTGGTCATAATGCTAAATTAATTGCTAAGCAAGGCTGGCAAACTAAGAATTTGAAGTTCTTGTCGATGCCATCTAATACTGGTGATGGATATCAAATGGCAATGTCAGTTGGTGCCAAAGATATGCTACAAGAATCCCCTGAATTTATGGATAACTACATTCAAGCATTACCAACTAACAGATTAACTAAGATGGCTCCTGAAACAATGATTGCCGGAGGTGGTCCAGTTATTTGGGTTAACCAAAATGGTAGACGAATTGCAAATGAAAACATCACTTCTTACAATATGCTGTATCAACACATGCCGATTAAGGCTACTAGGAATACATATGTTGTTTTCAACAAGAAAATTTGGGATCAATTTGCAAAAATAGCACTTCTCAAGAAACCGGATCCTGATGAGATTTTAGCTAATGCCGTTAAGAAGAATCGTGGTAATTCTTTGTATGAAGAGAACTCAATTGAAGCTTTAGCTAAAGATGTAGGCATCCCTGAGGATACTTTGGTTAAGACAGTTTCCGATTATAACGACTTCTGTCATGAAGGTCGAGATCGTGGATTTAACAAGGAAAAAGCAGACTTAGTCCCAATAGAGGATGGTCCATATTACATTGGTAGATTGGACAATTCTAACTTAGTTGGTTTAGGTGGTATTGGTGAAAATAATAAGTTTGAAGTGATTGATGAGAACTTCAATACAATTCCAGGTTTATATGCAGCAGGAGCCGATTCTACAATGCAATATCGTAGTGTTTATACAATCACATTAGGTGGGTCAGCATGTGCACATAGTGTAAATTCTGGTCGTCATGCTGTTATGAACGCTAAGAAATATATGCAGAATTTGTAAAGATATACTAAATTAAAAAAATCAGACAATCAGAAATGATTGCCTGATTTTTTGTAGAATTTTAATTCTAAAAAGTTTGGAAAATAAATGCTAGGTCGTTCTTTAGATTCAGATAAACTATAATGGATATACACTTTAAATTTATCAAGTAATTGGAGAAACAATAATGAAGAAAAATAAATCTAATTGTATTTTTATTAGCTTGATTCTTTTATTAACATTTGCAGTTGGACTATCATTTGCTAAGGTTAAAAATTCAACAGCAAGTCAAACCGTACAAGCAAGTTCTAGACTAAAAAGAGAATATATTCCTAAAAGATTTAGAGGTACATGGTATGCCAATAAGCATGACAAAATGAAAATCACTGCAAATTCTGTTGGTGGTAATGTAGTGGGGAAGACTTATACCAAGTTTTATCATGGTGGCTATAAGGATGTTGATGTAGTAAGCAAACATAATCTCGTTCGTTATCAGGAAAAGTCAATGATTATTCTTTTTGAAAAAGGTGGCAGTGATACAACTTTCCGTGTGGTAAATCGTCATCATAGAAAGGCTTTATATTTCCAGCAAGGTGGAGGATATATTTACTTCTATCGTTCAAGAGCTGCTGCAAAACGCTATGGCAATTATTAATTCTAATAAAAAGATTTAAATCGTAAATTGCAATAATAAATTGAACACTTAAGCTGCTTGATAGATATGATCGAATTCTCTTTCAAAGATTTCATCTGGTGTATGATATGCCAATATTTTTCTTGGTAGCGAATTGCACCAGGTTTCAATGTCAATGATTTCCTGAAGAGAATAGTTATTGATGTAATCACCTGAATCTGCGAATGAGCCCATTATGTCTTTCAACAGTGCCTTTATCGCAAGAAGTATATGGATGGGCGTAATAGACTAAGGTATTAGATACTTCCTCTAGATTGGAAAGATCCGCAAACTCTGAACCATTGTCAGTTGTAATTGTCTTGAAGATTTCATTCCAGTGCTCACTATACTGCTTATGTAGAGTTGGAAAAGCGCTCATAACACTGGCAGCTGTCTTGTCTGGAATACGCAAGATTAGAAACTCACGGCTCATTCGCTCAGACAAAGTTAGCAGTACTTGATCATCTCTAGTCTTATGTCCTAAGACTAGGTCGCATTCTCAGTGACCAAACTCTTTTCGATCATTAATCTCTTTAGGGCGTTCTTCAATGCTTCGACCTAATTTCTTCTTGTTCTTATGAACACGATGAATTTTAGTATTACGCTTTAACTTCTCAGGCAAATCAGAGTTTCTGATAGCCAACAAGCCTTGATCTACATAGTTATATAGAGTTCTAGTGCAGACTATCTGATCGCTGCTAAATTCACCCACAGCCAAGCAGCGATTGGCACATACATCAAGTGACCAATTGTCTTCAAAGAAATGCTTATTGACATACTTGATAAAGTCAGATTTCTTCAAGAAGTCTGATTTGCGACCACAGTGGCGTCGGTTAGTCTGATAAACACTTTGACCATGATCAGCCTTGTAACGCTTCTGTTTGCCACGATAAAGAGGAACAGTGCCTCGTCTAACTTCGTAACTGATTGTAGAAGGCGAACAGCACAACTCACGAGCGATAGCTCTGATAGAGCAGCCATCCTTCAAGCGAGTTTGAATAATAACCCGTTGTTCAAATGATAAATGCTTTCCCTTTTGATGCTCAGGCATGATAGAATGTAAAGAGTCCATTTGTGACCTCGTTTCTGAATGTTTTGTGGTAATTACATTTTATCAAACAGGTCCAAATGGACTTTTTATTTTTCTAAAGTGTTCAATTTGATTTTACAATCGGCGAAAAGATTTAAATCAATTTAACTACTATTCTTGTTTGATATTGATATCTTTTGATGTAATTTTACAAGTAGAAAACAAACGTTTTGTCTTAAATCTTTATTTAATTCATGAGAAATGTAAATGAGTCCACCGTTATTGGTATGTTTCACTATTTATATTTATCTAATTCAAGAGGAATGTAAATGCCACAAAAAATAATGGTTTAAAGTCTTCACGACTTCCTTTTTATCTAACTTACGAGAAACGTTATCCAAGTCCCAATCGGAGCTTTTTTCTTTTCCCTCAAACAACATGCTGAAATACTACTGCCGAAACTGGTAAAATAGATAAGTAAGTATAGAGAACAATTTTTATAAAAGGGGAATAAAATGGCAGATAAAAAATTACTTCTAATCGATGGTAACTCTGTAGCTTTCAGAGCCTTTTACGCTCTTTATCGTCAACTAGAATCTTTCAAGAGTCCAGACAGCCTGCACACTAATGCCATTTATGCTTTTAAGAATATGCTCGATGTCCTTTTAAAAGACGTTGATCCAACCCACGTATTGGTAGCTTTTGATGCAGGAAAAGTCACTTTTAGAACAAAAATGTATGGTGAATACAAAGGTGGACGTGCGAAAACTCCAGAAGAGTTGCTCGAACAAATGCCTTACATTCAAGAAATGCTGCATGACTTGGGTATTAAAACTTATGAATTGAAGAATTATGAAGCAGATGACATCATTGGTACTTTTGCTGCGAAGGGTGAAAAGGCCGGGTTCACAACCACGATCGTAACTGGTGACCGCGACTTGACCCAACTTGCGTCCGACAAGACGACTGTCGAAGTAACCAAGTCTGGTGTTTCTCAACTTGAAGCTTATACACCAGAACATATGAAGGAAGTTAACGGTGTCACTCCAACCGAATTCATCGACATGAAGGCCTTGATGGGTGATAACTCTGATAACTACCCAGGTGTTGAAGGCATCGGTCCTAAGACAGCTTCTAATTTAATTCAGGAATATGGTTCAGTAGAAAATCTTTACGATCATATTGATGAAATGAAAAAATCTAAGCGTAAGGAACGTTTAATTCGTGATAAAGACAAGGCCTTTTTAGCTAAAAAACTTGCCACGATTGATCGTGATTCACCAGTTACCATTGATATTGATGACGTAAAACGCGAGCCAGTTGATTATGAAAAGCTGCGGCAATTCTACGAAAAGATGAACTTCCGCAAGTTTTTGGCAGAACTTAATGCTTCAGGTGCCGGTCAAGATGGTGCCGAAGTTGAAAAAGTAGAATACACTGTTTTAAACGATGACAACGTTAAAGATGTTAAAGCCACTGAAAAAGACACTGTTGAATTTTATCTAGAAATGCTCGGTGCTAACTACCACTTAGCAGATTTTGTCGGCTTTAGCTTGAAGATCAACGACAAGATTTATGTTTCAAGAGACGTGGAATTGCTTGAAGAAGACAATATCAAGCACATCTTAGAAGATGAAAAGATCAAGAAGAACGTCTTTGACTTAAAGAGATCCATGGTTGGGGCCCATCGTTTAGGCATTCATACGCACGGCCTTGATTATGATATGCTTTTAGCCTCATATCTAGTTAATAATGAAAACAACTCTAATGATCTTGGTGAAATTGCCCATCTTTATGGGGATTATTCCGTTAAGACTGACCTTGAAGTCTACGGCAAAGGTAAGAGTGAACACATCCCTGATGACGATGATGAATTATTCAACCACTTAGCTTCTAAGATCAATGCTATCGAATCACTTAAGAAACCACTGCTTGAAAAGCTTAAAGACCACGAACAAGATGCCTTGTTTGATACGATCGAAATCCCAACCGCGCGCGTTTTAGCCAGAATGGAAATGAACGGGATGAAGGTCAAAGCAAGTACTTTAATTCAACTGCAAAATGAATTTGCCGTTCAATTGAAGGAACTCGAAGACAAGATTTATAGCCAAGCTGGTGAAAAGTTCAACTTGAATTCACCTAAGCAATTAGGTCACATTTTGTTTGAAAAGCTTGGTTTGCCAGTCATCAAGAAGACCAAGACTGGTTATTCAACTTCAGTTGAAGTACTTGATCAATTGAAGACGCAAAGCCCAATCGTTAGCGAAATTTTGGACTATCGTCAAATTGCCAAGATTCAATCTACCTATGTAAAGGGTCTGCTTGACGTCATTCAACCAGATGGCCGCGTGCACACACGTTACTTGCAGACTTTGACTGCAACTGGTCGACTTTCTAGTGTGGATCCTAACTTGCAAAACATCCCTACCCGCACCGAAGAAGGAAAGCAAATCAGAAAGGCCTTCGTGCCAAGTGAACCAGACGGCTACATCTTCTCTTGCGACTATTCACAAGTTGAGCTTCGTGTCTTGGCCCACGTTTCTGGCGATCAAAACATGCAAGAGGCCTTCAAGACGGGCTACGATATTCACTCGCATACGGCCATGAAGATTTTCCACTTGGATTCGCCAAAAGACGTTACTCCTTTGATGCGGCGTCATGCCAAGGCAGTTAATTTCGGAATTGTTTATGGAATTTCCGATTACGGCCTTTCAAAGAATTTAGGTATTTCAAGAAAACGAGCTAAGGAATTTATTGATAATTACTTTGAACAGTATCCACAGATTCGTGACTACATGGATAAAGCAGTTCAAGAAGCACGTGAAAAAGGCTATGCTGAAACCATCATGCACCGCCGTCGCTATTTGCCTGATATCCATGCTAAGAACTTCAATGTCAGAAGTTTTGCGGAAAGAACAGCAATTAATTCACCAATTCAAGGTTCAGCTGCAGATATCATCAAGATTGCGATGATTAATATGCAAAAGAAGCTTGAAGAAATGCACTTGAAGACCAAGATGGTGTTACAGGTTCACGATGAATTGATTTTTGATGTTCCTAAAGATGAATTAGAGACAGTGAAGAAAATCGTGCCAGAAGTTATGCAATCTGCCGTCAGACTTGATGTGCCACTAATTGCTGACTCTGGTTGGGGTCATAACTGGTACGATGCAAAGTAGGTGATTTAATTGCCAGAAATGCCGGAAGTTGAAACAGTTAGACGAACTTTGATTCCTTTAGTTAAAGGAAAAACAATCAAAAAAGTGACCCTTTGGTATCCCAAAATAGTCGCTACCGATCACCAACAGTTTATTGATGAGCTGCCAGGCAAAAAGATTTTAGATATTGATCGTTATGCCAAATATCTTTTGATCAGATTGAGTGATAATTTGACGATTGTATCGCATCTGCGTATGGAAGGAAAATATCATTTAACTACGCCTGATGCGCCTAAAGATAAGCATGACCACGTGCAATTTGAATTTACGGATGGCACGGCGCTTCGCTACAACGACGTCCGCAAATTTGGCCGCATGCAGCTGATTTTAACCGGGACAGAACGGCAAACGACAGGGATTGGCAAATTAGGGTATGAGCCTAATTCTAAAGAATTTACGGAAGCCTATTTTATTGCCAAGTTAAAGCGCAAGCATAAAAATATAAAAAATACTTTGCTTGATCAATCAATCGTTGCTGGTTTAGGCAATATTTATGTTGATGAAGTTTTATGGCAGAGCAAAATTCACCCGCTAAGCATTGCTTCAAAAATTCCAGAAGATAAAGTAAAAGAACTGCACACGAAGATCAATCATGAAATTTCCATTGCTATTAAAATGCGCGGGACTACAGTCCATACTTATCTGGATGCTAACGGTAATGCAGGCGGATTTCAAAAAATGCTGCAGGTTTATGGTCATGTCGGCGAGGCTTGCCCAAACTGCGGCAATAAATTTGAAAAAATCAAAGTTAATGGCCGTGGAACCACATTTTGTCCACATTGTCAGGTGAACTATCAATGACTTTAGTTTTAGGTTTAACCGGTGGAATTGCGACAGGTAAAAGCACCGCGGATAATTTCTTTAAAAAACATCATATTCCAATCGTTGATTCCGATAAAATTGCGCATCATATTTATGATCCAGGCAAACAGGGATATAACGAAGTTGTGACAGAGTTCTCTTCTGCAATTCTGGATTCAGACAAAAAGATTAATCGCAAAAGGCTCGGAGAAATTGTTTTTCATAATCCGCAAAAAATGCAGCGGTTGGATGAAATAACACATCCCCTGATTTATCAAGAAGTAGTAAATAAGCTAAACAAGTATCGCGAACAGGCAGAAAAGATTGTCGTTTTTGATGCGCCTTTACTATATGAAACAGGGGGCCAAAGGCTGTGTGACTTCGTATTAGTGATTAGTTTGCCTGAAAGTTTACAGCTAAAGCGATTGATGGAACGCAATAATTTAACTGAAAGTCAAGCGCAAGCCAGAATTGATAGTCAAATGCCATTAGCAAAAAAGATTGCCAAGGCGGACTTTGTAGTGGATAATACTGGTACAATAGATGAATTAGAAGAGAAATTAAAAGAAATCTTATTGAAAGTTGAAGCAGAGGGATAATTATGGAATGTCCAAATTGTCATCATAATTCTTCACGTGTGATTGACTCGCGTTCAAGTGATGAAAATCGTGCAATTAGACGTCGGCGCGAGTGTGAAAATTGCGGTTTTCGTTTTACTACCTTTGAGAGAGTTGAAACCGCACCATTATTAGTTATCAAGAATGATGGTACCCGTGAGCCATTTAACCGGGAAAAGATTTTGCATGGTGTAATGGCGGCAGGACAAAAACGTCCGATTTCCAGTGAACAATTCGAACACTTGACGGACGATGTTGAAAATAAAATCAGAAAGCAAGGCGTAAGCGAAATTTCATCCAAGAAGATTGGCCAGTTCGTGATGGATGATTTGGCTAATATTGACGATGTTGCATACATTCGTTTTGCCTCGATTTACCGTGAATTTAAAGATATGTCTAGTTTCATGAAAACAATGGAAGACATGATGGCCAAACGAGAGAAGGATAATAATTAATGTTTGAGACAGCTGATCCCAAGCAGCCCTTTTATGTGCTGAATCAAATTGATCTTTTTCCAGATGATGAGCAAATTCTGATTAAACTTTATCAGCCCTTGGTTGGGTCGACAGCAATTGCTTTATATCAAACCTTGATTCAAAATTTTAATCCATATTCCATTTTGTCAGATGCTCAGGGAATCTATTCTTTACAAGAGCAGCTGGACTGCAATTTAAAGTTGCTTTTCCGCTCTTTGCACAAGTTGGAAGCTGTCGGATTAGTTCAGACTTACTTAGTTGATAATGTTGTTAATCAGGTTTTGGCCTTTAAATTGTTAAAAGTTCCTAGCTCACAAGAATTTTTTTCTACGCAGCTATTGGCTAGTCTGCTGAAAGAAAAGGTTGGCAACACGGCTTTTCACAGTTTAAGTCATTATTTTGCCAAGAAAACCAGAAGTCGACAAAAAAAAGTCAAAAATGCTCGCGATATTTCAGCTTCATTTATTGAAGTCTTTCATCTGCCGGGGGATGAAGCAATTAATCCGTCAACAGAAGTAATCCAAGCAGCTCAAGAAAATACGGCGCCAAAGGTAAAAACCGCAGAAGTTAATCAAAACGATCATGTTGACTGGGGCTTTATGAAAGATCAATTTGCCCGTTACAGCATTCCAAGTTCTGAAATTGATCATAAGAAGGCGCAGATCTTGGGCGTAATGCAGACCTATGGCTTAGACGAACAAGAATTTATTGATGAAAGTCTGCCTAGTTTGCACGGTCAACAGGAATTGGACTTGCGGAAAATAGAGAATTTGATCGCCGAAAATTACCGCAGCTCCCATACCCGTAAACAGGTTAATCATGAATTAACACAGGATAGCAATCAGGCAAGACCAGTCAAAGTATCAACTGATAAGCAAAAACTGCTGCAAGACGCAACTCAGATGTCACCGGCTGAATTTTTGTATCAAATTAAAGCTGATAAGGGCGGTTTTGCAAGTCCAGGCGAAAAACGGACTCTGAATGTTTTGCGCAGCCAATATGGCCTGCCAAGCGATTTGATCAACGTTTTGGTCTATGCCTGCTTAACTTACGATTCAATGGTATCGCCCAATTTGGCATATCGGATTGCCAATGATTGGCTGCAGCATGGTATTGCATCGGCACCGCAGGCGTTGCAATATCTGGAGAAAAGACAGGAAAAGCGGAGCAAAAAGCCGCAACGCTATGGCTATAATCAACCTAAGCACGTTGAAAAGGGAACTGATTGGAGCAAGAAAAAAGCCAAGACAGATTCCAATGTCAATTCAGAAGATTTAAAGAATTTCTTCAAGAACTTAGAAGATCAGAATGGATCAAAGTAGGTGAGTAATAATGCAACCGATTGGTGATGTGATCAATAAAATCGTGAAAAAACGCAATTTGGGCGATCAAGGTGAGTTGCAAACAGAGATTCTGCATAATCCTGCAGTACGAGATTTTTTAATTAAAAATAAGAATAAAATTGATAAAAACATGGTCAAAACTTCCATGCCGAATTTATTCGAATTTTATTCACAGCTGCAGGATCCCAATAAGGTGATGGCGGGTTATGAGCCCGAACTCTTCTTAAATGGCAAGGTGATCGACGTTCGCTACCGGCCAACTGCTGAAAAAATTGAAGCAGATATGGAAAAAAACACCAAAGCGCATTTGCAGCTAATCGATTTGCCTGAACGGTTGCATGATGTCCGTCTGAGTGAGATTGAGATTGACAAGGGACGAAAAGAAGCGCTAACTCAGATTGGTGAGTTCTTGAAAAAATATAGCAAGAATCCTCATCAGCAAGGCCTGTATCTCTCTGGCGATTTTGGCCGAGGAAAGACCTATATTTTGGCTGGACTAGCAAATCAAGTTGCCCAAAGCGGCAAAAACGTAATCTTTTTGCATGTACCGACTTTTATTGCAGGCTTATCAAGTCACTTTGAAGATAATAGTTTGCAAGCTGAGATTAAACGCGTTGCGGAATGCGATCTTTTGATTTTAGATGATATTGGAGCAGAAACATTAAGTCCATGGTCTAGAGATGATGTTTTAGGCGTAATTTTGCAGGCAAGAATGGACAATGTTTTGCCTACTTTCTTCTCTTCTAATCTTGATATGGAGGCTTTAGAAGAGCATTTTGCCGAAACAAAAAATAGTTTAGATAAGGTTAAAGCTGCGAGAATTATGCAGCGGATTCGCTTTTTGGCTAGAGAAGTTATTGTTTCTGGTCCAAATCGCAGAAAAATTTAAAATTAGGACTTGATTAGAAAATGGGAGCGCGTATAATATCAGTTAATGAAAGAGATATGACGACTTTCGTCTCAGAGAGAAGAACCTAGTTCTGGAAGTTCTTCATTAGAAAGTCGTCCCGATTCTTTCGCTCCCAAAATACAATAAAATGGGTGAGCTCCTTTATCAGTTCATACGAGAGGCTAGACGTACGCTAGTCTGAATTTTGGGTGGAACCACGCTAATTAACGTCCCAGTGCTGTATGGCACTGGGGCTTTTTTATTTTTCTGGAGGGAAATAATGAGTTTTTCAATTACTTTGCCAGATGGCTCAAAGAAAGATTTTGATGAAAACTTGTCAATCGCTGATTTAGCACATAAGATTGCTACTTCACTTGGAAAAGCTGCTGTAGCAGGTAAGGTTAATGGTCAAATTGAACCACTTGACTACGAACTTGATAGTGATGCTGAAGTTGCAATCATCACTGATAAGGATAAAGAAGGCTTAGATGTTTTGCGTGCTACTGCCGCATTCCTTTTTGAAGCAGTTGCTAAAGCTAAATATCCAAAGCTTCACTTAGGTGAACATGTTACCGATGAAGGTGGCTTCTATGTTGATACTGACAAGGATGACCAAATTAAGATTGGTGAATTGCCAGAACTTGAAAAAGCTATGGAAAAGGCTATTAAGAACGGTGAAAAGATTGAACACGTTCGCGTAAGCAAGTCAGATCTTGAAGATGAATATAAAGACGATCCATACAAGAGTGCACTTCTTGCTAAGATTGACGATGATGTTGTTGATGCATATAAGCTTGGCGACTTTGTTGACTTTGGCTTTGACGCACTTCTTCCAAACACTGGCAAGATCAAGCACTTCAAGCTTTTGTCAGTAGCTGGTGCTTACTGGGGGGGCAAATCTTCAAACCCAATGCTTCAAAGAATCTTTGGTACTGCCTTCTTCAAGGAAGCTGACTTAAAGGCTGATCTTAAGCGTCGTCAAGAAATCAAGGAACGTGACCACAGAACTATTGGTCGTGACCTTGACCTCTTCTTCGTTGATCCAAAGGTTGGTGCAGGTCTTCCTTACTGGATGCCAAAGGGGGCTACCATTCGTCGTGTCGTTGAACGTTACATCATCGACCGTGAAGTAGCTGACGGTTACCAACACGTATATACTCCAGTTTTGATGAACCTTGATGCTTATAAGACTTCAGGTCACTGGGCACACTACCGTGACGATATGTTCCCACCAATGGACATGGGTGATGGCGAAATGCTTGAACTTCGTCCAATGAACTGTCCTTCACATATTCAAATCTTTAAGCACCACATTCGTTCATACCGTGACTTGCCACTTCGTGTTGCTGAACTTGGTATGATGCACAGATATGAAAAATCCGGTGCTTTGTCAGGTCTTCAACGTGTACGTGAAATGACTTTGAACGATGGTCACACCTTTGTTGCCTTGGATCAAGTTCAAGATGAATTTGCTAAGATTTTGAAGTTGATCATGGATGTTTACAAAGACTTTGACATTACTGACTACTACTTCAGACTTTCATACCGTGATCCAAAGAACACTCAAAAGTACTTTGCCAACGATGAAATGTGGGAAAGAAGTCAAAAGATGCTTAAAGGTGCTATGGATGACCTTGGCCTTGACTATGTTGAAGCTGAAGGTGAAGCTGCCTTCTACGGTCCAAAGCTTGATATTCAAACTAAGACTGCTTTAGGTAATGATGAAACCATGTCAACTATTCAACTTGACTTCATGCTTCCAGATCGTTTCGGTTTGACTTATGTTGGTAAAGATGGTGAAGAACACCGTCCAGTTATGATTCACCGTGGTATCGTAGGTACTATGGAAAGATTCATCGCTTACTTGACCGAAATTTACAAGGGTGCCTTCCCAACTTGGCTTGCACCAATTCAAGCTGAAATCATTCCAGTTAACAATGACGCTCACGGCGAATATGCAGAAAAGGTTCGTCAAGAACTTGCTAAGCGCGGCTTCAGAGCAGAAGTTGACAACCGTAATGAAAAGCTTGGCTACAAGATTCGTGAATCACAAACCCAAAAGGTACCATACACTTTGGTATTAGGTGATGAAGAAATGAAGTCAAATAGCGTAAACGTTCGTCGTTACGGTACTGATGAAGAAATCTCAAAGAGTCTTGATGACTTCATTAACGAAATTGATGCTGACGTCAAGTCATACTCACGTAAAAACTAAAATCTCTTGTTGACTGATAAGAGTTAAACGAGTATACTATTTCTAGTTGAGAACAAGAAGAAGCTCCCGCTTCTCGCCTAAGTTAATAAACCTCTGGGCTGATCGATAATTTCTGTTGATTAAAGGTGGGTGTTACTTATCCCGCCTTTTTCTTGTCCTCAAATTAACACGGAGGTGAAGAATCATACCAAGGGATTTAATCTTAAACGATCGAATTCGTGCACGCGAGGTTCGTTTAATCGATGCAAATGGTAAACAATTAGGCGTTGTTTCAAAGAGTGAAGCCATGCGTCAAGCTAGTGACGCTGGACTTGATTTAGCTTTGATTTCGCCCAATGCTAAGCCACCAGTTGCTCGAATCATGGACTATGGTAAGTACCGTTTCCAACAACAAAAGAAGTTGAAGGAATCTCGTAAGAATTCCAAGACGGTTAGTGTCAAGGAAATTCGTTTAAGTCCAACAATTGAAGGAAACGACTTTGATACTAAGTTGAAGCATGCTAAAAAGTTCCTTACTAAAGAAGGAGCCAAGGTTCGTGTTTCTATTCGTTTCAGAGGTCGAGCAATCACTCACAAGGAATTAGGTCAACAAGTACTTGAAAAGATGGCTGAAGCTACTTCAGATATTGCAACAGTTATCAGCAGACCTAAAATGGAAGGTCGTTCAATGTTCTTGATGCTTGCACCTAAGAGTGAAAAAGACAAAAAGAATAACTAATTAATTGGAGGAATTTAACAATGCCAAAAATGAAAACACACCGCGCTTCTGCTAAGCGTTTTAAGAGAACTGCTAATGGTGGTTTAAAGCGTCATCACGCATTTACTGGTCACCGTTTCCACGGTAAGACTAAGAAGCAACGTCGTCATTTGAGAAAAGCTGCTATGGTTTCACGCAGTGATATGAAGCGCATCAAACAGATGCTTTCCCAAATGCGTTAATTATTATTTAAGTACGATATAACGATATTAGGAGGAATTTCTGATGCCAAGAGTTAAAGGTGGAACTGTAACACGTAAACGTCGTAAGAAGATTATGAAGCTTGCCAAGGGTTACCGTGGCGCAAAGCATATGCAATTTAAGGCTGCAAGCACTCAATTGTTTGTTTCCTACAAGTACGCATTCCGTGACCGTAGAAAGCGTAAGAGCGAATACAGAAAGTTATGGATCGCTCGTATTAACGCAGCTGCAAGACAAAACGATATTTCATATTCTAAGTTAATGCACGGCTTAAAGTTGGCCGGTGTTGACATGAACCGTAAGATGCTTGCTGACATTGCTTACAACGATGCAGAAACTTTTGCTAAGTTAGCAGATACTGCTAAAAAAGCTTTAAACTAAAAGAGTTAAAGAAAGCTGGGAATTTCCCAGTTTTTTTTATACCTAAATTTATCAAATCGGGTCCTTTTCTGATAATATTAGAGATAGTACATTAATGAAGGGAATTTATAGAATGTTATTTCGCCCGAAATACACAATTGATACAATTTATCATTTAAAAACAGAAAAACTTCAAGCTATGGGAATCAAGGCGGTTTTCTCAGATTTGGATAATACGCTTTTAGCTTGGAACAAATTTGAAACTGCCAAAGAAATGGATAAGTTAAATCAACGCTTGCAAAAAGCTCGCATCAAGCTGGTTGTCATTTCAAATAATAATGCCGAAAGAGTAGGCAAAGTTTTAAATCCATATCACATTGCCTTTGTTGCCAAATCTAAAAAGCCATTGCCTTTTGCAATTAGCAAAGAGAGAGAAGAATTAGGTTTAAATAAAAAGCAAGTCATGATGGTCGGTGACCAATTAATCACCGATATGCAGGCTGGCAATTTGGCCGGTGTCCAAACAGTATTAGTCAAGCCACTGGTTGAAACTGACAAGTGGAATACGCGAATCAATCGCTTTTTCGAAAAAATTATTTTCTTCTTTTTAGCCTTGTCACATCGCGTAACCTTTAAGGAGACATTGAAAAATGGATGATGAAATTATTTGTATTGGTTGTGGTGCTGTTTTGCAATCAGACGACCCAAAAAAGGCCGGCTATTTGCCAGCTGCCGCTTTAAAGAAGGCGGAAGCAGGAGAAACGGACAACGTTTATTGTCAACGCTGTTTTCGTTTGCGTCATTATAATGAAATCATGCCTGTTGATCTGAATAATGATGATTTCTTGGCATTGCTGAATTCACTGGCAACTAAGAAGGCTTTAGTAGTGAATGTAGTTGATTTGTTTGACTTTTCTAACTCATTGCTAGCCTCGCTTAAACGTTTTGTCGGCGATAACGAATTTATCCTAGTCGGTAATAAGTTTGATCTTTTTCCTTTAAATTCTCGTCAAAGTCGAATTAAAGACTGGATGCGTCAAGAAGCAAATCGCATGGGATTGTATCCCTCAAAAATCTTTTTAATTTCAGCTGCTCGCCAAAAGAACTTGGATGAGCTGATTGAGTATTTAGATCAAGCTTCACAAGACCGTGATATTTACTTTGTTGGAATGACCAATGTCGGCAAGTCAACTTTAATTAATGCCATTATTGATAAAATGGGCGATATAAAGGACGTAATTACTACGTCTCGTTTTCCAGGAACTACGCTTGATCGCATTGAAATTCCACTTGAAAATGGCCACCACCTGATTGATACGCCGGGAATTATGAGTACGAATCAGTTGGCCACTCGTCTTAACGCTGCCGATCTTGAAGTAGTCTCACCTAAAAAACCGATTAAACCTGCTACCTTTCAGTTGCTGCCTGGAAATACCATCTTTTTGGGTGGTTTAGGCCGAATCGACTATCTTAAAGGTCAATCTACCAGCTTTACGGTTTATGCTGCACGAGGCGTTAAACTGCATCGTACTAAGACTGCAAATGCGGATGATTTTTATCAAAAACACGTGGGCGAGTTATTGACTCCGCCAACCGGTGAAAATTATTTGCCGGCGCTCAAAGGACAGGAGTATCACACTGATTACAAGAGTGATTTG
This sequence comes from Lactobacillus amylolyticus DSM 11664, assembly GCF_000178475.1. Taxonomy (GTDB): domain Bacteria; phylum Bacillota; class Bacilli; order Lactobacillales; family Lactobacillaceae; genus Lactobacillus; species Lactobacillus amylolyticus. The sequence goes on along the minus strand of NZ_ADNY01000013.1, from coordinate 117,437 downwards.
CTCTTTGGTGGTGTCGGTTTCGTTACTGTTCCAAAAGACTGTGTTGTGAAGACCTATACACCTGATAAAATAGGATTAGGTATTCGTAGAGCTTTAATTTAGAGGTTTTAATCATGGCAAATACGAAATGTGTTGAAAAAAAGCCTGTCACAAAAGTAGAACCTAAAATAGATGAAGATAAGCGTGGCCGTCAAATTGGAATAATGGGCGGAACATTCGATCCTGTTCATATTGCTCACTTAGTTGCAGCTGAGCAGGCAATGACGAAGTTGCGCCTTGATGAGGTTTGGTTTATTCCGGACAATATCCCGCCGCATAAAAATGCGCCGCTGACTTCTGCAAAGGATCGGGCTACTATGCTTGAATTGGCAACGCGAGACAATCCAAAGTTTCGAGTAAAACTGTTGGAATTGTTCCGCGGCGGCGTATCTTATGCGATTGATACGATGCGCTATCTTAAGGAAAAAGCACCGCAGAATAATTACTACTTAATTATGGGCAGTGATCAAGTTAACAGTTTCCACACCTGGAAAGAAGCGCCAGAATTGGTAAAATTGGTTACGCTAGTAGGTATTCGTCGTCCAGGCTATCCGCAAGATCCGCAGTATCCAATGATTTGGGTTGATGCACCAGACATTCGTTTGTCTTCGACTGCAATTCGTCGTTCAGTTGCTACTGGTACTTCAATTCGGTATTTGGTACCGGAAAGCGTTCGGCAATATATTGAAGAAAAGGGGCTTTACCGTGACTGATTTGTTTTTTAAGAAAACCTATTCACCGCTTTCTAGTGATGAAATAATTGCTAAAGAAAAATCAAATATGGATAATAAACGCTTCCAGCACTGTGTTAGAGTAAGCGAGACTTCACGCAAATTAGCTAAATTAAATGATTATGATGAGGATAAGGCTGCTCTGGCAGGATTTGTTCATGACTATGCCAAGCAAGTGCCAGTTGAAGAGTATCGCAAAGTAATCAAAAATGAAGGCTTTGATCAAGATTTGCTTAACTGGAATCGTGCAATTTGGCATGGGATTGTCGGAACATATTTTATCAAGCGTGATTTAAAGATTACTGATCCTGAAATTTTAAAAGCTGTTTGGCGCCATACTACTGCTGATAAGGAAATGACTACTTTGGACAAGATTGTCTTTATGGCTGATTTTATTGAACCAGGTCGTGATTTTCCCGGAGTAGAAGAGGCACGCAAAATAACTTATGCCAATTTAGATGCAGGCGTTGGTTATCAATTGGCACATACGCTAGAATTTTTGATTGAACAAAGAAATAAAATTTATCCCCGCAGCTTAGAAGCTTATAACGTGTGGAGTGTTAACAAATAAATAAGGAGAAAGATTTGAAGAATACTGAAGTTTTAGATTTTGTTTTAAAAGCAATTAGTGACCGTCATGGGGAAGATACTGAGGCTTACGATATGCGCGGCATTAGTATTTTATCCGACTTTTTTGTTGTTACCAGTGCCGGCTCAAACAGACAATTGCATGCGATTGCTAACTCAATTGTCGATGAAGCTCACGAAAATAATTACACTGACTATCGAATTGAAGGTACTAGAGATTCAAATTGGCTTTTGCTTGATTTAGGTGACGTTGTAGTCAATATCTTTACTAGAGAAGCTCGTGAATTTTATAACCTTGAAAAACTATGGGCAGATGGTAAAAAGTTAGAGATAAAGGAAGACTAAATTCATGAGTGTAGTTGGGATCATTGCTGAATATAATCCTTTTCATAGCGGTCATGAATTTTTGCTCAATCAGGCACGTTTGGTGGCTGGTAAAGATCCAATTATTGTTTTGATGTCAGGCAATTACGTTCAGCGTGGCGAAATGGCAATTATGAATAAATGGTCGCGTGCTAGAACCGCCCTGCAGTCAGGTGCAGATCTGGTTTTTGAAATGCCTTTTTCCACTTCGGTTGAACCAGCTGATCTTTTTGCTTTGGGCAGCATCGAAGCTTTAGCAAAATTAGGGGTCAAGACATTAGTTTTCGGTGTAGAAGATGCCAACTTGAATTTTGCCTATCTGGGTTCAAAAATTGCTGAAATTCCACCAAATTCGATGAATTTTAAGGATTATAGTCAAACCTATTCTACGCAATATAATCAAATGGTTGCTCGTGAAGTAGGCTACGAGGTTAATGCTCCAAACGCAATTCTTGGGTTAGCTTATGCCGTTGCCAATCATAATTTGGACTCTCCAATGCAGCTGCATCCAATTAATCGGATTGGGGTTAATCACGATGATATTTTGCAAAGAAATGGCGTTGTTCAAAGCGCAAGTGCGATTCGCAACTTGCTTCTGCACGATGAGGATAAAAGTCAGTTAAAGACTTGGCTGCCCAAGGCAGAAGCAATTGAACTTGCTAAACAGAAAGTATATCCAAACTGGAACTTAATGTTTCCATTTTTAAAATATCGCATCGAATCATCTTCTATTTCTGAATTGCAAAGTATTTATCAGATGAGTGAAGGCCTAGAATACAAGATGAAGGCAGAAATTCATCTGGCTAGGGAATTTACTGAATTTTTGCGGCGAATAAAATCTAAGCGCTATACATATTCTCGCTTGCGTCGTCTGTGTCTATATACGCTTTTGAATGTAACGCAAGATGATATGATTGATAGCTTTAATGATGAAAGCTTGACCCTTTTGGGATTCAGCAAGCTAGGACGGCGCTACTTAAAGGATATTCGCAAAGAAAATTTGAATATTGTATCCAAAGTTGATAAACGCAATTCTAAAAATGGCTCACTCAAACTGCAGGTGCGAGTGGATCGGTTATTTGAACAAATAATGCATGTTGATCAGAACTTTGGTCAACGTCCAATCGAGGTATAAAATGCTCTCAATTAATTTTTCAAAAGTTAAAAACAATGCTGCGCCAATGGTTCATATCGAGTGTGAAGTTGAAGTTCGTCCAGAATTTTTGAAGCGCAGTCAAAAACTCTTGTATCAAGCAAAAAATATCAAAGTCAGTGGCGACTTGTTTTATGATGAGCCATACGTCACTGGAAATTTTAAAGTCAGTGCGGATTTAGTGGTTCCATCTAGCAGAAGTCTAGCACCTGTAGATGATCATGAAGAGTTTTCTTTTACAGAGAACTACAGCCAAGATAAGCCAACTAAGGATGAGCTGGATGAAAATCCGGATCCAATTGTCACGATAAACAATGATACGATCGACTTGCAAACTGCTGTCGAAGATAATATTTTGTTAAATATTCCTACCACTATTTTAACAGAGAAAGAAAAAGACGAGCACATTTATCCAGAGGGCAAGGGTTGGGAAGTTGTTTCCGAAAAGGCCTTTGATGAAGGGAAAAAGAATCAAATTAATCCTGCTTTTGCAAAATTAAAGGGCTTATTTGATGATCAAAATAAAAATAAGAAATAAATATTTGTTAGAGTAATCAATTATTTTTTAAGATTGGTTGCTTTTTTTCTTGTTTTTGGATGTTTTTTAAAGTATCCTTTAATTATGAAACCTTTATTAACAGTTTTGTTAAGTAAAGTTAATTATGGACAGGAACTGAGTAAAATCATGGCAAAAATTCTGATTATTGAAGATGAAAAAAATTTAGCTCGTTTTGTACAATTGGAATTACAACACGAGAACTATGAAACGGTCGTTGAAAATAATGGTCGTAAAGGCTTGGATCGAGCTTTAAATGAAAATTTTGACGCTATTCTGCTCGACTTAATGTTGCCGGATTTAAACGGCTTGGAAATAGCACGTCGGGTTCGTCAATCTAAGACTACTCCTATTATTATGATGACTGCTAGAGATTCAGTTATCGACCGTGTTTCTGGCTTGGACCACGGTGCAGACGATTATATTGTTAAACCATTCGCAATTGAGGAATTATTAGCTCGATTACGTGCTGTTTTACGCCGTGTAAAGATTGAGAAAGAAGCTCAAAACGTAACTGTAGCCAAGCAGCAAACTGTAAAATTTAAAGATTTAACAATTGAAACAGCCAACAGAATTGTTCACCGCGGCGATGGCAAGGCAATTGATCTTACAAAACGTGAATACAACTTGTTAATGACTTTGATTCACAACAAAAACAATGTTGTTAGTCGTGACGAACTTCTTAATAAGATTTGGGGTCCAGAATCAAATATTGAAACCAACGTTGTTGAAGTATACGTTCGTTACTTGCGTAACAAGATTGATGTCCCAGGTCGCCCTTCTTACATTAAAACTGTGCGTGGCACGGGTTATATGGTAAGAGATGAAGATGATGACAAAGAATAAGAAGAGAAATAAGAAAATAAAAGAGACCCAACACTCATCGCTTATTGTTAGATGGGTAAGTATCGTTTCATTGACGATCATGGTCTCTTTTCTTATTTTTTCAATGGTAATTTATTCGACTGTCAACCAGCAGTCAATGAAGCAGCAGGAATCAGTTTCCAACAGAGTGGTTGCCACTTTGAACTCATCGCTGGTTTCTATTCCGAAAGAACTGCAGATTTCAAATGTTATTCCCGCACTTTCACCCAGCACGCAAAGAATTTTAAACGGTGGACCAACGATTAATCATGATTCTTCCTCAAATTCTAGTGCTTTCAGTGATGCACTGATTTCTTCGATTTCCAATCCAGATATTAGTGTTGCTGTGTACAATCTTCATAATGAAGTTGTCTTCGCAAATGGTGAAGATACGCCGAAATTGCACAAATTTAAGGGCAGCTCCTGGCAAAAAGTTATACGAAGAAACAATAAGTCAACCTTAATTACTTCTCAAAAAATTGTCTCTACTAAGACTGGTAAAGTAACAGGCTATATTGTTGTTTCGAACAAAATGACTTATTACAATCACTTAATGAACAATTTGCTGCACCGTATGATTATTATTTCATTAGTGGCAATTGTCTTGTTTAGTGGGATTGCTTTCTTCATTGTGCGCGATGTTGTTAAGCCGATTAAAGAAATGGTTGGTGTTGCACAAAAAGTTAATGATGATCCAAACAGTGATGTCAGAATAAAAGACTTGAATCGAAATGATGAACTGGAAGATTTGGTTAAATCATTCAATAAAATGCTTGACCGAATGCAGCGCTATATTGATCAACAAAAGCAGTTTGTCAGTGATGTTTCGCATGAATTGCGGACTCCGGTTGCCGTTATTGAGGGACATTTGAATATGTTGGAGCGTTGGGGAAAAGATGATCCGGAAATTCTGGATGAATCTATCAAAGCATCCCTGCAAGAGGCAGATCGAATGAAGCATTTGATTCAGGAAATGCTTGATTTGACAAGGGCTGAACAAATCGATGTTCAATATCCTAATGCTTATACAAACGTAAATGAGGTCCTAAGTCGTGTAGTTGATGATTTGGCTCTAGTCCACCAGGACTTTAATTTGCAGCTGGATGTAGACGATTTGCCTGCAAATACGTATATTCAAATGTATCACGGCCATTTAGAACAAATTTTGGTTATTTTGATTGATAATGGCATAAAATATTCAACCGATCGCAAGCAGATTAATGTTTCGGCCGGTGTAACTCAGAATAATGTTCGAATTGTTGTTCAGGACTTCGGTGAAGGAATTTCAAAGGATGATCAAAGCAAGATCTTTAACCGCTTCTATCGAGTTGATAAGGCTAGAACGCGTGAAAAGGGTGGCAATGGCTTAGGTCTTACGATCGCTCAGAAGCTTGTAGAAAGCTATAATGGCAAGATTAGCGTTGAATCAGTCGAAGGTCAAGGAAGTCAATTTAAGATCGCCTTTCCAATTCTAACTCCACAAAAATTAGACAAGCTTAAAAAGATTGAAGCGGAAAAAGAAAAGACTGAAGAGCCAAAAAAGCCGGAAGGAATCTTATAAAAAAAGACAGGATTTTAAATCCTGTCTTTTTTCGTATTCAATGATCTTTATTTACGTTTTTGTTGTTTGCCTTGATTGCGTTTACGCAAATCCTGATGCAATTCTCTTGTTTCGCTAGAAGCATCTGTTGCAGCACCATTAAAGAGATCATCAATGTCCTTCTTAGTAACGACGGTTTGAATAGGATGATCTTTAATTTCAGCTGCAACGCGTTTCTTTTCGCGTGGCGTAATAACAAATGTTACCAGTATCTGTTGAATAATTGTTACAAAGTTGCCGGCTGCCCAGTACAAAGCCAAAGCACCAGAGAAGGATAAACTGAAGAACAAGGTCATAATTGGGTTCATGAACATCATAGACTGCATTGTCTTCTTTTGTTCCTTAGGGATGCCGATTAATGAAATGTAGCCTTGAATAACTGCAAAAACAGTCGCAATAATTGCTAAAACAAGAGACTTGCTGTTCAAGGAAATTCCAAAGAATGAAGCTTCTCTCAAAACTGATGAATAAGCAACGGCTGAGTAAATTCCCATCATGATTGGCATTTGAATCAATAATGGCAGACAGCCGATTCCACCAGTTAAAGAAACGTTATTCTTTTGGTATAATTCACGCTGCCATTTGGATAACTGCATTTGCTGCTCAGGAGTCATCGGCTTGTGTTTCATGCCTTCTTGAATCAGCTTCATTTGTGGCTGCAAGCGAGCCATCTTTTCTTGCTGGGTGACGCTCTTCTTTTGTTGGACTAGCATTAATGGCAAAAGGATTGTTCTTACGACTAAGGTAATAATGACAATGGCCCAGCCTGCGCCATTCGCACCTTTGATTGCATTAGCCGTTTTAAGCATTACGTTTTGCAGTGGAATTCCAATCCATGTGTAGACCCAGCCATAAATTCCACCATGTGGCGGAATGCCTTTTTGCGGGTTCCCGCCAGAGGAACAGCCGGTGACGATCACGGCTACTAATAAGACCAAAACTAAGAGACCTAAATATTTACGATATTTTTTCATTCAATTCACCTGATTTGTTTTCTTTCTGACCTTAATATAATACATGAAAGTCATGCATCTTTTCCACGCCCGGCAGCTCTTCTGCCTGAATATTTTCGATTTTGGCAAAAGGTGAGATATGTTTGGGCAAATTTTGAATAAATGAATTGACTGTTTGCTTGTCAGCTTGCAGAATGATCGTGACAGTGGAATCAGCATTATTTTTAACAGTCCCATTGATTCCTAAGCTTTGAGCATAGTTTAGAACACTCCAGCGAAAGCCTACGCCTTGAACGAGACCGGAGACAACTAATTTCCAAGTTTCCATATGATAATATCCCCTTTATAAAATCAACTATCTTTAATTCTAACATGTTAATTTTAATAAATGTCATTTAAAATAGGGAGATAGAAAAGAGGACAAACATGAAACAAATCAGTTCAGTAAACAATAAGCTTGTCAAAGAATTAGAAAAACTCAATAAAAAGAAATATCGTGAAGAAACCGGTCTTTACTTAATTGAAGGCTTCCATTTGTTTGAAGAAACATTAAAGGCCAACCGCAAATTTATTTATCTGCTTGGTACCGATGAAGCACTAAATAAGGCGGAAGAAGCTGGGGTTAGTTTAGACGCTAAAAACGTTATCTTGATTAATAAAGCAATTGCGCGGCATTTGAGTTCAACCAAGAATTCGCAAGAAATTTTCGCTGTGTTAAAAATTGCTCAACCAAAAGATTTCTCTTTTAATTATGGCAAATGGGTTTTGCTTGATAATTTAGCTGATCCTGGCAATGTGGGTACGATTATTAGAACTGCAGATGCGGCTGGCTTTAATGGGGTTGTTTTGTCACCAGAGAGTGTTGATTTATATAATCCTAAAACTCAGCGCGCAATGCAGGGAAGTCAATTTCATATCGATATCATCATTAAAGATTTGACTGATGTCATTACCCAATTGGAGGCTAGCGATATTCCAGTTTATGCCAGCATGCTGGATAAAACTGCAAAAAAATTGCCTGATTTTGAAAAAGTAGCACAACTTGGTCTAGTTATTGGCAACGAGGCTCATGGAGTAAGTGATTTTATTGCCAACTTAAGCGATACTAAACTGTATATTCCAATTTTTGGTCAAGCCGAATCACTCAATGCGGCCGTTGCTGCCGGTATTATGATTTATCATTTTGCGTAAGACACTTTGCTTGTTTTTAGTAAGTAGCTTATTTATAATAAAATCAAAGCTAAAAATAACAATTATATTTGCAGGAGGTATTACTTATGGCTCAAGGAGTAAAAGAAAAGAGCATCAAAGATTGTGGCTGTAAAAACCCCGCTGATTACGAATTATGCCAGCATTTTATCCATGCTTTTGAAATTATTGGCAAAAAGTGGAATGGCTTGATTATTAGTTCACTATGCGACACAAAAATGATGCGTTTTAAGGATTTGGCTCGTTGCGTAACTGCTTGTTCAGACAGAATTTTGGTTGAAAGACTCAAGGAGCTTGAAAAGGATGGCATCGTTAAAAGAACTGTCGATAAGGACACTGGTATTATTTCTTATGGCTTAACAGCTAAGGGAGAAGCTTTGAAGCCAGTGTTTGATTCAGTTCACACTTGGGCAGATAAATGGACTTAAAGGCTTGCAAATTAAAACTTAATGAATTATCCTAATAATTAATTACTGAGAACAAGACTAGTAGCAATAAGAACTTGATTAGAGAGGCCTTTTTATTAGCTGAAAGAAAGGCTGAAGTTTAAGTTGTGAATTTCATCTTGCGAGTAGGATCTAATCAATTCCGGTATTTCACCGTTATCGAAAGCAAAAGTGTAGGCATAATCTTCTATGTCTAAACTAGGGTGGTACCGCGAAGCTTCGTCCCTTTTGAGGGATGAAGCTTTTTTATTCGAAAGGAAAAATTACTTTTTTATTCGAAAGGAAAAATTAAATGGACTTATTTGATAAGTTAAAAGAGCTCCGTGAAAAGGGACTCGAGGAAATCAAAAAAGCCTCTGATGAAAAGAAGCTTGATGAAGTACGGGTGCAATTGGTTGGCCGTAAGGGTGAATTGACCAAAATTTTACACTCATTAAGAGAAGTGGCGCCAGAAGATCGGCGCGAAGTTGGTCAAAGAGTAAATGAACTACGTGATTTGTTCAACAAGCAATTAGATGATTCGAAGAAGTCTCTTTTAGCAGCATTTATTGCTAAAAAGATGGAAGATGAACGCGTAGACGTTACCCTTCCAGGCAGAAGAAGCCATGTGGGGTCAAAGCACCCAATCAACATTATTTTGGATGATCTTGAAAAATATTTCATCGGAATGGGCTACACCGTTGTTCAAGGTCCAGAAATTGAAACTGACCACTACTGTTTTGAAATGATGAATTTGCCAAAAGATCACCCAGCTCGTGACATGCAAGCTACTTTCTATATTGATGACGAAAACTTGCTTCGGTCACAGACTTCGGGTGACCAAGCCCGTGTCCTTGAAAAGCATGATTTTTCAAAGGGTCCGTTAAAGATGGTAGGACCTGGTAAGGTTTACCGTCGTGACGATGACGACGCAATGCACTCACACCAATTCATGCAAATGGAAGGTTTGGTTGTTGATAAGCATGTCACTATGAGTGACTTAAAGGGCACGCTTGAAATGATCGCTAAGCATGTCTTTGGTCAGGATCGTGAAACTCGTCTTCGCCCAAGCTACTTTCCATTCACTGAACCTTCAGTTGAAATGGATGTTTCTTGCTTCAATTGTAATGGTAAGGGATGCCAAATTTGTAAATATACTGGTTGGATCGAAGTTCTAGGTGCTGGTATGGTTCAACCTAACGTTTTGGAAAATGCTGGCGTTGATTCAATTGTTTATGGTGGTTTTGCCTTTGGTGTTGGTCTTGATCGTTTTGCTATTTTGAAATACGGCATTGATGATATTCGTGATTTCTACACCAATGATAAACGTTTCTTGGAACAATTCCGTAAGGAGGAAGACTAATGCTAGTTTCATACAATTGGTTACAAGATTTTCTTAATTTAGATCAAGATCCAAAGGATTTAGCAGAAAAAATTACTAGAACAGGCGTTGAAATTGCTTCTGTTAATCACCCTCAAGAAGGCCTGAAAAAGATCGTTGTTGGTCACGTTTTAGATTGTAAGGCTGTTGAAGGCACCCACCTTCATTTAACTCACGTTGATGTCGGTGAAGATGAGCCATTGCAAATCGTTTGTGGTGCTCCAAACGTTGCCGCAGGTGAAAATGTAATTGTTGCTCTTCATGGCGCCAGAATTGCTGGCAATGAAAAGATCAAGAAGGGCAAAATCCGGGGCATGGAAAGCTACGGAATGCTCTGTGCTTTGCAAGAAATTGGCTTCAGTGACAGCACTGTTCCTGGGAAATACGTTAACGGTATTTATGTCTTCCCTGAAGATGCTGAAGTTAAGCCAGGCGATGATGTTTATCAAGCACTTGGCATGGACGACTACATTTTAGACTTTGATATTACGCCTAATCGTGCTGATACTTTATCAATGGAAGGTGCAGCCTACGAAGTTGGGGCAATTGTCAATGAAAAGCCTCAAATTGAAAATGTCGTGTTAAAAGAAGATGGCCCAGATTGGACATCAGAATTGGATGCTGAAGTTGACGAAAAGCTTGCCCCTAAGTATTACTTAAGAAAAGTTTCTGGCGTTAAAATTGGCGATTCACCATTATGGATGCAAAGACGTCTTTGGAATGCCGGCATTCGTCCAATCAACAATGTCGTTGATGTTACTAATTACGTTATGCTTTTGACTGGTCAACCAATGCATGCTTATGATGCTAAGACATTCAAGAGTGGCAAATTGGTTGTCAGAAAAGCCGAAAAGGGAGAAAAGCTGACTTTGCTCAATGACAAAGAGATTGAACTTGATCCAAACGATATTATTATTACCGACGGTGACAAACCAGTTATGATGGCTGGCGTCATGGGCGGCAAGAATTCAGAAGTAGAAAATGATACTACTGATGTTATTTTGGAATCAGCCGTCTTTGATGGAACTTTGGTTCGAAAAGCAGCTCTTCGTCATGCTAACAGAACTGAAGCTTCAAGTCGTTTTGAAAAGGGCATCAACTGGGATAATACCCAAAAAGCAATCGACATAGCAGCTCTTCTTCTTAGAAATGATGCTAGCGCAACTGTTAACGCTGGTGAAATCAAAGCTACTGACCAAACAAGAAAGCCGGCAGTAGTCAAGACCACTGTTTCTTATATTAATAATGTTCTTGGTACTGAATTATCAAGCGATGAAATGGTTAAAATTCTTGATCGTCTTTGCTTTGAAACTCAAGTTGATGGTGATCAATTAACTGTCACTGTTCCTAATAGAAGATGGGATATTGCTATTCCAGCTGATTTGGTTGAAGAAGTTGGCCGAATTTATGGTTATGATAATTTGAAGTCAACGCAACCTTTATTAGCTGAAACACATGGTGGATATTCTGAGGCCGAAACTAAGTTGCGTCGCGTAAAGAAAGTGGTTGAAGGTCAAGGCTTGATGGAAGCTATTTCTTACTCTTTGACTTCACCAGAAAAAGCAGTTCGTTTCACTATGAATCCTAAGCCATTAGCTGAAGTTGAAATGCCATTAAACTCAGCTCGTTCAGCAATGAGACAAAACCTGATGACTGGTTTGGTAGATGCTGCTAGCTACAACTTTGCTCGTAAGGAAAATGACTTGCACTTCTTTGAACAAGGTCGTGTTTATGATCATGACAATGATACTTTCAATGAACATGAACACCTTGCAACTTTGTATTCTGGCAGTATTTTTGAAGACAACTGGCAACACAAGAATGAAAAGGTTGATTTCTTCTATGTAAAGGGTCAATTAGAGGACTTGTTTGAAGCAATTGGCCTTGATGAAAACAAGATTGAGTACAAGGCTGCAGAAATTAACGGCATGCACCCAACCAGAACGGCTGCAATTTACCTTGATGGTCAATATATTGGGATGATCGGTATGATTGCTCATGCTGTAACGATGGCTGATAAGGCTTTAAGAGGTAGCGAACTTTATGGCTATGAATTAGACCTTGATGCCATTGATGCAACTTTAAATAAGGGCATGACTTCTAAGCCAGCACCTAAGTTCCCAGCAATTGAACGTGATCTTTCAATTTTGGTCAAGAAGGATGTAACCAATAGCGAAATTGAAAATGTCATTCTTGCTAATGCCGGCAAGTACTTGAAGAACCTTAAAGTAATTGATGTTTATGAAGGAAGTCATATTGAGCCAGGCAAGAAGAGTTTAGCTTACAATTTGACATTCTTAAATGAACACGATACTTTGACAGATGAAGTTGTTACTAAGGCAATGAACAAGATTACCGAAGCTTTAATGAATGACCTTGAAGTTAAGATACGTTAAAGGTTGACTTTATGGGGATAAATTAATATCATTGATCAATGCATAAAAGATTTATTTCTTCAAAATAAGGAGTATATGTTCAATGGCAGAAAAATCATTTCCAATGACTGCTGAAGGTAAAGAAAAGCTTGAAGCAGAATTAAGAGACTTAAAATTAGTAAAACGTCCAGAAGTTATTAAAAGAATAAAGGTTGCTCGTTCTTACGGTGACTTGTCTGAAAACTCAGAATATGATGCCGCAAAAGATGAGCAAAGTCACGTAGAAGACAGAATTGCACAAGTAGAAGAAATGCTTAAATATGCACAAGTTGTTGATGCAGATTCTGTTGATCCTAATGAAGTAGCTGTTGGTAAGACTGTTACTTATACTGAAGTTGGTGAAGACGATCCTGAAACCTACACCATCGTAGGTAGTGATGAATCAGATCCACTTAACGGCAAGATTTCTAACGATTCACCAATTGCCCAAGCTTTAATTGGCAAGAAGAAGGGCGAAACAGTATCAATTACCACTCCTGGTGGTAAATTTGACGTTGTTATTAACAAAGTTGAAGCTTAATGAAAAGGAATCAGGAGTAAAGCCTGGTCCCTTTTTGCTAGAAAGGTTTTTAAAATGAGAAAAATTGGAATTATCGGAATGGGTCACGTTGGTGCTACTGTAGCTTATACTCTTTTTACCCATGGAATTGCTGATGAATTAATTTTAATCGACAAAAATGAAAAGAAGGCCTCAGCTGAATATAATGACTTGCATGATACTTTGGCACGCAACAACTATTATGTTGATGTCAAAATGCAAGATTGGGATGGCTTGAAGGATGCCGAAATTATTGTTACCTCTTTTGGTGATATTGATGCTTCCGTTAAGACTGGCGATCGTTTTGGCGAATTTAACTTGAACGCAGCCAATGCCAAAGAAGTTGGTGAGAAGATTAAGAAGACCGGCTTCAAAGGTATTATTATTAATATTTCAAATCCTTGTGATGCCGTTTCTCAAATCTTGCAAGAAACCACTGGCTTGAAGAAGAATAGAGTATTTGGTACAGGTACTTTTCTTGATACTGCCAGAATGCAAAGAATTGTTGGTGAAAAGTTGGGGCAAGATCCAAAAAATGTTGAAGGCTTCGTTTTGGGCGAACATGGTTCCTCACAATTTACTGCTTGGTCAACGGTCCGTGTAAACAATAAGATTGCTTCGCAATTATTCAGCGAAGAAGATCAAGATAAGATCAGTGCCCAATCAAATAAGAACTCATTCAAAGTTGCTTTTGGCAAGGGCTATACTTCATATGCGATTGCAACTTGTGCAGTTAGATTGGTTCAAGCAGTCTTCTCAGATGCTAGATTGTTTGCACCAGTTTCAACTTATGACCCAGAATTCAAGACTTATATTGGCTATCCTGCAATTATTGGTCGTGATGGGATCGAAGAATTAATTCAATTGAAGCTTACTGATGAAGAACATACCAAATTAACCGAATCTGCCAACAAGATTAAGGAACATTTGGCAAGCCTTAAGAAATAATGATTTTGAATAAAAGAAAACGGCTAGGACAAACGTCCTAGCCGTTTTCTTATTGATTTCTGTTGATTATCTGTCTTCGTGGTTGGTGAAGTAATGGTAATCCTTACTCTTGTCGAAGATAACGCCACGAGCATTTTCACCGTTTGAAACTGAGAAGGTTGCGTCAGGATACTTGGTCTTGACTTCATCTTCAATCAAACCACGCATCATTTCGTTCTTAGCCAAAACTGAACCGGTTAAAGCGATTTTCATCGGCTTTGGATCTTCATAACGATCAAGACTGATGATAATATCGCGAGCTAATAAATGAGCCTGATCCTTAATAACCCTGGTTGCATCTTTGTCACCACTGTCAGCAAGCTTAGCAACGTGGACAGCCATGCTGGCTACTTCAGGGTTAGACATCCGGTAGAATTTAGCGTTGCAATCGTCCATATGTTCAACACCGAATAATTTAGTGAACATTGGAATTAAAGCGTTGTCTTCACGTTTATCCCAGCTGAGAAGGGCTGACTTCATAGCTGCAACTGCGATTGCATAACCGGATCCTTCGTCACCTAAAATATTGCCGTAACCGCCGACAGAGATCAAGTGACCATCTTGCAAACCGTTGAATACTGAACCGGTACCGGCAATAACCACGGCACCATCATCACCTTCAAGTCCATTGTAGAGGGCTAAAAGTGAGTCAGTGATTGCACGAGTTGGCAAGTTGTTGATCTTTGATGAAATTGTTGCTGCGACTTCTGGAGCGTTGCCAACAACTGATAAACCAGCAATTCCGGCTAAAACGCGCATGCAGTCGCCATCAATCTTGTTCATTAAATCATTAACAACATTGGCGATATTGTTAATACCACCTTCGTAGTCAGCGTTAATTTGGCCTGGGCCGCCTTCTGCACGGCCAAGTTCTTTACCATCCATGTCATAAGCGATAGCTGTAGAGTGGGTACCACCAGCGTCTACACCAATTTGGTATTTGAGAGCCATAATTCACTCTTCTTTCTATTTAAAATGTTAACGCATTCATTTTATTACAAAAGGTAAAGGTTAGTCTAGTGGAAAAACAATTTTAAGCAAATTAATGCCAAAATACTCAATAAAATTCCAACTAAAAGCAGCCATGGCACATAGATAAATGTCAGATGATGCTTGCCTTTATTTAATTCAACCTGCATGAAGGCACTAGCAAATTGACTGCTTTTTAGTCGTTCGCCGTTGTCAAAAACAAGCCAATTTTTGCTTGCAGGAATTGTTGTTAACAGTCTTTGCTTTTTAGTGCTGGTGAAAGTTGAAGTTGTTAGCTTTAAACCATTTTGATAAACGCTTGGTGCGTTCAGCTTCAATTTTTTGATAGCATTATTTAGCTTTGTAGTGTTCAATTCGAATAGTTTAATTTGACTCAGATCCAAATCCATTTGATTCATGACCATCGTTACAATTAATTTCGTTCCTTTTTGATTGTGAGCCAAACTAATGAGGTGGCTTTGCTCATCACGAACAGTTAAATCAACTTCTTGATTATTCACGTAAAGCGACATTTGCGTGTTGTCTAAACCTGAAGGCAGCTGCAGATAATAAGCGTCATTATTTTTAAGCGGAATGCTGAAAGTGATCTTGCTCTGTTTCGCATTCTTTTTCTTAGTATATTGCCGTGAAATTTTGGAATAGACTGAGCCGCTTAATGTAGGCTTAGGGAATGGAATCTGTTGGAAGAAAATTGTCTTCTTGCCAATGATATTTTGAAGGAGTTTTTGTTGATTGTAGGCAGGTTCATCACCGTTGAAAGTCAGCTTTTGGTTATTCACTGGCGCCATGAATATGAGGGGCAGTGCGGTTGAATTTTTTGACACCAGTAGCTGCTTGAACTCTTTTTTAACGGCATAAGAATCAATATCAATCCGATGATTGTCATTGTCAAAAGCCATTTTGGCTTGTGAAGAAACATGGTCGCTAGCATAGTTGGGTTGGATGTAATACTTAATGCCAAAGATATCGTCGGTAATCAAACTGCCGCCGTTATTGGTGTAAGAATTGCTGTTATGCAAAAAGCCTAAGTTTGCCAATAATTTTAAGACCCGTTGATCTGTGACGGAGTTGAAGCTGGACAGTCCATTGTAATTAGCTGTAAAAGGATCCTCATCTGAACGAGAGAAGGTTTTCTCAGTTCGATAGAGGGTCGGATCAATTTTTTGCAAATAAGAACTTGCTTGCAATGAATTTTGCGCAAATTTTTGATAAGCGGAATTTTTTTGAAAGGAAAGATTATTCAGTGACAAAATTAGACTTGCAATGGCTTCAATTCCGACGACAGCTGCAAAAAAAGGCTTATCAAGATGGTGTTGTGCAAAGATAAAGAAAAAGAATAGCAAGCCCAGCACGATAAAGGTCGTTGATGTGATCAGATTGGTCTGGGTAAAGAAGGTAAAGCTGTTTTGTGCAAAGTACCAATAACTCACTAAGGAAATGGCGATTACGCCAACGGTAATTCGCTGCCACAATTTAGGATTTTGTTCAGTGTGCAAATAAGCTAATGCCAAATTCAAGCAGAAGAAGATCAGTACAAAGCTGAAGCGACCGGGATACCAAACTGGAAACTGTCCGAGATGCCAGAATAAGACCAATGGCGTAAATGATAATGAGAGCAGCAGGAAGAGCAGCAGCAATCCGTTAGCAAGCTTCTTTTTCCAGCTGAACCGGCGACTCAAAAAGTAGAGGATAGTTGCTAACAAAAAGGGCATGGTATAGAAAAGATTAGGCATGCCGCTTTCCATTTCATGAAAGCTGTAGCTGCCGTCAGCTAATTTTCCAAGTTCTAAAACGGGGTTGAATTGCCAGGAGAAGGTCCAATTTACCTTGGTTGAAGCTTTGTTTGCGAGCAGCTCAAAGAAGCTGGGAAACAGGACAAAAGCTGCTAAGAACGAAGCGACAATGCTTCGTGTGAGATATGTCCAAAAACGTGATAGTCTTTCTGATTTTTTTAACCAAAAGATCTGGGTAAGCAAATAGAGCAGGCCAAAGAATAGCGTCATCACGCCTGTGTAAAAGTTGGTGAACCATAATAAAAAGGTGATTAGAACCAAATGGTTTTTTCCCCCACGCAATACGTGATCAATACTTGCAATTAATAGTGGCAAAAGAATTACTGAATCCAGCCACATCAAGTTGAAGTAGTTGGCGACCATGTAGCCTGATAGCGCATATGCCCAGCTTGCCGCTAAGCTGTAAAAGAAACCGATGCCTTTTTCGCGATGCCAATAATAAAATGAGGCAAGTCCGCTGGCACCGAATTTTAAACTAATGATAGTTAAAATTGCAATTGGCAATTGGCTTTTAGGAAAAAGAAACAGCACAAGGTTGAAAGGGCTAAGCAGGTAATAGGCATCTGTCGCGATCATCGAACCGCCAAGCCCATTTTGAAAACTGTATATCAGTTTAGTGGGATGCGTGAATAAATTGCTGCGCAAAAAGGCAAGCAAATCGACATATTGTTGTCCAAGATCAACTGTTAAAACGTTATAATGATTAACAGCGAAATAAATAAATAAGGTTAGACAGGGAACAATAAAACTGAAAAAGTATCCTGCAGATTTATGATTTATAAATTTTTTGAATGACATTTTAAAATTTATCTAAGCTCCATTAGAATATTAGAATTACAGCGAACTTTTTGTTAAAATAATTGCAGTTTTAGTAAGGGACGATCAACGTGGATTATTTTAGAAAAAATAGTGGGACAGGCTCTAAAAAACAAGCCTCAACCCCAACCAGAATGAAAATCATTCTTGGGATTATTTTTATCCTTTTTGCGCTTTTGATTGGTCAATTAGCCTATTTGCAATTGGCTTATGGATCGCGCTTTAAGTCTGAAGTAGCTCAGAATGACTCAACTGTTGTTTCCAATCAGGTGCCTCGTGGAGTTATGTATGACTCCAAAGGCCGAGTATTGGTAGGTAATAAAGCAAATAACGCGATTACCTATACCAAGGGTGCATCAACTTCTTCCAAGCAGATCTATCAGATTTCCACTGCCTTGAGTGCTTACATCAGCATTACTGATGAAAAGCCAACGCAAGAGCAATTGGCTGAATATTATCTTGCGGATACTGCTAATTCTACTAAAATCGAAGCAAAATTGCCAAAATCTGAAAAAGGCAACAATGTATCCTCAACAGAACTTACCCAGAATTTGATTAAAGAAGTTAAAAAAGAAAAGATCAAATTTACCAAACGGCAAAAAACAGCAGCTTTGATCTTTAACAAGATCTCTGGTGCCTACACTTTATCAACCATTTATATTAAGAATAAGGGCTTAACTGATAAGGAATTGGCCCAAGTGGGTGAACACCTTTCAGATTTGCCTGGTGTTGGTATCGGAACCGACTGGGAACGTTCATATCCAAACGGCTCATCAATTCAAAGTATTATTGGTTCTGTTTCTACCGAAAAATCCGGATTGCCAAGTGACAACTTGCAGTACTACTTGGCGCAAGGTTACTCACGTAACGACCGGGTAGGTACTTCATATCTTGAAAAAGAATATGAACCTTTGTTAAAAGGAACCAAGTCTCAAATTGAAGTTGAAACTAAAGGTAATGGCGGTATTCAGCAAACCAAGACGGTTTATAAAGGTCAAGCCGGAGCAAGCTTGATGCTGTCGATTGATGCCAAGTATCAGAAGCAAGTTCAAGCAGCCTTGAAGACGGTTTATGCTTCCGCACTTTCAGCTGGAGCTGCTAAATATTCTTCTGGTGCTTATGCAGTAGCGATGAATCCAAAAACTGGGGCACTTCTTGCAATTACTGGATTAAGCCATAACGTAAAAACAAACAAAGTTACTGATAATGCCCTTGGCGTAATCAACCAGTCCTTCGTTATGGGTTCTGCTGTTAAGGGTGCGACGGTTGCCGGCGGCTTGCTTAATAATGTAATTACGCCAACAAGCAATACCCTTTCTGATACGCCAATTTATTTGCCAGGATCACCTGTGAAGAAATCCGTTTATCCTGTTGGTACTTTCAGCTCCTTGGATGCTGAAACTGCTCTGGAAGTTTCAAGTAACATTTACATGATGCACTTGGCACTTAAGTGGGTAAAGGCAAAATATGTACCTAAGACTTATATTTCAATGCCGAATGATGCCTTCAATGTTTTGCGGAGGAACTTTGCAATGTTTGGCTTAGGCCAAAAGACCGGTGTTGACCTTCCTGGCGAAGTTTCCGGAATTGAAGGTCAGAGTTTTGACAGTCAGGGCAGAATCCTTTCAGGTTCACTTCTTGACTTGGCCTATGGTAACTATGATGCATATACGCCAATTCAAATGGTGCAATATGTATCAACGATTGCCAATGGTGGCTACCGGATGCAGCCATATATCGTTCAAGGAATTGGTAAAACCAGTTCCAATGGTAAGAAGATCTATATCAACTACAACAAGAAGCCGGTTGTCCAACAGCAAATTCCTTGGAGCAAGGCGGAGCTGAACATCATTCAAACTGGTTTCTACAGAGTTGTTCATGGTACCAATGCCTGGGGTACTGCTCACCCATTGAAGAATGTTAAGCCTTCAATTTCTGGTAAGACTGGTACTGCTCAGACCTTCTACTACGACCCTGATCATCCAAACAAGAAGAATCAACCAGAATTGATTAATGCTACTTTTGTTGGTTATGCACCATCGAAGAATCCTAAACTTGCGATTGCGGTTATTTTCCCAGGACTTGATCCAAACATGGAAGGAACTTACACTTTGCAAGTTGCCAAAGCAATGGTTAAAGACTACTTCGCTGCAAACAAATAAAAAGTACTGGTCAAAGTGGCTAAAAAATGCTATTCTAATACAGTCAGAATAAAAAATTGTAGGTGGTGAAAGAAATGGCAGATAACATCATTTTGGAATGCACCGAATGTGGCGATAGAAGTTACTTATCTAAGAAGAACAAGCGTAAGCATCCGGAACGTTTATCCTTAAAGAAGTATTGCCCAGTTGAAAGACGAGTAACACTTCACCGTGAAACTAAGTAATTAAACCAAAATAGCAGGTTATTTACCTGCTATTTTTTGTTATCACCGGGGAGTAGAATGAAAAAAGAAGAATTAAGAGAAGAGCAAAAACAAATTTTAACCGAGTTTGCAACGAACCCGAAGAAAAAAGAAGAAGATCAAAGGATTTTTAAGAATTTAAGCCAGGTTGATTTAATTCATCAAGCGCAAACGATTGGAATTACGGCTTCCTTGCCAATAGAAATTGATACTTCTAAGATTATTGCCCACTTGTGGGATCTGGGTAAGGATGTGTATTTGGCCAAGGTAGTCCCTGGTCCAGAGCACAAAATGAATTTTGTTCATTATACTTATCGTAGCCCATTAAAAAAGTCAGCCTTCGGAGTAGAAGAGGTTTCTGATCCAGATGCTGAAATCAACAATGAGTTGGATTTAATTCTCGTGCCTGGTTTAGCATTTGCTGAGGATAGCAAGCAACGTTTGGGCTTTGGCGGCGGTTATTATGACCGTTTTATCGCAAGCCATTCAGAAGTAAGAACAATTGCTTTAGCAAATTCTAAAATGCTCTTTAAGACAGCGACCTGGCCAATTGAGGATCACGATCTTCCTGTAGAAAAAATTATTACTGCTGATTAAAAATTTAGAAAAGAGGCTATTATGGTAAGAAAACGACAAATTCCACCAGCTTTTTGTACCTTTGTTTTGGTATTTATTTGTATTGCGATGTTTTTAGTCGAAACTTTTATGGGTGGCTCAGAAAACACCGCGACCTTGGTTAAATTAGGTGCAATGAACAATTATGCCGTAGTAGCAGGTCATCAATGGTGGCGTCTTATTACAGCTCAGTTCTTGCATATTGGCATCTGGCACTTGGTTTCCAATATTGTCATGATTTACTACATGGGCTTGATTATTGAACCAATGCTGGGTCATTGGCGCTTCTTGTTGATCTACTTGCTGTCTGGTGTTGGCGGCAATTTGTTAAGCCTAGCTTTTGGCTCCGATAAAAGCATCGGCGCTGGTGCCTCAACTGCTTTGTTCGGTTTATTTGGTGCCGTTATTGCTTTGGGTATTCGTCACCGTGCTAATCCAGTAGTAGCTTATGTTGGTCGTCAAGCATTAGTATTGGCTGTTTTGAACTTGATTATTGATATTTTCTTGCCAAACATTGATATTTACGGTCATATCGGTGGCTTGATTTCTGGATTTTTACTGGCAATGATGAGCGGAGATCGTTTAGGCAAAGGCTACAATACCAAGTTGCGGGTTATCGCTGCAGCTATTGCTATCATTTATATTGTATTAACAGTTAGACAAGGAATGGTGATTTCTTTCTGATGATGAAAAACTTATACGATGTTCAACAGCTACTTGAAAAATATGGCGTTTTGGTCCATGTTGGCAAGCGAATTTGGGATATTGAACTGATGACCATTGAATTAGATAATATTTACCATACGAATTTGCTGGATCAGCACGACTATCTAATTGTTAAAACGATTCTGCAGCGTGAACATGAATATGAAGAACGCAAAGAGCGAGATGCAAAAGGCAAAAAGTTATAGCAAAGCAAGCGCTTTAGCGGTATCATGAAATATATAAGATTTTTTAGAGGGACGATTTAACTGATGTCGAATTTTTTAATTATTTTAGATGTTATTTTAATCGCAATCATTTTAGTCTTTGTAATTGTTTGGGCTTGGAACAAGTTTCAAGCTAAGAGCATCGGTGGCGAGTTAAATAATGATGAATTTAAGGCCGGGATGCGTAAGGCACAGATTGTTGATTTAAGAGAAAAAGCAGCCTTTAAGCGTAAGCATATTGATGGTGCGCGCAACTTGCCTTATACCATGCTTAAGTATCAATATGAAGAACTTCGTCCTGATTTACCGGTATATTTGTATTCAGATTCATTGTCGATCACTTTGCGTGCCGCTAGATTATTAAAGAAAAAGAAGTTTTCATCAATTCACTGGCTTAAAGATGGCTTTGAACAATGGGATGGCAGAACCAAGAGTTCAAAATATTAATTCAAAAGACTTGAGATAGTGATTCTCAAGCCTTTTTTGCTATTAGGAGAAAATATGAAAAAGGTATTGGCGATCGTTGGTCCAACCGCAATTGGCAAAACAGATCTGGCAATTAAATTGGCTAAAAAATTGAACGCTCAAATCGTCTCTGGCGATTCAATGCAGATATATCAAGAAGTCGCAATTGGTACGGCCAAAGCAACAGAAGATGAACAAGCAGCAGTTAAACACTATTTGGTCGATACTCGTTCCGTTTTTGAAGATTATTCGGTTAAAGATTTTGTTGATCAGGCAACCGCAGCTATTGACGAAATTGCTGCTCAGCATTGTTTACCAATGGTCGTTGGCGGCACAGGTTTTTATGTCAACGCGTTGCTGAATAAGATGCAGCTGGGTGAAAAAACAGCGGAAGAAAGCAGCGTAACTAAAAAGTGGGAAGATTATTTAGCTCGCAATGGTCCGGAAAAGCTGTGGCAGCTGCTGGAGCAAAAAGATCCAGTGGCAGCAGCCAAAATTCCGGTGGCAAATGCCAGACGCACTTTGCGTGCCTTAACGGTTATCGAGCGAACGGGCAAGAAGTTTTCAGAACAACAGACTAGTATTCCGCCGCGATATGACTATTTGATCATTGGCTTAAATTCTAATCGCAGCGAAATTTACGCGCGCATCAACCACCGTGTAGATAAAATGCTGGATGCTGGGATTTTGGATGAAGCTAAATTTATTTATGAGCATCGGGATAAGGAATATCAAGTATTGCAGGCCATTGCTTATAAGGAGTTTTTCCCGTATTTTGAGCATAAGCAAACGCTTGAAGAATGCATTGACCAGTTGAAGACTTCATCACGGCGCTACGCTAAGCGGCAGCTGACGTATTTTAGAAATAAATTGCCTGTTCAGTGGTTCGATCCTTTAAACGATCCCGATTGTGATAAGAAGATTTTAAAAAAAGTGGAGGAATGGTTGAATGTGTGATCTACCAGAAAAATTGCAAAAATTAGTGAATGAAGTTGACAAACAAATTACGCCTAAGCTGGCAGAAATTGATGAGCAAATTGTTTATAACCAGGCCAAGGTGCTTAAAGCTTTTCAGGATCAAGAAGTAGCAGAGGCTGATTTAAACGGGACTACGGGTTACGGCGATGATGATACCGGCAGAGACAAGCTGGATCGAATCTATGCCGAAGTATTTCAAACTGAAGACGCTGTTGTCCGTCCGCAATTTGTTTCCGGTACTCATACTTTGTTTACAGCATTGAATGGAAACTTGAATGCCGGTGAAACGCTGACTTATTTGACCGGGATGCCTTACGATACCATGCAGGAAGTAATTGGTTTAACGCCAAAAAAGCGGGGCACTTTAATGGAACGTGGGGTCAAGTTTTCCTACGTTCCGCTTACTTCGGAAGGTCTGATTGATTATGAGCAAGCAGAAAAAATTTTAACGCGCGATCAGCCTAAAATCGTCGCTATTCAGCGTTCACGTGGCTACGCTACAAGAAAGACCTTCACTGTTGCCCAAATTAAAGAAATGATTGCTTTCGTCAAAAAGGTATCACCAAAGAGTTTGATTTTCATCGATAACTGCTATGGCGAGTTTTCTGAAAAGCATGAACCAACGGAATATGGTGCTGATTTCATGGCTGGTTCTTTGATTAAAAATGCTGGTGGTGGCCTCGCAAAAACAGGTGGCTATATTGTCGGCAAAAAGGATTTGATTGCCAATACCAAAATCGCATTGACTGCACCAGGCTGCACGGATGAAGGAGCTACGCTCGATAATTTGCATGACTTTTATGAAGGCTTCTTTATTTCACCTAATGTCACTGGTATGGCGGAGAAAGGCATGATTTTCGCAGCTGCTTTGTTTGAAAAAATGGGGATGGAGGTTACGCCAAAATGGAATGAAACCCGCAGCGACGTAATTGAAACCATTATTTTTGGTGATCCAAAGAAGATGCAGCAATTCGTTCAGGAGGTTCAGAAGAATTCACCTGTCGATTCTTTTGTAAAACCGGAAGCTTACCACATGCCAGGTTATGAAGACAAAGTTATTATGGCAGCCGGCAATTTCATTTCTGGTTCAACAATTGAGTTTTCTGCCGATGGTCCGGTCCGTCCGCCTTATGCCGTATATATGCAAGGTGGTCTAACCTATGCCCATGATAAAATTGCGGTCATCAATGCTGTTAAAGATACTTTCTTTAATAATTAATGAGAGTCAGCGAAGCCGATGAGACTAACATTTAGTTAGTCTCATTTTTATTTTATTAAGCTTTTATAAAGATCAAAATTTTCTATTAGACCAATTTGACATTTCAAAATTGGTCTGCTATTCTTTTATACAGTTCTAATACGAGAAAAGGAATCGATAATAGGACTGTACAAATTGATAGTTTTTTATATTTTTTAGGTGGAAAAAATGAGTAAAACAGTTACTGCAGATGATATTAGAAAAAGCGTAAAGGAAAACAACGTTCACTTTTTGAGATTATCCTTTACTGATATTAACGGTACTTTAAAGGCTGTTGAAGTGCCAATCAGCCAACTGGACGAAGTCTTAACTAACAATATTCGTTTTGATGGTTCTTCAATTGACGGTTTCGTAAGAATTGAAGAAAGCGACATGGTTTTGTACCCAGACTTTTCAAGCTGGATGGTATTGCCATGGACTGATAAAACTGGCAGCAAGATTGGTCGTTTAACTTGCTCAGTTCACAAGACTAATGGTGAACCATTTGAAGGTGACCCAAGAAACAACTTAAAGCGTGTTCTTAAGCAAATGCACGAAATGGGCTTCTCAGACTTCGATATTGGTTTTGAAGCTGAATTCCACTTGTTTAAGTTAGGTGAAGATGGCAACTGGACTACTCAAGTTCCAGATCATGCTTCATACTTTGATATGACTTCAAGCGATGAAGGTGCTGAATGCCGTCGTGATATTGTTGAAACTTTGGAAAGCATTGGCTTTGAAGTTGAAGCTGCTCACCACGAAGTAGGTGCTGGTCAACAAGAAATCGACTTCAGATTCGATGATGCTTTAACTACTGCTGACCGTGTTCAAACCTTCAAGATGGTTGTAAGACAAGTTGCTAGAAAGCACGGTTTGTTCGCAACCTTCATGGCTAAGCCAATTGAAGGTGAAGCTGGTAACGGAATGCACACCAACATGTCACTCTTTAAAGATGGCAAGAATGCATTCTACTCCAAGGATGGCGAATACCACCTTTCAAACACTGCTTTATACTTCTTGAATGGTATTTTGGAACATGCTCGCGCAATCACTGCTGTTGCCAACCCAACTGTTAACTCATACAAGAGATTGATTCCTGGTTTTGAGGCTCCTGTTTACATTTCATGGGCTACTAAGAACCGTTCACCACTTGTTCGTATTCCAGATGCTGAAGAAATCAACACCCGTTTGGAAATGCGTTCAGCTGACCCAACTGCTAACCCATATCTTCTTCTTGCAGCTTGCCTTACTGCTGGTTTGCAAGGAATCAAGGAACAAAAGATGCCAATGAAGCCTGTAACTTCTAACGTCTTTGAAATGACTGAAGAAGAAAGAGCTAAGCATGGCATCAAGCCATTACCATCAACTTTGCACAATGCTATTAAGGCATTCAAGGCTGATAAGTTGATAGAAGATGCCTTAGGTGAACACTTAACTAAGAGCTTCATTGAATCTAAAGAACTTGAATGGTCAAAATACACTCAATCAGTTTCTGATTGGGAAAGAAACCGTTACATGGGTTACTAATTCTTAATTAATAGAAGAAAAACTTACTTATATATCCTCTAGATTAAAGTCGTCCTTTATGGACGGCTTTTTCTTTAATAAAAATAACAATGCAAATGGTCAAGTTACTGGCAAGACTTACTACAAGATTGCAGGTAAGAACCTTTGGATTCCAGCAAGCAAATTGAACTTAAGATAAATAATTCTTGAATGAAAAAAGAGTTGTACATGAAGTGAGTGTGCAACTCTTTTTTTTATACATAAATCCGCTATAATAATCTTGATTAGATTTTGAAGGATAATTTATGACAATTGGGCAAACTTTAAAAACTTACCGCCTGCATGCTGGTATGACACAAAAAGAGATGGCCGGAGGAATCGTAACGCAATCATTTTATTCAAAAGTAGAAAATGATAAGCGTGGCATCGACGCCGACCTATTAATTAAGTTGCTCACTGCCCATCATTTTGATGTAGTTAGTTTCTTCAGCCGTCTCAGCAATCAAAGCAAAAATCAATACAATTCCTATTATGAGATTGAATCAGAAATTACTTTTGCTAAAAATACTAAAAACCTTGCCAAGTTAAAGGAAATTGAAACCAAATTAAATCAAAAAGATAATGATTTACCATCCTGGCTTAAATTTAGATTAGAATTAGCCTACGCCTGGGTAACTCATTCTAATGATCATATTTCTACCGAATTGAAGGCAAAAGTAAAGTCACTAATTGTCGGCGAAGACTGGGACCACATGTCATTTTACTTTTTAAGTCAAGAGTTGTCTTGATGGACATTGAAACTTCCTATGAATTGGTTAAATCAGCCTTCTCGGCCTTTAAAAAACATCCGGCGTCAAATCCCTTCACGCTGCAATTTGTTTCTTGGATTGCCGTAAATTTCTTGATTGCTGCTACCATGAGAAGGCGGATGAATCTTACATGCGGCTCCCAATTAAGTTTTTAAGAGAATTGCCAGTCACTCCAGAGATTGGTTTTAGCGATTTGCTAGCAACATATTATGAATCGCTATTTAAGCATGATGATGAAACGAAAAATGAAATAATTCATATTTTGAAGAAGGGCAAGTATTACCCGTTAATTAAGGACACAGTAGCTTAAAGAGGCGTCGACAGAAAAAGTCGATGCTTTTTTATTCAAATATAGATATTTTAGGACTTTATACAGAAAAGAACATATTATTGATCTGAAACTTCGAATAGGGAAAAGAAATAGAGATAGATATGAGAATAGCACAACAATTAAAGAGAACCAGAATTCTCCTTGGTCTGACGCAAGCTGAAATGATTGATAATATTATGACAACTTCTTTTTATTCTAAGGTTGAGCATGAAAAGCATGATATTACAATCAATGATCTACTAGATATTTTAAATGATCATCACACGTCTTTATACGATTTCTTCTCAGGGATAACCGAATTAAGAACCGAAGATCAAATCATTCAAGATCAGCTGACATTGGCTTTTTATGAAGAAAAAGTTGATGAATTAAAAGCGTTAAAGCCAAAAAATCTTCCTTATCAAGAAATAATTGAAGCAGCTTATTTCGAAAGGGATGCGGCCAGTCTGATAGCAATTTTGAATGACCCGAACTTTACAAATCAAAAGTACAAGCAGGTGATTTCACTACTCCTGACAGATTTGGGCGATACCCAATATCGTATTTCCAAATATGATCAGCGCAAACCCAAACATACTATTTTTCAGCTAGGAAAATGGGATCAAGATTCGCTCTGGATCTTCTTCATGTCGATGTCCCTCTATTCCTTTCAAGAATTGGCAGAGCTGATTAACTCAATTTTTAACGATTATAATTATCAAAAAGAAAGGGACGAATATTAACTCTCTTTGCTTGCCAATATCGAAGCCAGGTATGCGCGGTTTTATTACCAGGATAATCAGCGTGACGAATTCGAAAAAGCACTGAATTATTTGAACCGATTGTCTGATTCAAAGCTGATTTTGCTGCAAAAATTAACGGTCAAGTATTATCAAGCTCGACTGGAGCATCAATCTGAAAAAGCAGAACAAATTAAATATCTTCTGGAAATCTCTGGTTACCAGTTAAATTCATTTTGATCCAAAATAGGCTATAATAAGTTGTTAACTATTTTGAGATTGGGGTAAATTATGGGACTACCATTTAAAGCAATTGCTGTCGATATGGATGGCACCTTTTTAAATGAAAAACACGACTTTGATCATGAGAAATTTCGTGAAATTTTGACCGAACTGCATCAGCGTCAAGTTAAGTTTATTATTTCATCTGGAAGACCATATGTCCGCTTGCGCAAAGACTTCGCCGACTTTTATTCAGAATTGTCTTTTGTGACTTCTAATGGCGCGCGTTTAATCGAGAATGATCAGGAAGTGGCTCTTCAGCAATTGGCAAGAAAAGATGCAATCGGTGTGATTGATTTTGTTAATCAAAGATATGCTGATGCAACCACTTTGGTTTTCCATACCAAACAATCTTACATTAACAGGGATGCCCCCAAGAATGTAAAAGAATTCTTGGAATACTTTGCCGGCTGCTCCTGCATTGAAGTTTCAGATTGGTCTGTCTTGCCGGAAAATGGTATTTTGGAAGTAACTTTCCATGTGCCTGATAGCAGTATTGCTAAAGAAATTGAAGCTGCGTATAACCAAGAATTTGGGCAAAAGATTTCCGCCTTTGCTTCAGCTAAAAACGCGGTCGATGTTAATGCTTACGGCGTCAATAAAGGTGAGGGCCTGAAACTGCTGCTTGAAAAGATGTACTTAACCGGCGATGATTTAATGGCCTTTGGCGATGGCGGCAATGACGTTGAAATGCTGCAGTTTGCCAAATATTCCTACGCGATGAAAAATGGCAGTCAGGAAGCAAAAGACGCGGCTAAATATTTGGCTCCAGCTAATACCGAAGATGGCGTTTTTAAGGTGATTAAAAATTATCTCAGCAATAATTAGAAAAGGCAGTGGCTTTTGAAGTCACTGCTTTTTGTATTACAATTATATTAGCTAAATTTATTAAGAGACGAGGAAATAATAATGGCAGACGAAATTACTGTTAACTTTGAAGCACGCAATCCAAGCGGAATCAAATTATTGAGCCGTTTGTACAACGAACACCTGGTTTTAAATGATATCGGCGTGCGGCTTGACGATCAATTGACTAAGGGTGAAGAAATTACTGTTCCTAACCAAGAAGATATGAAGAATTTGGATGATGTTTTTAAGAAAAATGTTGAAATCTTCACTGAAATTGGGGAAAAGTACGAGAATACTAAGAAATTCGCCAACAACTTTTCTGGCAGTACCAAGGAATTTGCTGAAAAGTTGATGATTGAATTGGCCGACTTTAATGATGGTGTAGCTGACATCGCTGATACTGAAGGCGGCATGGCAGCTTATGATGATGATAAGCTTAATGATTGGATCAATAAGATAATGGGCGAAATTGTCGAAACCAACGAGGCTTTCAGTAAATTAACCCAAGAATAACTTTAGAATAAAAAAGGCGTCTGGCAGTTGCCAGGCGCTTTTTTCGTGAGAATTTAATTTAGATTTTTTAAACAAAATAATTTAACTTCAGAAATATTTTTTACTTGTCTCCGTAACCCTTTGGGTGACTCTTATGCCAATTCCAAGCAGTTCTGATGACGTCATCGACGTTTTCATGCTTTGGTGACCAGCCCAAAATAGTTCTTGCTTTGGGTTGAATCGGCAACCAAGCTGTCTGGATCGCCGCCACGACGTGGACCCATTGTGTAAGGAATGTCGATGCCGGTAACTTTTTTAGTAGATTCCAAAATTTCAAGGTTGGAATAGCCATGAGCAGTACCCAAATTAAAGACATCTGACTTGTTGGTCTTCATTAAGTGCTTAAGAGCCAAAATGTGAGCATCGATTAAGTCTTCAACCTGAACGTAGTCACGGACGTTGGTGCCGTCCTTGGTGTTGTAATCATCACCAAAGATAGTGAACTTGCCATCGCCTGAAATTGCACTCTTTAAAATATTTGGAATAAGGTGAGTTTCTGGGGCGTGGTCTTCACCGATCGTTCCATCTTCAGCTGCACCAGCAACGTTGAAGTAACGAAGAGCAGTGTACTTAATACCGTCAGCTTTATCAGCCCAAGCCATGATCTTCTCCATCATCATCTTGGTTTCGCCATATGGGTTGATTGGATCAAGCGGCGTATCTTCAGTGATAGGCAGCTTCTTAGGAACCCCATAAGTTGCAGCACTGGATGAGAAAATCAAATATTTGGTACCAGCATCGTTCATTGCCCTTAATAGTGAAATCATGCCATTAACATTGTTGTCGTAATACTTAAGCGGCCTTTTAACTGATTCTGGAACAAGTGAGTAAGCAGCAAAGTGCATGACAGCATCAATTTTTTCATCACGCAAGATCTTGCTTACCAAAAAGGTATCTTCAATATCTCCTTGATAAAACTTGGCCTTTGGGTCAACCGCTTTTCTGTGGCCGGTGTATAAAGCATCAAGGACGACGACATCGTCTCCTTCAGCAACCAACTTCTTAACGGCATGCGAGCCAATATAGCCTGCACCACCGATAACTAAAACACGCATTTTCGTACTCCTTTTTTCAATTCAAAAATCGATTATAGTATATCACATGTTTAGCCAAAAAATAAACACATTTACTATTTTAATAAAATATTTACCATTTGGCGCTTTTCTTTGTATAATAGGATTATCGAAGATTTTCTAAAAAAGAGTGATTTTTATGGCAACAACAATTAAAGCAATCGCTGCTAAAGCAGGCTATTCTCAAGCAACGGTCTCGCGTCTCTTAAATAATGACCAAACTTTATCAGTCACCGCTGAGACGAAAAATAAAATCCTAAAAGTTGCAAATGAGCTGGGATATTGGCAGCAAGAAAAGAAAACGCCGATCAAACTGCCACTTGCTTTGCTTTATCGGGTTAACGGCGCTGAACACATTCAAGATGAATATTTTGCTTATTTGAAAAAGGCACTTGAGAATGTAATTAAAGAGAGAAAGCTGGAGCTGACAACCTTTACCAGCATCAAGGATTTAATTGCAAAAGCTGATTTGTATCAAGGCTTTCTCGGCGTAGGGACGGCTGAAATTACGGAAAAGGACTTGCAAAATCTGCACCAAGTTTTGGCAAATGGCGTGTTCATTGATATTAATCCTGCTCCGCAATTATTTGATTCCGTACAGCCTAATTTAGGGCTTGCCGTTGAAGATGCACTTGATCGTTTAACTCAAAAAGGCTACCAGAGAATTGCTTTTATTGGGGCTGAAAGTTTTAACTTAGATGGAGCTTCACAAAGGGATATTCGTGAAATCAGATTTCGTGAGACGGCGCGCTTGAAGAATATTAAAGAAGCAAAAGTTTTTGCGCAAGGAATCGTTAGCGTCAAAAATGGCTATCGGTTGTGTCGGAAAATGCTGCAGGAATGCAAGGATAATTTGCCAGAGGCACTGATTGTTTCGTCAGATACTTTGAGCGTTGGAGTATTGCAGGCTTTGAATGAAGCAGATGTTAAAGTGCCCCAAGATATTGCGATCATTAGTATTAACAATAACGATGTCAGTCAATACATGTCGCCGCCGTTAACTACTTATAACATTGATCAAACAGAAATGGGCAAATTGGCATTGGATATGCTTTTAGGCAGAATTCGTGATCCGCATCGCCCTAATTTGCACCTAGAGATGAATACCAATTTGATTGTCAGAAAGAGCTTTTATTAGAAGAGTAAGCAAAAGCTCTTTTTTATTTTAGCC
Organism: Lactobacillus amylolyticus DSM 11664; assembly: GCF_000178475.1. Taxonomy (GTDB): domain Bacteria; phylum Bacillota; class Bacilli; order Lactobacillales; family Lactobacillaceae; genus Lactobacillus; species Lactobacillus amylolyticus. The sequence continues at coordinate 86,096 of NZ_ADNY01000013.1, read as the reverse complement.
AGTAAAAATATTTACTAATTTAGTAATAAGCTTTATACTAAATTTATGAAAACGATTGCAAAAATAAAATGAGGTATCAAAAATGAACAAAGAAGAATTACTAAAAGCTTATCAAGAAAAATTTGGTGAAAAAGGACAAGACATCTTTTTCTCACCAGGTAGAATCAATGTGATCGGCGAACACACCGATTACAATGGCGGTCACGTCTTTCCAGCTGCGATCAGTTTAGGAATCTATGGCGTCTATGGCCCACGCAAGGACAATAAAATTACCCTTTATTCAGGCAATGTCCATGGACCAGTAGTTGAATTTGACCTTGATGATGAAACGGTTGAAAAAGATGATCGCTTTTGGGCAAACTACTTTAAAGGGATGTTGACATACCTGCGCCAACGAAAAGATGGCGCAAAAATCAATCATGGTTTTAATCTTTATGTTAAAGCTAATTTGCCATCTGGTTCGGGTCTTTCATCTTCAGCTGCGATTGAAATGCTGATGGGAATCATTCTTAAAGAAGAATTCGACTTAGATATTGACCGCATTGCTTTAGCCAAATTGGGTCAAAAGACTGAAAACGAATTTGTTGGTTTGAACTCAGGAATTATGGATCAATTTGCCTGCATTATGGGCAAAAAAGACAGTGCTATTTTCCTTGATTGCAACACCATGGAATATGAATATAAGCCACTTAAATTGGGCGATTATGAAATCATTATTATGTCCACTAACAAACAGCATACTTTAGCTTCTTCCGCTTATAATGATCGGGTTGCTGAATGTCATGGCGCTTTGGAAAAGCTGCAAACCAAGTTGAAGATTAAGGCTTTGGGCGAACTGGATGATCACACCTTTGATGAATACAGCTACCTGATTAATGATGAGACTGAGTTGAAACGTGCCCGTCATGCTGTCAGTGAAAACGGCAGAACTTTAAGAGCCACCAAGGCCATGGAAGACAATGACTTAGCTAAGCTTGGTCGTTTGATCAATGCTTCTCACATTTCGCTTCATTACGACTACGAAGTAACTGGTAAAGAACTTGATACTTTAGCAGAAACAGCTTGGAAGCAACCTGGCGTACTTGGCGCAAGAATGATCGGTGGCGGCTTTGGCGGCTCTGCAATTGCAATTGTCAAGAAAGACCAAGCCGATGCCTTTAAGAAGAATGTTGGCAAAGTTTACCGCGACCGGATTGGCTATGATGCTAGTTTCTACGATGCAGAAATTGTTGACGGTACTAAAAAGATTTAAGTAAGAAAAGGACAAAGAATATGAAAGTTATTGAAAAATTTGCAGATGAAGTAATAGCTGCAGGTAGTTTTGAGCCACTTGATCGTGTTTATCTAATTAATAAAATCCGGGCTTTGGTTGGCGATCATGAAGAAGATGCAAGCAACAGCTTGCCAGCCGCAAAACAATTGGTTGACTTAGCCGTTAGAAATAAGAAGATTGCCGATGATCAAACTTCACGGGAAGTTTTAAACGATCAGCTCTATGATTTAATGACACCTGTTCCTTCAAGAGTAAATTATCTTTTCTGGCAAAAAATGCAGGAATCGTCAAAAGAGGCAACTTCCTGGTTCTATGACTTATGCGTCAGAAACAATTACGTAAAAAAAGAGGCTATTGCCAAAAATATTGTCTTTGACGGAACTGGCAAAAATGGCCACAAATTAGAAATTACGATTAATTTGTCCAAGCCTGAAAAAGATCCAAAGGCCATTGCAGCCGCCGCTCATGACACAGGCAAGAAGTATCCAAAATGTGCGCTTTGTCTTGAAAACGAAGGCTACTTAGGTGGCTACGGCAAGAATGCTCGTTCCAATTTGCGCATTATTCGCATGACGATCGCGGGCAAGCCATGGGGCTTTCAATATTCGCCATACGCTTATTTCAATGAGCACTGCATTTTTCTTGATCAAAAGCATGAACCAATGAAGATTAATGAACAAACTTTGATTAATCTGGTAGATATTGAAAAGCAGCTTCCAGAATATTTCGTTGGTTCAAATGCTGACCTGCCGATTGTGGGCGGTTCAATGCTGGCCCATGAGCACTATCAAGGCGGAAGACATGTCTTTCCAATGATGAAGGCAGCAATTAAGCAAAAAGTTGAATTTACTTCTTATCCCGATGTTGATGCTGGTATTGTCGATTGGCCGATGAGCGATTTGCGACTCAGCAGCGAAAATACTTCCGCATTAATTAATCTGGGTACGCAAATTATTAAAATTTGGGATCATTATGACGATGAAAAGCGCCAAATAAAAGCTTTCGTTGGTAAAACTCCGCACCATACAGTAACGCCGATCATGCACCGAGAAGGAGAAAAATTCGTACTTGATCTCGTTTTGCGGGACAACAATACAACTGATAAATATCCATTAGGAATTTTTCACCCACATCAAGATCTCTGGCATATTAAGAAAGAAAATATTGGTTTGATCGAAGTAATGGGGCGTGCAATTTTGCCAGGGCGGCTAAAGGCAGAGCTGGAAGAGGTTAAGAAGTATTGGCTTGGCGAGAGCAATGAGATGGCAGAGAGTCATTTAGCATGGGCCAAGGCAATTAAAGAAGAGCACAAGATTGATGCTGGAAATGTCGACCAAGTAATGCAACAAGCCGTATTGGATGTCTTTGAACGGGTTTTGCAAGATGCCGGAGTCTTTAAGAATGATGAAGATGGCGAGCAAGGCTGGGAATTGTTCATTAACGCATTAAAAGAGGATATTGATTAAAATGAAAACAAGCTTTAATAAATATGGCGTTTTGGCAGGTCATGATTTGTGCGAAATCACCTTAAGCAATGATCATAATATGAGCGTTAAAATTTTGAATTATGGCGCAACCTTGGAAAAGGTTTTGCTAAACGGTGAAGATATGATCTTATCGCTAGCTAAGCCAGAAGATTATTCAAAGGAACGCAACTTTTTAGGCGGGACGGTTGGCAGAATCTGTGGCCGTCTTCGTTTAGGCCAATGGCGACATGGTCAACAAATTTGGCAATTGCCGGTAAATGATGGCAAAAATCATATCCATGGTGGACATGGAACTGATATGGAAGTATGGCATTTTAAGCTGAGTGCTACGGAGCAAAGTGCTAGAGCAGATCTAACTTATTTTGATCCTGATGGGCATAACGGCTTTTTTGGCAATTTGAGGCTGCATGTTGTCTATGAACTCGATAATGAAAATAATTTACGCTATGAAATCAATTGCGTCAGTGATCAATTGACGGTTTTCAATCCAGCCAATCATACATACTTTAATTTAGGTGAAAGTGCCAAAGAGCTTAACCTGCAAATGAATGCCGATTATTATTTGCCGGTCGGTGCTGATGGTTTGCCAACAAGCGGAATGGCAAAAGTTGCAGGAACTGCGTTTGATTTTACCAAAGGTAAAAGGGTCAAAGAGGCCTTGGACTCTGATGATGAGCAAATCAAGCTGCGTAACGGCCTCGATCATCCGTTTATTTTGAATGGCAATCAGCCGGCTGTTGTTTTACGCGGACAAAAGCATACGATGACAATGACGACTAATGCGCCGGCTGTTGTGATTTATACGGCAAACCACTTTAATCATCAAGGCCTAACTGCTGCCTATGGAGCTTATGATGGCATCACTTTTGAAGCACAATGTCCACCTGCATCAGGTACCGACTTAAGCGAAATTACGCTTTTGCCGTTTGAACATTACCAAAGAAAAATTTGCTGGAATTTTGAGTAATGCAAAAAATAGTTTGAATCGCTTGATTCAAACTATTTTTTTCTTTCGTGCTAAAATTGAATTAGTTCGGAGATAAAGAGGCACTTATTTTGACGCAGAAAAAATCAATTTATACTAAAGATGTCATTTTAGTCATGGCAGCTTCGTTCTTTTTCATGTTTGGCACGATGTTTATCAATCCGTTAATCAATGGCTATGCCAAAGATTTGGGTGCTAATTCTGCTTTTGCAGGTCTAATCGTTGGCATTATGAGTATTGCCGCGATGTTTTTGCGACCAATTGCGGGAAATTTAACTGATCATTTTTCTAAATATCGCTTATCGCTAATCGGCGGCATTTTGATTTTCATTGGGATTGTGGGCTACATTCTAACGCCAGCAAGTCAATGGCTGCTTTTGTTTCGTTTAATCAACGGGACCGGCTACGTTCTTTGCACCGTTTGCATGACAACCTGGCTGGCTTTTCTGGTTCCAAGAGAGCATGTCGGTGAAGCGATGGGCTTTTATGGCCTAATGAATGCGTTAGCGATGGCATTAGCACCAGCTATTTCGATCAATCTTTATCAAAAAATCGGTTATCGTGAGGCCATCATTATTGCGGCTGTTTCAGCATTATTAATGATCATTGCGATTCAGTTCGTGGGTGATCATGCTTTGCCAAGAAAAAAGACTAAGCCCCAGACGCAGAAAAAGCATGGCTTTAAAATTATTGAGATGAATGCTTTGCCAGTCGCAATTCTAACTACTTTATTTGCCTTGCCATATTTTTCAACGCAGGCGGACATTGTAACTTATGTCGAGCAAAAACACTTAAACGTAGCAGTGGGATCCTACTTCCTAATTTATGCCGTAGTTTTGTTGGTCATCAGAATCAGTTTAAAAAATCTCTTTGATACCGTTCGTTTTGGCATTTGGTTTTGGATCAGTACAATTGCGACCGTGCTTTATTTGCTTTTATTAACAGTCATGGACAACAACTGGCAAATGGCACTAGCTGCTGCAGGAATGGCAGTTGGCTATGGCGTCATCTATTCAGTGCTTCAGGCCACAGCGCTTTTGCTGGCACCGATCAGCGAACAGGGGCTGGCTAGTTCGACATTTTATCTCGGCCTCGATATCGGCATGGCTTTTGGTCCGATTTTGAGTGGAATAGTTGACAGTCTTTTACCAATTACCTGGTTTTATCCAGTAGAGTTGATCATTATTCCATTGGCAATTCTGATTTACGCTTTTTATCATCAACGTTTGAACAAGGCGATTGAACAACATTAAAAGGAGACAACAATGAGCAAATACCAAGTTAATACGCGTGTAGGCGAGCAAGAATGGCAATTGATCAATCAGGCTCGCAATTATAAATTTATTTGTGATACGGTTGAGAAAAACGCAGGTCCTAATCCTGTGGAATATTTAACAGGTGCGGTTAATTCTTGCATTGCCATGTCAGCTGCGATGATTATCAAGTCCCATAAACTGGATGTAAAAGATTTTCAAGTTAAAACTACGACCATTACAGAGGACTTAGGCCATGGCAAAAGCGATGTTGCAGCCATGAAAATTAGAATTTCATTTGAAAGCTCAATGAGCAATGAAGAAAAAGAAAAGTTTCTTGATCACGTATTGCATGTTTCAACAGTTTACCAAACTGTTCAAAAAGAAGTGATGATGGACGTCAAATTGGCATAAAAAAAGCTGAGCTTTTGCTCAGCTTTTTTTATTTTTGCTTAAAATTCATTTGAATGCGCAAGGCTTCGTAAATCGGCCGACCGCCTAATAAATCAAGAACATAATAAGCGATAAAGACCGTGATCACCATCGGCAAGACCTGATGGATGCTACCGACCATTTCAGTCAATAAAATAATTGCTGTGATTGGTGCTTTTTCAATTGCTCCGAAATAAGCCGCCATTGAAATGATGATGATATGTGGATAATAAGTGCTGGTAATGATCCCATTGTGAATTAACAGATTAGCAAAAATTACTCCTAATAATGCACCCAGAACCAGAATTGGCATGAAAATTCCGCCAGGTACGGAGGAGCCATAAGACAGCATTGAGAAGGCAAAGCGAACCAAGAAAATGACAATCGGCACCAAAATAAAAGTTAAGGAACCAGTCGAAAATTTGGCTTCAAATTCTTGATTGAACAAGCTAGTGATCAAAACATGCGAGCCGCCAAGCAGACGTGCATTCCAAAGCCCAATTGGAATAATGAGCAGAAGTGGAATGATGTTTTGATATTTTCTAGGGATGAACTTGATTTTGGCAAAAAGCGGTCTTAATGACAAAATAACGAATTGGTATACATATGCTAGAAATCCAAGCACGATACCAATTAAGGGCAAGGTCCAATATGCGTTTAAAGGCAAGTTGCCATGAACGGGTAAAAATAAACAAGGTTTAGTTCCAAAGAAAAGCAGGGTAACCAAATCAGCAGAGAAGCTTGCAATTAATGCGGAAATGACATTTACTGCTTTAAATTTGAAGGTAATTTCTTCCACTAAGAAAAAAACACCGGCCTAGCGGTGCACTAAAAGCAGCAGACAAACCAGCAGCAACGCAGCTTTGCTGGAGACGGCGTTTTTCTTTCAAATCAGATTGAAAAACTGCTTCAGCATAGCCCTGACCAACCATTGCACCCATTTCGATACATGGGCCTTCGCGCCCAAGCATTAAACCGGGACAGATTGCAAGCAAACCGCCAATAAATTTGCGCCATAGAATTGACCACCATGGCATTTCGTTTTCATTTAAGAAAACGGCTTCGATTTGCGGTACGCCAGAACCAACGAGGTTGCCGATATATGGTCCAATAATTTCGCCAAGAACAAAACTGATTAGCAGCATCAGCAAAATGTAGGGCAAAAGCAAAACATTATTGGCAGCATTTGGGGATAAATGTGATCTAATAGTGCCATCGTTTGATCGATAATCCAGCGAAAGATGCTAACAATTAATCCGGTCGTAACGCCGACGCACAATCCCCGCGCCATGATGTTGCTTAATTCTGGATTGAGTGGTTTGTGTAAAATTTCTTGCGCTTTTTTAACCATGTCTTACACTTTCTAAATTTGATATAGTTATATCCTAGCATTTTTGCATAAAAAAAAGACAGGGCCGCCCCTGTCTTTTTAAACTTCTAATTCTTCCAATGCCATGGATCTTCATGCCAATGGCGCAAAACTTCGTATTGATCAGCACTGATATGACCGGATTTCTTTTCTTTTTTAAGCAGTTCAGGATAAGAAAGAAGTGGTGCGTATTTTACATTTGCTTTGGCAAAATTTTCTTTTGCGTCAGGCAGATAGTAGGTAAAAATTGAAGAAACGCCGCAAACTTGACCGCCATCTTTTTGCGTTGCCTGAACAGCATTGAGAACTGAACCACCAGTTGTAATCAAGTCATCAATTAAGACAACTTGATCGTCTTTGCTAAAACGACCCTCGATTTGACGACCTCTGCCGTGATCTTTTGGCTTTGGACGAACGTAAATCATTGGCAAATGCAATTTTTCGGCAACTAATGCGGCGTGAGGAATACCTGCAGTTGCTACGCCGCCAATAATGGTTGCTTCTGGAAATTCTTTTTTAATCAAGGTTGCTAAGTCGCTTGCAATCATGTCTCTTAAATCTGGATAGGAGATCGTCAAGCGCAAGTCGGTATAAATTGGCGAGTGCATGCCACTTGCATAGGTAAAAGGCTTATCAGGCGAAATGGTAATAATTTTATTTGCAATTAAGGCAGAAATAATTTGATCTTGATGCATTTTAATTAAACTCCTTTTTAATAGCTTCATAGGCAGCTTGTGGATCACTAGCTAAGGTAATCGGTCGTCCGACTACGATTGCGCTTGAACCGAATTTTCTTGCTTCTTGCGGGGTAGCGGTTCTTGCTTGATCATCGCTGCCGCTGGTTTTTGGTCTGATTCCTGGCGTGACGAAGAGAAAATTCCCTGTAATTTTTTGATGCAGTTCCTTAACTTCAAGCGGTGAACAAATGATGCCATCTGCACCAGCTTTCTGAGCCATGCTTGCTAGTGAGAGCACTTGTTCATTCATTGGCAGTGCACAGTGCTGTTCATTTGTTAAAACTTGGTCTGAAATCGAGGTCAATTCTGTTACGGCAAGCAGTTTCGGTACGCTTCGTCCAGCTGGCGTCCCTTCTATTAAGCCATCTTTGGCAGCCTTGATCATTTGACTGCCACCTAAAGCATGAACGGTAGTATATTCAATTCCTAAATGAGCTAATTGTTTAGCGGCACTATAGACGGTATTGGGAATATCGTGCAGTTTAAGATCAAGAAAAATGTGATAGCCTTTGTCAGCTAGTTCTTTTACAATTGCTGGTCCTTCATGATAAAACAACTCCATTCCAACTTTGATCGTAGTGTCTTGCGGCTTGCCTAAGGAAGCAAGCAAGCTGTCAAGTTTAGTTTTGCTGTCAACGTCAAGAGCAACGAATACTGGTTTTGCCATTTTTCCTCCACATAGAAAAAAGCCTATACTGGCACAGAGAAAATGCACAAGTATAGACTTGTTCTAGGTAAATTTAAGTCATTTTGTTAACTTGCGGTCTCTCTGTACCGTTTAAAGTTTGCTTGAAGTGAGTTTACCACCTAGCAAAATAAAAAACAACCGAAAATTTAATTTGAAAAAATAAAAAATCCGTGTAGAATTTTTCTTCGAAAAGTTATCAGAAATAAAAGAATGACAGTGAGCATTCATTTTTGGAGGAAAAATATGACGAATATTCATGTTGCTTTGCCAGGTCTAGCCTTAAAAAATCCATTGATGCCAGCCAGCGGTACTTTTGGTTTTGGCGATGTTCCTGCAGCTAATAAATTTGATTTGAACAAATTAGGGGCAATGGTCATCAAAACCACGACTCCACAAGCAACAACAGGAAATCCGCAGCCACAAATTGCTGTTTTGGACGATGGCGTTTTGAATTCAGTTGGTTTGACCAATCCTGGAGTAGATGCAGTTATTAGTGACAAATTGACCAAATTCAGAAAGAAATATCCAGAATTGCCAATCATGGCAAGTGTCGGTGGCGACGATGAAGCAGGCTATGTCGAAGTTGCACGCAAATTATCTGCTTCTGGCTTAGTCAATACTTTGGAAATCAACGTTTCTTGCCCTAATGTAGCAAGAGGCGGCATGAGTTTTGGCGTTCACCCTGATGTGATTGAAGATTTAACCAAAAAAATTAAGGATGTAGTGAATATCCCAATCTATGTGAAATTGACGCCTAATGTAACGGATATTGTTGAAATTGCAAAAGCCGCCCAAGCTGGTGGTGCAGATGGTATTTCAATGATTAATACTGTTTTAGGGATGGAAATCGATCTTAAAAGCAGAAAACCGGTCTTAGGCCACAATATGGGTGGTTTTTCTGGTCATGCAATTAAGCCAATCGCTATTCGCATGATTGCTCAAGTTCATCAAGCAGTTGATTTGCCAATCATTGGGATGGGCGGCATTGAAACTGCTGAGGATGTGGTTGAATTCTTCTTAGCTGGCGCCAGTGCAGTTGCAGTGGGTACGGCGCATTTCCATGATGCTTTAGCTTGTCCGCATATTGCGCAAGCATTGCCAGATTTGCTTAAAAAATTGCATGTTGACGATATCAATGATTTAGTAGGCCAAGTTGAGTTTAATTAAAGAAAATTATAAAAATAATTGACAAAATGTGCTGGTACAAGTATATTTAAGTCAATCAATGTCCTTTTAAATTAGTCCCGTGAGGCTAGTAAAGTGGCGCGTTTAAAGTTGAATGCAACTTTATCAGTGAAGCTCCTAGTCTAACTAGATTAGGAGCTTTTTTCATGGGCATTTTCAGGGAGGAAAATATGACCAAAAAGATTTGGGATGAACTCGCAATCAAGCGTGCTTTAACAAGAATTACTTATGAAATAATTGAGCGCAATAAAGGAACCGAGGATTTAGTTCTTGTCGGAATTAAAACGCGGGGCATTTATTTGGCACAAAGGATTCATGATCGCATTCAAAAGCTTGAAGGAGTAGATGTTCCTGTTGGTCAGCTTGATATTACTTTATATCGTGATGATCGGCATGATGCTTCTCTTAAGCAGGATCCGGTAGTTAATTCTGATCAAGTTGGCGTTCAAATCAACGATAAGCATGTTGTCTTGATTGATGATGTCATTTATACCGGACGCACGATCCGGGCTGCGATGGATGCTTTGATGGCGAAAGGTCGTCCTAGTTCAATTGCAGTCGCAGTTTTGGTTGACCGTGGTCATCGCGAGCTGCCGATTAGAGCGGATTTTGTCGGTAAAAATATTCCAACTTCTGAAGATGAACAAGTTGCCGTTCACGTTAAGGAAATTGATCAAAATGATGAAGTAGTCTTAAAAGCACTACCTAAATAATCTTAATTTAAAGTAATCAACCATTTAATTGACTCCAGAGAGGGCCAGAACAGTTGTGTCTTTTTAGCACACCGAAAAACTGTAGCCTGGAGTCAATTGACTTCGGGCTTTTTGTTTTGGTAAAGGTGGAAAAATGGAAAATTTAAATCTTGTTAGTTTAAAGAATTTTGTCAGTGTTGAAAATCTTAAACAAGAAGAAGTTACCAGTTTAATTAAACGGGCTGAATATTTTAAGCAGGGTGGAGCGGTTCCTAATTTAACCAATCCAGTTTACGTAACGAACATGTTTTTTGAGGATTCAAGTCGGACGCATACCAGTTTTGAGATGGCTGAAAGAAAGCTGGGATTGACGGTTATTCCTTTTGATCCAGCTCACTCATCAGTTAATAAAGGTGAAACTCTATATGATACTTCATTAATTATGAATGCTTTGGGTGTCAACTTAGAAGTCATTCGGCACTCGCAAAACGAATACTATGAAGATTTGATTCATCCAAAATCCTATCAACATTTGAACATCGGCGTTGTTAACGCAGGTGACGGCAGCGGTCAGCACCCATCTCAATGCATGCTTGATATGATGACGATTCATGAACATTTCGGCCATATTAAAGGACTTAAGGTTGCTATCGTCGGTGATATCACTAATTCTAGAGTTGCCAAAAGCAATATGGAACTTTTGACCAGACTTGGTGCCAAGGTTTACTTCTCAGGCCCAGATTACTGGTATGACCACGCTTATGACAAGTACGGTGAATTCAAGCCAATCGATGAATTGGTCCCTGAAATGGACGTCATGATGTTGCTTAGAGTACAACATGAACGCCACGCTGGTGATCCAAACGAAAAGACTTTCAGTGCAGAAAGCTATCATGAAAAGTATGGCATCAATCAAAAGCGTTATGACGAATTGAAACCAGACACAATCATCATGCACCCAGGTCCAATCAACCATGGTGTTGAGCTTGATGGCAAATTAGTTGAAGCGCCTAAGTGCATGTTCTTCAGACAAATGCAAAATGGCGTCTTCATGAGAATGGCAATGCTTGAAGCGGTAATTCGCGGCCGCAAGTTAGGAGGACTCGAATAAATGACGACAGTAATCAAGAACGGAACGGTTTATCAAAATGGCCGTTTGCTTCAAGCAGATGTTTTAATTGAAAAAAACAAAGTTAAAGCAATCGGGCAAGATTTAACCGGTGACCATGTAATCGATGCTTCAGGCAAACTAGTGAGTCCAGGTCTCGTTGATGTTCACGTTCATTACCGTGATCCTGGTCAAACCTATAAAGAAGATATTCATACCGGTAGTTCAGCTGCTGCTCATGGCGGTTTTACTACTGTTGGGGCCATGCCAAACGTTACACCGGTTCCTAACACTCCCGATCTGATCAAAAAGATGATCGCCGAAAATAAGAAAAAAGGCGTTGTGCATATTTTGCAGTATGCACCGGTCACGGTTGATCAAACCAGTGACGAAATTCCGGACTACTCTGCCTTAAAACAAGCTGGTGCTTTTGCCTTAAGCAATGACGGTCATGGCATTCAAAGCGCGCAGACAATGTATCTGGCAATGCAGAAGGCTAAAGAAAACAATTTGATCATCGCAAGTCACTGCCAAGATAATGCTTTATATCAAAATGGCGTCATTAATGAAGGCGAAAAAGCCAAAGAATTGAATTTGCCGCCAATTACGGAATTGGCTGAAACTACGCAAATTGCGCGTGATTTGCTTTTAGCACAAAAAACGGGCTGCCACTATCACATCTGCCACGTTTCAACAGCAACTAGCGTTGATTTGGTTCGCATTGCCAAAGCACGCGGAATCAATGTTACTTGTGAAGTTGCACCGCACTACTTGCTGTTAACGGACAGCGATATTCCAAGCGACAACCCATACTTTAAGATGAATCCGCCATTACGATCCAAAGAGGATCAAGCAGCCTTAGTAGGTGGTCTGCTGGATGGTACAATTGATTTTATTGCCACTGATCATGCCCCACATGCTAAAAGCGAAAAAGAAGGTAGCTTCCGCAACGCTGCTTTTGGCATCACCGGCAGCGAAACAGCATTTTCAACTTTATACACTAAGTACGTTAAGACGGGCATTATTAAATTGGGAAAATTGCTAAGTTTAATGAGCGATGTGCCAGCTGATAAATTTGGTCTCAAGAATTGTGGTCATTTGGAGGCTGGAGCTGAAGCTGATATTGCAATTTTTGACTTAAAGCATGAAGCAGAAATCAAGGAAGAAGATTACTTGTCCAAAGGCGTCAATTCACCATTTACCGGCGAAAAAGTCTATGGTCAAACAGTCATGACAATCGTCAGCGGTAAGGTAGTTTACGAGCGGGGTGAAGAAAATGAGTAAGAAATACTTAATTTTAGAAGATGGCTCAATTTATGAAGGCGAAAGTTTCGGTGCTAATACAGAAACAGTCGGTGAAGTTGTTTTCACAACTGGGATGACCGGCTATCAAGAAGCAATTACCGATCAATCATATGCTGATCAAATTTTGGTATTTACTAATCCATTGATCGGCAACTACGGTATTACTTTAGCCGACTATGAGTCACTTGAACCTGGCATTAAAGGCGTAATATGTCACCAAGTTGCGCGGCATCCTACCAACTGGAGAATGCAAACAACTTTGCCGAAGTTCTTGGAGCATTTGAATATTCCAGGCATTCAAGGAATTGATACGCGAGAATTGGTTAAAAAGCTGCGGGTCCACGGAACTTTGCGCGGCAAGATCGCCGCTTCTAAAGATGATGCTGAAAAAATTACAGCAGACTTAAAGCAAAAGCAGGTTACCAAAGGCGTTATCAGTCGGGTTTCAACCAAAACGCCATATCCTGTTCCCGGTTCTAAGCGCAATATTGTGGTAATTGATTTTGGAATCAAGCACAGTATTTTAAGAGAATTGGCTAAGCGCGACTGCAACTGTATCGTCTTACCGTATACGGCAACGGCTAAGCAGGTTTTAGGTCTTCATCCAGATGGCGTGCTTTTATCTAACGGTCCTGGTGACCCAGAAGAAATGATTGAGGCCACTAAGATGGTTCGGAAAGTAGAAAAGCATGTTCCACTGATGGGAATTTGTATGGGTCACCAAGTATTTGCCTTGGCTAACGGTGCTAAAACATACAAGATGAAATTCGGCCACCGTGGTTTTAACCATCCGGTAAGAGAAATTGCAACAGGCAATATTGGTTTTACTTCGCAAAACCATGGTTATGCAGTAGCCGCTGATTCAGTTGATAAAGACAATTTGATGATTACCCACGTTGAAGTAAACGATGGAACAGTTGAGGGATTGCGTCACAAGAAATATCCTGCATTTTCAGTTCAATTCCACCCAGACGCCACGCCTGGTCCTCACGATGAAGATTCATTGTTTGATGACTTTATGTCAATGATTGATCAAAGAAAGGAAGAAAAGCGTCATGCCTAAGAGAAAAGATATTCATAAAATTATGGTGATCGGTTCTGGTCCAATCATTATTGGTCAAGCCGCTGAATTTGACTATTCAGGTACTCAGGCATGTTTAGCCTTGCGTGAAGAAGGTTATGAAGTAGTTTTGGTAAACTCTAATCCAGCTACAATCATGACTGATACAACCATTGCCGATAAAGTTTATATCGAACCACTGACAGTTGAATCTGTTTCTAGAATTATTCGCCAAGAATATCCAGATGCAATTTTGCCAACTCTTGGTGGCCAAGTTGGATTAAACATGGCTTTGGCTCTTTCAAAAACTGGCATCTTGGATGAGTTGCATATTGAACTTTTGGGAACAAAGCTTGATTCAATTGAACAAGCCGAAGATCGTGAAAAGTTCAAGGAATTGTGTAAGAGTTTAGGCGAACCAGTTCCACCATCATTGACTGTTCACCATGTTCAAGAAGCTTTGGATTTTGCCGATAAGATCGGTTATCCGATTATCGTTCGTCCAGCCTTTACGATGGGTGGTACCGGTGGTGGTATCTGTAAGAATAGAGAAGAATTGGCTCGTATTTGTAAAAATGGGTTGGAACTTTCACCAGTTACTGAATGTTTGATTGAACAATCAATTGCTGGTTATAAAGAAGTCGAGTTCGAAGTAATGCGCGACAGTCACGATAATGCAATGATTGTCTGCTGTATGGAAAACTTTGATCCGGTTGGTATTCACACGGGGGATTCAATTGTCTTCTCACCGTCACAAACTTTATCTGATAAGGAATACCAAATGCTCAGAGACTGTTCATTGCGTTTAATCAGAGCGCTTAAGATCGAGGGTGGCTGCAACGTTCAGCTTGCCTTGGATCCTAACAGTTTCAATTACGACGTAATTGAAGTTAACCCAAGAGTTTCTCGTTCTTCAGCCTTGGCTTCAAAGGCAACTGGTTATCCAATTGCTAAGATGGCAGCTAAGATCGCTGTTGGGATGACTTTGGATGAAATCAAGAATCCAGTTACGGGTACTACTTATGCAGAATTTGAACCAGCTTTGGACTATGTTGTCTGCAAGATTCCACGCTGGCCATTTGATAAATTCCCAAAGGCAGATCGTGTATTGGGTACGCAAATGAAGGCCACTGGTGAAGTAATGGCTATCGGTCGTACTGCTGAAGAAGCCTTTCAAAAGGCAGTCAGATCGCTTGAAATTGATGAAAAAGACTTGTATTCACCTGAAGCACATGCTGCAAGCGATGATCAGCTGGAAACCAAGCTGGTTAAGGCGCAAGATAATCGACTTTTCTACTTGGCTGAAGCATTCAGAAGAGGCTACAGTGTTGAAGATGTTCACGAACTAACTAAGATCAACTTCTACTTCTTGGATATCGTTAGGCATATGGTCGAGATGGAAAAGACCTTGGAACATCATGAAGATGATGTTGAAGTTTTGAGAACCGCTAAGAAGTATGGCTTTTCTGATCAGACAATTGCCAATTTATGGGATGAAGATGTCGATGATGTCAGAAATTTGCGGAAAGAAAATGGCATTATTCCGGTTTATAAGATGGTTGATACCTGTGCTGCCGAATTTGAATCAAAAACGCCATATTTCTACTCAACTTATGATGGTGAAAATGAAAGTCATAAGACAGGCAAAAAGTCAGTTTTGGTTATTGGTTCTGGCCCAATCAGAATTGGTCAGGGTGTTGAATTTGATTACGCCACTGTTCACTGTGTTAAGGCTTTGCAAAAGATGGGCTATGAAGCAATTGTTATTAACTCTAACCCCGAAACGGTTTCTACTGACTTCTCAATTTCTGATAAGCTTTACTTTGAACCATTAACTCTTGAAGATGTATTGAACGTTTGCGACTTGGAAAAGCCAGGAGGCGTAATTGTTCAATTCGGTGGTCAAACTTCAATAAACTTGGCTGCCGGTCTTGAAAAACACGGCATTAAGATTTTGGGTACCAAGGTTAAAGATGTTAACCGTGCTGAAGACCGTGAATTGTTCGATGAAATCATTAAGGATCTTCATTTGAATCAACCAAAAGGCCTTACTGCAACAACGCATGAAGGCGTACTTGAAGCAGCAGATCGCTTAGGCTACCCAGTTTTGGTTCGTCCATCCTATGTTTTAGGTGGGAAGGCAATGGAAATTGTCTACAGCAAGGACGAACTTGAAGAATACTTGCATGACCACGTTGATATCGCAGCCGACCACCCAATTTTGGTTGACGATTATCTTGATGGTCGCGAATGTGATGTTGATGCCATCTGTGACGGCAAGACGGTTCTTTTGCCAGGAATTATGGAACATATTGAACATGCCGGCGTTCACTCAGGTGACTCAATGGCCGTTTACCCACCACAAACCTTTACTGATGAAGTGAAAGAAAAGATTACCGATGTCACTAGAAAGTTGGCTTTGAAACTCAACTGTATCGGTATTATGAATATTCAGTTTATCGTCCGTGACGGTCAAGTTTATGTCATCGAAGTTAACCCAAGAGCTTCAAGAACGGTACCATTCTTAAGCAAGATTACGGGGATTGAAATGGCCCAAGTTGCTTCACGCGTAATTATGGGTGAAAATTTGACCGAGCAAGGCTATAAAGATGGTTTGGCACCGGAGCCTGAAATGATCAGTGTTAAGGCCCCAGTCTTCAGCTTCAGCAAATTAGCCGATATTGATTCTTACCTTGGACCTGAAATGAAATCTACTGGTGAAGTTATGGGCTCTGACCATACCTTTGCGAAAGCTTTGTTCAAGGCCTTTGCAGGAGCTAAAATGAAATTGCCTGAATATGGCAACGTGCTTTTAACCATTGAAGATCGTGACAAACAAGCTATTTTGCCTATTGCTAAGAGATTTGCTCGAATCGGCTATAGAATTTTCGCAACCAAAGGTACGGCAGAATTCTTACGTGACAAAGGTTTGCATGTGGAATTAGTTTCTAAGGTTCATGAAAATGGCGATAACAACATTTTGAGCGAACTCAAGCAAGAGAAGATTGATTTGGTGATCAACACGATGGGCCATGATTTGGAAAAGAATTCTGATGGTTTCATCATTCGGCAAACTGCAATTCAACAAAACATTCCATTGCTGACGGCATTAGATACTGCTGATGCGCTTTTGACAGCACTTGAAAATCGTTCATTTGCGACTGAAAGTTTGGATTAATAATTAAATATTTGAAATAAAAAAAGTGTTAGTTTATGACTAACACTTTTTGCTTTTATTCTAAAAGAAACCCAAAGAGAAAATTCTAGTTATTTCTGATAAAACTTAATCTCAGTACCGGCCAAATCAACCGTATAAGTTTCTTCTTCAAGTGGTCGCTTGGTCATTCCTTCGTCTGTAGAGTAAATGATCAAAGCAACTTTGGCGCCAATCGGAAGTTGGTAATAAGTTGGCTGCAGCTTGAAATCAAGGTCAACAAATTGACCAGCTTCAATCTTCCTTGGCTTCTTCATATCCTTGTAATTTTGCAAGTTCATATGAGCTTTGGTAATCAATTTAGCATGCGTTAATTTATCAGGAACAAATTCTTGCAGCGTATCTGTACCAAAGCGGTAGCCGAGTTCTTGTCCACCACGCATTAAGAACTTTGGCGTAGGAGTCAAACGTTTGCGATCGCCAAGTTCAACAAGAGCTACTGAAAGCTGCCCTTTAGGCAATGAGCCACTCACTCTGATTTTAACTTCTGGTCGACCAACGATTGTTACTGGATGGATAAATTCATCTGTCACAAAACGCAGGCTGCGTTTAGCCCATTTTTCATCACCACAAATAAATTTGTATTGCCATTCGCTTTCTGAAATTTTAGCTTCTTTGAAGTCTTTACCGCCCACATCGACAAAACTCTTCTTCTCTTTGCCATTGCCGTTTTTATGAAGCTCACCATCATCAGTTGGGTAGTAGGTAGCTGCTTGACCAATTTCATTAGACCAGTCATCTTCTTCATGCCAGGTATCTGCATGAAGATTGTCCTGAATCATGACCGTTGACCATTGCTTGTAGGCATTGTTTTCGATGCCAAGAAGCTCATGACAGAACCAAAGGTTCATTAGGTCGGTAAAATCGATCGAAACGAAATTGTTCATATTGTAGTGCGGACCTTGATGCAAGAACAAGTGGTGTTTCATTGGCATCTTTTTAACCAGTTGCCAAATCTTGTAAACATTCTTTGGCTTAACGTTCCAGTCATTTAAGCCATGGACGCTGATCCATGAACATTTAATGCCATCAGCGTTGTGGCGGTAGTTTCTAGCTTCCCAGAAGTCTGAGTATTGACCAGTAGTGCGATCTTCACGACTCAGCAAATGCTTTTGCATTGCGTCATATTTTGGCTTGATCTTTAAATATGAACCGGCATCCCACAAATTTGATTGACATGTTTCTGCCAACAAGTCCAAATCTTCGCCTTGGCAAGCTTCAGGAGCGATTACTAAACCATGTTCACGATAATAATCATACCAGGATGAAATCGCAGCTTCGGAAACAACAGTCTTAAGACCAGCAACACCAGTAGTAGCAACAGCAATTTGCAAAGTACCAAGGTAAGAGCGGCCAGTCATTCCGATATTGCCATTGCACCAGGAAGCCTTGATTTCATGCTTTTTAGTGCGATCAGTATAGGCGATGCGGTCGCCATGCAGCCATTCAATTACTTCTTTAGCTGATTCAGTTTCTTCAGGTGCACCAGTAATACGCAAGCCATCGCTGCCGCGCGTGCCGATTCCACCAGCAAAGACACTGGCAAATCCGCGTGCCAGCAAGTATTCGTTCAGTGGGTAAGAAGACTTGTGAACGGCTTCTTCGGTTGCCACATGATCTTCACTGCCAGGCTTGTTTGCTTCAACTGTTGGAGTTGCTTCATATTTAGGATCTTGCCATTCAGTTGCATCAGACAAGTTTTCGTCGACATTGTGATTGCGTTTTTCATTTTCAATAATGCCGCCAAAATATGGACTAGCAGTGTATAAAGCTGGTACTTTCAAACCGCCGTTTGACTCGTTGGGACGAAAGATTGTTACTTGAATCAAATCGCTTTTGCCATCGCGGTCAGTATCAAGATCAGTTTCAACATAGACAACTTCACGGATAACCTTGTCAGTATTAAAGACAGAAAGTGATTTGCCATTGAAGTACATGAACTTGTTTTGTCCCCAGAATTGGGTGAAGTAGCCTCGTCCAGCCATTACATCGATAAGGAGCTGACCGTTTTTGGCACGGGTATTAAGCAAACGATAAAAAGCAGTCACCAACTTGGAAATAGAATCGATATCTTGAACGATAGGCAAGGCTTGCTTTTGCATAAAACCGGTCGGATCGGACAATTGGTAGTCGTAATGAACGTGGTATCCTAGCAGCTGCAAAGCAACATTGTAGAATTGATTGGTGCCGATTTCTTCAGGCTTTTGCTTTAAAAAGTCAGCGAAAGTCTGCGTTTCGGAGACTGCGAATTCATTTAGCTTTGCTTCTTTGGCCTCGTCGCTTTTTGCTTCAGCAATGCTCATCTTAACTAATTTGGCAAGCAGATCGCTGAAGGACCAGTTTTGAAAATTCTTGGGCAAAAAGTTGATCGCCGTTAATTCTTTGACTTGTTCTTCATATTGCGTTTGAACGTAAGCATATTGATTATATTTCATAAGAAAACTCCTTTAATTGTGGTGAAATTTGTTATGTCTAGTTTACTATTTTTGAAGCCAAGTTTCCTTGTAAATATCTTCTTTAAAGCCACAAGTTAAGTGCTTTTCATCAACAACTAGAGGACGCTTGATTAATTTGCCGTCGTTTGCCATCAATTCGGCGGCTTGAGCGATGGTCATCGTTGGAATTTTTTCTTTTAGATTTTGAGCACGGTAATGTTGACCGCTGGTGTTGAAAAAGTAGCGTAAGCCGCGATTTTGGTAGGCAGTCAGCCATTTTATCAGGTCTTCTTTTTTAGGCGGGACAGCAACCAGGTCTTGAAATTCATACTTAATGTGATGGTCGTCAAACCATTTTTGTGCTTTTCTTGATGTTGAACAACGTTTATAGCCGTAAAATTTGATCATTTTGAGAATCCTCCTTAATTTCTATTTTAGAATGAACTGATAATTTTTAAAATAAGGCTTGAATTTTAAAGCAGATTTCCATATAATAGTTTGTGTTCTGTTGAGGACATACAAACATACATGGTCTGGTAGCTCAGCTGGATAGAGCAACAGTCTTCTAAACTGTGGGTCGTGGGTTCGAATCTCACCCAGATCATTAATATAGCAACGCTGAGAGGCGTTGCTTTTTTTGTCTCGAGGGAAAACATATGCATTATTTCATTTCAACACGAGAAGATTATAATACGTCAGCAATTGAACTGGCACAGGTAAAGAGGATGCAGATCTTTGATGCCCTTGACGTGCCTTGCAAAATTGTCGAGTTGCAAAAAATGACTTTATTCAGGAATGTCGAAATAAACTGAAAACAAGTGGCAGAGTGATCAATATTTTTCAGTATTTTCAACAGCTGCCCGATACTCAACAAGTAAATACTGAAAAAGCCCTTGACCAGATTTTTAATCAGCCTGGTTTAATCAGAAAAGAAAATAACGCTTATCTGAACGAACGCGCGGTTATTCAAGCTCACCTTTATGGCTCGCGTTTTACGTCGATCATCTGGATCAATATGGCTTCACAGTTAAACGGGAATTCTATCGCTATAATCACTTGGATTATACTGAATTCTTTGATGATAAGGCTCAGCTTAAAATGCGCGAATTCGTGGATCAAAATAACAATCCGCTTATCCGTGAATATTTCTGTCAAAGCAACCAGAACAAGCCGATGCTCACGCTGATTGAAATGAAAAAGGGCTTTAAAACAGTGCGGTTTGAAAAGGAAGCTTCCTTTCAGGCCTATTTCCTTGACTGCTTAGCAGAAAGGAATGCGCAAGCAGTCTTCTACTGCGATCGCTGTATGCAGGTTCTGCCCGCTTTTGAAAAAATGAAGCACATCGTTCCCAGCTACGTCATTTTCCATTCAGCTTTAACCCCCTCAGGCTACTTGAATGATCAAGTATATTCAGTATTTAAACCGGTGACCGAGCTAGCAAAAGCAGGCAAAATTCGCGGCTTAATTTCTTCAACCAAACGTGAGTCTAAAGATGCAGCGGAAGTATTGCAGGTTTCGCATTCATATGACATCCCTGTTACCTTTACCTCTAGCGAAGACAAAATTCCATTTTCTTCTCGCACACCAGGGAAAATTATTGCCGTAGCTTGAATTGATGTCATTAAGCAATTGAGCCATCTGATTCAAGCCGTGATAGATCTGCATATCAAATATCCGCAAATTGCTTTATCGATCTACGGCAACAATACGGATGAAGCGGAAAATAAACGCTTAACAACTTTAGTCGCAGAAAATCACGCAGCTTCTTATATTAACTTTTGCGGCTTTGCACAAAATTTGGATCAAGTATATAACTCAGCCCAGCTAGAAGTGTTAACCAGTAAAAATGAGGGCTTTGCCATGGCACTTCTTGAAGCACAGGCTCACGGCTGTCCTGCCGTTTCTTATGATATTAATTATGGCCCAGCCGAAATAATCGAAGATGGTATTAGCGGAAAGCTGGTTCCGATGAATGATCAGGTTGTTTTAAAGCAAACCATCAAGGCTCTGCTGACCAACCCAAATTTGATGACGCAATATTCTGCTTGTGCCTATCAGTCGGCTAAGCGCTTTGATTTTTCGCACTTGAAGGCTAAATGGTTCAACTTTTTGAAAGAAGAAGGGCTTTGCTAAAAATTATTTTTTAGGTAAAATAAGTAATTATTTAACAAGGAAAAGGGACAGATGAGAAAAACAGAAACAACGCGTTTAACAATCACCGCTATTTTTGTTGCCATTTTATTATTGCAAACTTTGGTACCAAATATTGGCTATATCCGACTTTTACCGGCTCTGCCGACAATTACGACGATCCCATTGACTGTAGCCTTATACAGCTGCCTAATGGGATCAAAAGCAGGAGTTGGCTTCGGCATTTTCTGGGGCTTGACTCGCTTGTTTGTTGCTTACACGCAACCAGGCGATATGGTAAGTCTTATACTCTTTCAAAATCCGATAATTTCACTGGTACCAAGCATAATTGCCGGTTGGCTTCCCGGTTTAATCGTCAAACTGATGAAGGGCGAAAAAATAAGCTTCCTGGTTGCCGGAGTGACTGCTTCTTTGACCAATACCTTTTTGGTAATTGGCCTAAGCAGCCTGCTTTTTATGAATCATGCTGCTAGTTTGATGAAGTATCTCGGCAATACCAGCAACAGTCAATCGCTTTTTTTAGTGCTAGTTGCAGCTTTGGGAATGAATGGAATCGTTGAAGCCAGCTTTACCGGTTTGCTTACCCCGGTGATTGGCTTACCGCTTGAGAAAGTTTTCCGCAAATATAAGCTTTAAACTTGGTATATTTTTATTTGAATATTACTTATCAAAATTAAATAAAGGAGGAAAACAATGCCATTTGTACATATTGAATTAATTAAGGGCAGAACCGACGAGCAATTGACTAATTTGATGAAGGACGTAACCGAAGCCGTCCATAAAGATACCGGTGCACCGAAGGAACATATTCATGTGATTATCGATGAATTAGGCAAACATTCTTATGGCAATAACGGCGAATGGCGTGCTTAAACGATTTGACTTCTAGCGATCCTAGAAGTCTTTTTTTATTGGTATTGATAAGCAAATAAATTTTAATTATTAAAAGTAAGCAGGATATAATAAAATAGTTCAAGTAAGAAAGCAGGTGAAGAATTTGTTAGATTATCGCAATCATCTTAAGCGAATTCTGCAAAAAACAAGTGGAGATGACCAAAGTCTAAAAAATGGCTTAACTGCAATCAAAGCTATTATTCAAATGGCAGATGATGGTCAAGAGTCGACTCCTATCAAAACAAAAAAGCCGAGCATTTCAGATCAAAATGAGCAAAATAAGGATATAAAACGTTTATTAACGGGAATCACACAGCTGATTAAGACACCTGGCGATCCTGCCGCTAAAAAGCAAGCACTGACGGCTCTGCATAAATTAACTTTTGTTCCTGGAGTGGGCAAAAATTTTGGCACTGAAATTGGAGCATTGGATCAAGCTATTCAGCATTCGATTCAAACAGAAGAAGCAGTCAATGCCAAAGTTTTTGAAGAGGCAATGAAACCAAAAGAAAAGCCGAAGCGCGATTATCACAAAGGACAACGCTACACCGTTATTCGGCTGGTATCGGGAGCAGATTTGATCAATGATAATGGTCAAACCGTTTATACGGTTAAAGAATCTCAGGTACATCCGCTTAATTTGAAGACCGGCGATATCGTTGAGGCACTGGAAGATAAAACCAATCCCAACTATGAAGCTGAAATACTGCGCGTTGTTGGTTTTCAAAAACTGCGCAAACGTGATTATGATCAGATCGAGGACTTTAAGTATGCGGTCGTTCAGGGTCGGCAAGGACACCTGGCAATTTCCCGCAATATTCATGGTGAGAAGCTGAGAATTCGAGGCAAAGAAGTCGTAATTCCCATAGATTCAAGCTATTATCAGGGCGACAATATTTCTCTTGAAGATGGTTCAATTGTTGATTTGGCCTGGTATGCGGGGGATGTCCGCTTGAAGAAGAATCCCGCAGATGCAGTTCAGATCAGATGGATTTATCAAGTAGATCAGCCTGAACATTCAGCTCCTGCTAAAAAGGAGAAAAAGAAGAGCAGCAATAGCGAACAAGTTGCCAAGCTGGACTTGGATCTGCACTACCAGCGAGTAGGGATTGCAGTTGGCGACAATCAAAATGAAGCTATTTTGGACAGTATCGTTTCGCGCTATAATGGGATTCCGATTCCAATTGATGCCTTTGAGGGAAAGAAAAAAGTTATCGAAAATCAGATAAAGGATTTAGATATCGTAATTTTGGTTACGGCATTTGCGGCTCATGATTCTACTTGGAATATTCGTGAATTTGCCAGCAAATATGGCGTCAAGTTTGCTGTCAGCTCCAGCAAGGGATATCAGTCTTTTGAACGTGCGCTTTATCGAGCCGCTAATGGTCTTCCAGCCTACGAGGGAAACCAAACAATTGAATATAAAGAAAAAGATAAATAATTTCTTATATTTGGGTAATTTTCTTGTCATAATCATGCTTTTTTATGTAAAATTATATTGCTAACTAAAAGAAAGGATGCCTGTATGACAAAAAATTAACTAATCACAAGTGGATGCGTTGGGTAGTTTTCCTAATCGGATTGGAAATTGTTGCGATCTCGATTAACTTTTTCTATGTCCCAATTAACGTTGCAGCTGGTGGTACGACTGTTTTTCCAATGATCTTTAAAAAATACTTCTATATCGACCCAGCAATTGGCTTGCTTGCGGTTGATATGATCGTTATTTTCATGAATATTTTCGTTGATGGCTGGAATACCTTCTTAGCTGCATTTTCTCAAGTAGTTACAGTAGTGATGATGAATTACACCGAAACTGGTTTTGACAAAAAATACCAGGTACGGGTAATGAGTAATGACCATCTTGAAGAAATTCGCGATCTGCTGCAAAAAGAATACCAGGGTCTGACGATTTACAATGTTGTCGGTGGCTACAGCGAAGACCGCTGGGGTTTTTAATTTTTTATTGCAGAATAAACAGTCTGGTAGTAGAATATAGTAGTTGTATTTGTGGAGACCTCCACATCTGCAACCGCACGTCTTGGGTTAGAAGTTCTTGAAGACAAGACACCTAAGTTCGGCGAGTCTAAGTATTTTTTTGGAGGTGTACAAATGTACGCAATTATTAAGACCGGTGGTAAGCAATACAAAGTTGCTGAAGGCGATAGTGTATTTGTAGAAAAGCTTGATGCAGAAGAAGGTAAGGAAGTTACCTTTGACGAAGTTATTCTTGTTGCTGATGGCAAGGATGTTAAAGTTGGTGCTCCATTAGTTAAGGGTGCTAAGGTTACTGCTAAAGTTGAAAAGCAAGGTAAGGAAAAGAAAGTTGTAACTTTCAAGTACAAGCCAAAGAAGCACTCACACAGCAAGTACGGTCACCGTCAACCTTACACTAAGGTTACTGTTGAAAAGATTGAAGCTTAATTTTCAGAGGTGAAAAGATAATGAATATTTTAGGTTTGAAATTATTTGCCCACCACAAGGGTGGCGGTTCTACTGCCAACGGTCGTAACTCTGCTGGTCGTCGTTTAGGCGCTAAGGTCGGCGATGGTCAAGAAATCCACGCAGGTTCAATTATTTACCGTCAACGTGGTACTAAGATTCACCCAGGCAAGAACGTAGGTCAAGGTGGAGATGACACTTTATTTGCATTAGTAAACGGTGTTGTTAAATTTGAACGTCTTGGCAAGTTCAAGAAGCAAGTTTCAGTTATTCCAGCTGAAGAAGCTAAGTAATTTAGTAAAAAACGAAGGCGAGAAGCAACCTGCTTCGCGTCTTTTTTGTATAATAAACTAAATCAACTAGCGAAAAGAGGAAATACACATGGATAAACAAGAAGAATTATTAAGCTTGCTCAATCAAAGAATTAGTAAAGTAACTGATTTGATAAAAGAAAAAGATGCTGATGCGATGATTATCATCAATCAAGCAAATTATCGCTACTTAACCAATTTTACCGGTGAAGAAGCAGAATTGATTTTGGGTAAGGATGGCTCACGCATTCTTCTGTCTGATTCGCGTTTTGCAGATCAAATTAAAGCACAAGCTCCTGGACAAATGGATGTCATTATGCAGCAATCCAGTGATGTTGCCGGCGAATTGACGAAAGCATTGAAGAAAACTAATTACCGTAAAGTATTAGTTGAAGCTGACGTCATGACTGCTGCTGTTTTTGATCAGCTAAAACGACAAAATCCGGATATTTCCTTTGAATTCTCAGAACAACTTGTTGAACGAGTTCGCAACGTTAAAGATGAATTAGAGATTGCAACTTTGCGTAAAGCAATTGAA
The DNA here is from genome assembly GCF_000178475.1 of Lactobacillus amylolyticus DSM 11664. Classification (GTDB taxonomy): domain Bacteria; phylum Bacillota; class Bacilli; order Lactobacillales; family Lactobacillaceae; genus Lactobacillus; species Lactobacillus amylolyticus. Next base: position 60,537 of record NZ_ADNY01000013.1, on the reverse strand, counting down.
ATCTCAATGACTAGTTTTAAACAAATTTTGCCGTTAATTAAGCCTGGCGTTACCGAAAGATCCGTTGCCACAAAACTCGATTATTACTTTAAAGAAAATGGCGGCGATGGTCCTGACTTTGATACGATCGTTGCTTCAGGTGTTCGATCTGCTTGGGCTCACGGCGTTGCAAGCGATAAAAAGATGGAAAATGGCGATATGATCGTGATTGACTTTGGCAGTTTCTACAATGGCTATGCTGCTGACATTACACGGACAGTCTGCTTGGGCAAAGTTGATCCCGAATTAGAAAAAATCTATCAAATCGTTCATGAAGCTCAAAGAAGAGGAATCGAAGCTGCAACTGTTGGTCACACTGGTCGCGATGTTGATAGAGCAGCACGTGACTATATTACTGAGCAAGGTTATGGTCAATACTTTGGACATGGGATTGGTCACGGAATTGGGCTAGAAATTCATGAATTGTGTCAACCTGCTTTGCCTTTCGGCAAGCAAAAGTTGGTCAACAACATGGTTCATACGGTTGAACCAGGAATTTATTTGCCTGAAAAAGGCGGCGTTAGAATCGAAGATGACATTTTGATTAATGGTCAAAATCCAGAAACTTTATCCAACTTGCCAAAAGATGAGCTCCTTTCTCTTTAAAAAGATAGCCAAATCGCTTGCAAATTGGTAACATATATATGTAGAAATGAGGGAATTATTATGACAATGATATCAGTTAACGAATTCAAGAACGGTTTAACTATCCAATATAATAATGATTTATGGAGAATCGTTGAATTCCAACACGTAAAACCAGGTAAAGGTAGTGCTTTCGTTCGTTCAAAGCTTAAGAGCTTGAGAACCGGCGCTGTTCAGGAATATACTTTCCGTTCAACTGCTAAGGTTGAAACAGCCGATATTCAAACCAAGTCTATGCAATATTTGTACAATGATGGCTCAAGCTATGTATTTATGGATACTACTACTTATGATCAATTAGCCATTCCAAACGAACAAATTCAAGATGAAAGCAAGTACTTGCTTGAAAACATGACTGTTAACGTAATTATGCACGATGGTGAAACTTTAGGTATTCAATTGCCTAACACCGTTGATTTGAAGGTTGCTAAGACTGAACCTAACATCAAGGGTGATACTTCATCAGGTGGTGGTAAACCAGCTACTATGGAAACTGGTTTGGTAGTTAACGTTCCATTCTTTATTAACGAAGGCGACGTTTTGACTATCAACACTGCTGATGGTACTTACGTATCACGTGCTAACAAGTAGTTTTTTTGAGGTAAGAAAATGGCAGATAGTTCAAAAATTCTCTTAAGTGGCGAAGAAAATGGTGAGCAAATTAAGATTGATCCTAGTGTACTTGAAGTCATTTTAGGAATTGCTGCTGAAAAAGTTGATGGCATTGTAGGCATGCGTGGCAACTTGAAATCAGGCATTAAGCATGTTTTAGGCCGTGAAGACCGCGGAAAAGGCGTCAGCGTTAGCGTTGATCAAGCTGGCAAGTTGAGTGCAGATGTTTATGTTTACCTTGAGGCCGGCGTAAATGTTCCTTCAGTTGCCATCAAATTACAAAAGAATTTGAAGCAACAATTGATCCAAATGACGGATTTGGAACTTAAAGAGATCAATATTCACGTTGTTGGTCTGGTATTCCCAGAAGATGACGAAAATAAGGCTCCTGAGAACACAACGACCGAACTGTTTCCGGAGGACAATCAAGAGTAAATGAATCAACATGAAAGTCGTAAGGTTGCAATGCAAGCAATCTTTTTGGCCAACCAAGATCCTGAGTTGACCACAGCAGAAGTTGAAGTAAAAACCGTGGAAATGCTTGATCTTGAGCAGCTTTCTGCCTATTCAAAAACTTTAATTGAAGGCGTAATGTTAAAGCGCGATGAATTAAAAGAAGCAATTGCTGCACACCTGAAAAAGGGCTGGCGGATTGAGCGTGTTAATCCAATTACTATTGCAATTCTTGAAATCGCTTTGTACGAAATCAAAGATAGCGCCGAGATTGAGCCAAAAGCAGCAGTGAATGAAGCATTGAATTTGTGTGATGATTTCACCGATCCAGATGCAAAACCATTCATTAATGGTATTTTGGCTAACTTCGTCAAATAATATCAATAGCCGGCTTATGCCGGCTATTTTTATAGAAAAGGAATGACTTTATGGGACAAATTCTTGACGGCAAAGCATTTGCAAACTTAAAGGCAGATAAACTTAAAGAAAAGGTTAAGAAATTAAAAGCTGACGGAATTCAGCCTCTTTTTTGCGTGATTAATATTGGGGACGATTCAGCCAGCAAAATCTACGTCCGCACTAAAAAGCGGCGCGCTAAAAAGATCGGTATTGAGCAAAAAATATATCAGTTGCCTGCAAATGAGCAAGAATCTGATGTCATAAAGTTAATTGACCAGTTAAATGTGGATCCGAAAGTTAATGGCATCATGGTTCAATTGCCAGTGCCTGATCAGATTGATGAGAATCACCTGCTTAGCAGAATTGATCCAGAAAAGGACGTTGATGGCTTAACGCCGGCTAGTGCAGGCCGCTTGTGGCAGGGAACGCACTTTGTAGAACCAGCTACGGCTGCTGGAATTATTGGCCTACTCGAGCACTATCAGATTGATTTAGATGGTAAAAATATGGTGATAATCGGCCGGTCTAACATTGTTGGCAAGCCGCTAGCTGCTCTAGCACTTGAAAAAAATGCTACTGTGTCTCTGCTTCATCACCACACGCAAAACTTAAAGGAATACACGCAAAAAGCAGATATCATTGTCTCAGCGGCAGGCCAGGCTAATCTGATTACTGCCGATATGATTAAACCTGGTGCAGTTGTCATCGATGTTGGCATTAATCACGTCAATGGTCACTTGGTAGGCGATGTTGCTTTTGATGAAGTAAAAGACAAAGCAAGCTGGATTACTCCGGTACCAGGTGGCGTAGGGCCGCTAACTGTAGAATATTTAATGGAACAAGTCGTTAAATTGACAAGGAGAGCAAATGGCAGACAATAAATATCTAACTGTCACGGATCTGAATTACTATATTACGCAAAAGTTTAAGAATGATCCTTATTTGCATAAAGTTTTTTTACAAGGGGAATTATCTAACTTTCGTTATCGCCGCAATTCGCACCAGTATTTTTCATTAAAAGATGAAAAATCCAAGATCAATGTGGTCATGTTTCGTTCCTACTTCGATAAGGTTAAATTTAAACCGGAAGAGGGAATGAAAGTTTATGTTACTGGATATGTAAGTGTTTATGGACCGCAGGGTTCTTATCAATTTTATGCCGAGTCAATGGAGCCAGCTGGTCTGGGCGCTTTATACGAGCAGCTAAAGCAACTCCAAGCAAAATTGGCAAAAGAAGGTTTATTCAATCCAGAGCATAAAAAGCAGTTGCCCCATTTTCCGGATAAAATTGCGGTTGTAACCAGTGCTTCGGGTGCTGTTATCCATGATATTATGGTCACGGCAAATCGGCGCTTCCCTCATGCCGAGATTGATTTATTCCCAGCTCAAGTGCAAGGCGATACGGCGGCTGATTCATTGGTTGTTGCTATGCAACAGATTTTGCAGCATGCCGATGATTATGATGTCATGATTATTGGTCGTGGTGGTGGTTCGCTTGAAGATTTGTGGCCTTTTAATGAAGAAAAAGTCGTTAGACAGGTTTATGCAATGCCGATGCCGGTTATTTCTTCTGTAGGGCATGAGACCGATACAACTTTGTGTGATCTTGTAGCCGATGTGAGAGCCGCAACGCCAACTGCTGCTGCGGAGTATGCAACGCCTAATTTAACTGATGAAATTGCCAATATTCATCAATTGCAGGGTAGACTTTTAGCTAGCGTTCAAGCAATTATCCGAGAAAAAAGAGATATTTTGCAACGCATCAATAATTCTGTAATCATGCGTGAGCCAACGCGTTTATATGATCAGCAAATTCAAACTGTTGATATGCTAAAGCAGCGCTTGGCAAACAGTATGAATAATAAGCTGGAACGTGCTCGGCAGCAATTTAATTTAGCCGCACAAAGATTACAGTCCAATAGCCCTGATAAGCAAATCATTCAAATGCAGCAGCAACGTATTTTTTTGGCTAAACGGTTGATTGACAATATGAAGAAGCAGCTTTTATTAAAACGCGATGCTTTCAAGCAAACGGTGCAGCAATTAAATGATTACAGTCCATTGAAGACGCTGGAACGGGGTTTTACTTATACAACAAATGAAAGTGGTCAAACCGTTAGTTCTGTTGATCAAATTCGAAACAATGATCATTTAAAATTGCACTTTAAAGATGGAATAGCGGAAGCAATCGTGACAGCGATTAGAGGAGATAAAGATGGCAACTAAAAAGAATAATTTTGAAGAACAATTAAATAGCTTACAAGAGATTGTTACCAATCTGGAAAATGGCAATGTACCTTTGGATGATGCATTAAAGCAATTCCAAGAAGGGGTCAAAATCAGCCGTGATCTTGATAAAAAGTTAACGCAGGCTGAAGAAACTGTTGCTAAATTAATTGATAGCGACGGCACGGAACATAAATTGGATCCAACAAACGCATCAGCACCCGAGGAATAAAAATGACAGCTTTTAAATATTTTCAAAAACAATGGACTCCGGTAATTAATGAATATTTGAACAAGCATTTAGCCAATGAAGTCGATGATCAAAAAATCAGTCAAATTATGGCCTACTCTGTAATGGCAGGCGGCAAGCGTCTTAGACCACTGCTTTTTTTAGCAACTCTTAATACATTGGGAAAAGAAATTACAGAGGATGAAATTCGAATTGCTTGTGGTATTGAGCTAATTCATACATATTCTTTAATTCATGACGATTTGCCAGCAATGGATAACGATGATTATCGTCGCGGCAAATTAACCAGCCATAAAAAATGGGGCGAAGCAGAGTCAATTTTAGCTGGCGATGCCTTGCTGCCAATGGGGATTCAATGGATTGCTGAAGGCAGCAAATCGGCTGAACTGGTTCAGATCATTACGCAGGCGGTTGGCCCTAATGGAATGGTTGGCGGACAATATTTGGATATTGATTCAACTAATAACCAATCTGTTGCTGGCGATGCTAAGTTTATTAATCGCATGGAATGGCTAAAGACTGGCTGTCTAATCGAAGCCAGCGTTAAAATGGCGGCTGTTTTGGTTGGTGCCAGTCAAATTGAAGAAGTTAAATTGGTTGATTTTGCCAAAGTATTTGGCCGCTCTTACCAAATTTATGATGATTTGGTTGATGTTGTTGAAAGTAGTCAAGAAGCTGGAAAAGCAACGCATAAGGATCAAGAAAAAGGTAAGAATAATACTTTGACCCTTTTGGGCATCGATAAGAGTCGCAAAGAATTGACTGATTTGATCAAGCAAGCTAAAGACGATTTAAATGGATTAAATGGTGAAGTATTAGCAGGTTTTTTGGATCTGTATCAAAAGGTGCTTTAAATGGCAAAAAAAAGAGCAGATGTTTTATTAGCAGAACAAGGAATTTTTCATTCACGCAGTCAAGCACAACGTGCAATTATGGCCGGCTTGGTTTTTGACCACAATCATCAACGAATTGATAAAAGCGGAACCAAGTTTTCTGATGGTGAAAAATTTTATGTCAAAGATGATGGCAAAAAATACGTATCAAGAGGCGGTTTTAAGCTGGAAAAAGCTTTAAAGGTTTTTAATATTGACTTGCAAGACAAAATTTGCTTGGATATTGGTGCCTCTACTGGCGGTTTTACGGATGTTGCACTGCAAAATGGGGCTAAGATGGTCTATGCCTTAGATGTTGGCTACAATCAACTGGCTTGGCAGCTGCGTGATGATCCTCGAGTAGTAGTAATGGAAAAGCAAAACTTCCGCTACAGCAAACCCGCTGATTTTTATCAAGGATTGCCAGATTTTGCAATGACAGATGTTTCCTTCATTTCATTAGATTTAATCATGCCACCGATGTATCAAATTTTAAAAGATAATTGTGATGCCGTGTGCCTGATTAAGCCGCAGTTTGAAGCCGGCCCAGAGAATGTGGGAAAACATGGCATAGTTCATGATCACGAAGTTCATCGGCAAGTAATTCAGCATACCATGGACGAAGCGATGAAGATTGGCTTCAATGTTTTAGGAGTTGACTATTCGCCTATTAAAGGTGGAAAGGGCAATATTGAATTTTTAATTCATTTGCAGAAACAGTTGGAGAACGGTGGACAAAATCTTTGGTCAGGTACACCAGCAGAGTTGGTTGAACGTGCTGTAAACGAATTATAGAGGTAGTTTATGTTAGTTGAACTTGATATTAAAAACTTTGCAATTATAAAAGCTTTGAAAGTTCGCTTTCAAGAACATATGACTGTTTTGATTGGAGAAACAGGAGCCGGGAAATCAATCTTAATTGATGCAGTTTCACTTTTAATGGGTGGCCGCGGTCAAAAAGAAATGATTCGTACGGGCGAAAAAAAGGCTGTTGTTACTGGCTTATTTGAATTAGATGATCAAAAAGAAAAAATAGCCGCTTTATGCGATCAGTATGGTTTGCCGCATGATGATGATCAATTGGTAATTAGTCGAGAATTGGCAGCTAAGGGTCGCAATGTAGTCAGAATCAACGGTCAATTAACGACCATCAATGTTTTACGCGAAATCGGCAACTATTTAGTTGATATTCATGGTCAAAATGATCAGCAAATTTTGATGGATCAAGATCGTCAGATTGATCTTGTCGATAATTATGCTTCTAAGGAATTTCATGAAAAATTAGCACAGTATCAAACTAATTTTCATGAATGGCAAAAATTGAGCAGTCAGTTGCGGCATTTGCGGCAGGATGCACAAGAACTAGCCCAGAAGCAAGATATATTGCAGTTCCAGCATGATGAGCTCGAAGCAGCTAATCTGGAAGATCCGAAAGAAGATGAGAAGCTCGAAGAAGAATTCAACGAGTTGAATAATTATCAAAAGATCGCTGACACGGCCAATTACTTCATGCAGCTTTATGATGATGACGAACATGGAATTGCTACGCTGTTAGGGGATGCGCAAAACGCGGCAACTGATTTAACAGAATTTGGCAATAAGTTTAAGGATTTTGCCAAAACGGTTGATGATGGCGTTTATGCCTTAAATGATGCGCGCAGCGAACTATCAAATTTAATGGATGCCATGGACTTTGATGAGGAAAGATTCCAATATGTTACTAACCGCTTGGATACTTTAAATTCACTTAAGAAAAAATATGGTCCTACTTTGGCTGATGTTTTCAAATTCTATCAAAAAGTTGACCAAGAGTTGGGTCAATTTGAAACGGGTGGTCTGGATGAGGAAAAGCTTCAAAATAAGGTCACTGCAATTGAAGAAAAGCTGAGTCAGCAGGCACGTGAAATGCATCAAATGCGTGAAAAAGTTGCACAAAATTTGGAAGCTAAAATCAAACAGGAACTAGCTGACTTATACATGGAAAAGGCTCGGTTTTCTGTCAATTTTGATGAAACCAATACTTTTACAGCTAAAGGAACGGATGATGTAGTTTTCTTAATTGCGCCAAATCCAGGTGAAGATCTGATGCCATTGGTTAAAATCGTTTCTGGCGGTGAACAATCAAGATTGATTTTGGCTCTAAAAGCTATTTTTAGTCAGGTTGAGCCAGTTGGCACGATGATCTTTGATGAAATCGATACAGGGGTTTCCGGTCGAGTATCAGCTGCTATTGGACGCAAAATGCATTCAATTGGTCAGAAAAAACAGGTTATTGCTATTACACACTCACCCCAAGTTGCTGCTGCCGGCGATCAACGCTATCTTGTAGCTAAACAGGTAAAGGATGGTGCTACCTTTACTCAAGTTGGTCCATTAACTAAAGAAGAAACCATCACTGCCATTGCACAAATGATGGCGGGCAGTGATGTAACCGATGCGGCTAAGCAAAATGCTGTTGATTTGATGAAATCATTTAAAGAAGATAAAAAATAGGAGTTTGGAGAGAATCCAAATTCCTTTTTTATGTTAAATCAACTCGAAAAATATCATCTAGGTCAACAATTTTGAGGATCTTATTATCACTGCAGAGAAAGACAAAACGACCAGCTGAAAGGCGACGACTAATCTGTCCGATATCGGTATGACCATCATAATAGGTAATCATGACAAATACATGATGCAGAATAGCATAGCTGAGATAAGCCAAAATTTTGCCGGCGATTTGTCCGTCAATGCTCATGCGATCAAAGTCGTATTCAGATAAGTAATGGTAAGCTCGTTTAATTGGGCTCTTTATTTTAGCAACTAAGTTATTCATATTTTTCACTCTATCTAAAAACCCGAACTGCTGTTTGCATAAGTGATTATGCAAACACTTGTTTTCAAAAACAAGTGTTTGGGTAAAAAAATTTACTGGAAAGGAATACTTGAAAATAAGAGCTTCTTAGTGCAACATAAACTTAGTAAGTTTTGCAAAAGGGAGTTTGGCATGGCACACAAAGGTTTATTACTTGTTCTTTCTGGACCTTCTGGAGTAGGCAAAGGGACTGTTAAAAATGCAATTGTTAAAAATAAAGTATTTCCATTTGAATATTCCGTTTCAATGACTACTCGTAAGCCTCGCCCCGGCGAAGTTGATGGTAAAGACTATTTCTTTGTGAGTGAGCAGCGTTTTCAAGAAGCTATTAACCAAGGCGAACTTCTGGAATATAATGAATACGTTGGACATCATTATGGAACGCCTGTTGGTCCTGTAAAGAAAATGCTGGCAGAAGGCAAAGATGTTTTAATAGAAACCGATGTAAATGGTGCTCGCACGGTTCGTGAAAAGATGCCGGACGGTGTTTTCATCTTTCTGACGCCACCGGATTTGCATACTTTACATCTGCGCCTAGAGCATCGTGGTACAGAATCTGAAGATGTAATTATGGGTCGAATTCGTGAGGCTCGAAAAGAAATTTTAGTCATGCAAGATTACGATTATGCTGTTGTCAATGATACGGTTGCTAATGCTGTTGATCACATCAAGGCAATCGTGGATGCAGAACACGTTAGTGTTAAGCGGGTAATTGATGACTACCGTAAAATGGTCGAGGAGGAATAATCATGAGAATTACATACCCATCAATTGATAAGTTGCTTTCACGCGTTGATTCACGCTACTCTTTATCAGTTTTGGCTGCAAAGAGAGCACATGAACTTGAAGCTGGTGATCCACCAACATTAAAGAGTTTTAAATGTGATAAGGCAGTTGGTAAGGCACTTGAGGAAATCGTAGCTGGCAAGGTTACAGTTGATCCTGCTCATGCAGAAGTAAACCTTGAAGATTAATTAATTGACCTCCATCTCAAGATGGGGGTCTTTTTTTGTAAGGTGATAGAATGATAGCCCAAGTAATTGTAGATATAGCTGCAAAGCAGACAGATCACATTTTTGAATATCATGTACCAGATCAGCTAAAAGATGTTGAAATTGGTTCTCGCGTGTTTGTACCCTTTGGGCCCCGCAAGTTGCAAGGCTTTGTTGTGGGCTTAAGTGAAAAAAGCGAGTATCAAGGCGAATTGAAGGATCTGCTTCTTGTTGTAGATGAGATGCCGCCATTGACGCCAGAACTTGTTTCTTTATCAGCGGCATTGGCTAATAAAGTCTTTTCGTATCGAATTACTATTTTAAAAGCAATGCTGCCGAGAGTAATGCGGGCTAATTACCGCAAACTTTTGACGCCAATTTCTGCTGACGCAAAAAAACTGCCGCTCTTTCAAGGCGATCCAGTTGATTTAAACGAGATGACAGATGTTAAACAGATTGCTTTAGCGCGTAATTTATTGCGGAATAATGAAGCAAAAATTGAATATGTAGTTGAAAATAGGGCAAAGAAAAAGACGGAGAATCAGTATTCTTTAACTTTAGCAGCTGCAGAATACCAAAAGATTTACGATTCTTTGCGCTCAAACGCTGTTAATCAGAGAAAACTAATTCAAGATTTGCTTCAACATGCAGAAGATTATCCCAAAAAGCAGTCTGTTTTAGAAAAGAAATTAACGATTTCAACAGCAACGCTTAACGCAGCAGTAAAAAAGGGCTGGCTTAAGAAAAGCAGCGTTGAAGTTTATCGTAATCCATTGGCTGGTTTTGATGAAAAAAGCAGCAAAAAAATCATTTTAAACGATGAACAGGAAAATGCTTTAGCGCAAATTTATTCCTCGATTGATAAAAAAGAGGCCAAAAAATTTTTGCTTGAAGGTATTACTGGTAGCGGGAAAACCGAAGTTTATTTGTATGCTATCAGTAAGGCTTTAGCAAAAGGCAGAAACGCATTGATGCTGGTGCCGGAAATTTCTTTGACCCCGCAGATGGTGCGGCAGGTTAAAACGCGTTTTGGCGAAAAAATTGCCGTTTTGCATAGTGGTTTATCTAATGGTGAATTTTATGATGAATGGCGCAAAATTCGGCGTGGTGAAGTAAGAGTCGTTGTTGGTGCCAGAAGTGCCGTTTTTGCACCTTTGAAAAATATCGGTTTGATCGTAATTGATGAAGAGCATGAGGCTACTTATAAACAAGAGGATAAAAATCCGCGCTATCAAGCTAGAGATGTGGCTATTTATCGCAGTCAGTTCAATAATTGTCCTTTAGTTTTGGGTAGTGCGACACCATCTCTATATAGTCGTGCTCGAGCACAAAAAGGCGTCTATCAATTGCTTAGACTGACTAAAAGAGCAAATCAAAAGAAACTGCCAGAAGTTAATTTAATTGATCTAAAGCATGTTGAATTTGCTGGAGGACAGTTTGACTTATCGGTTGAATTAGTAGACGCGATAAAAAAGAAATTAGAAAACAAAGAGCAAATTATTCTTATGCTTAACAGGCGTGGTTTTGCCAATTTCATGCTTTGCCGAGAATGTGGTTATGTCATGAAATGTCCTAATTGTGATTTATCTTTGACTATGCATAAAGATACCGGTATGATGCAGTGCCACTACTGCGGCTATACGGAAAAAATTCCGCAACGTTGCCCCAACTGTCAAAGTTCACAAATTCGTTTTTTAGGAACAGGCACACAAAAAGTTCAGGAAGAATTGACAGAATTGTTGCCAGGTGCGCGAATTTTGCGAATGGATGTTGATACCACTAGACGCAAGGGTAGTTATAAGCGTATTTTGGATGCCTTTGGCGATCATGAAGCTGATATTTTGTTGGGAACACAGATGATTGCAAAGGGACTGGATTTTCCAAATGTTACTCTTGTTGGCGTCATCAATGCTGATACAGGGCTTTGGCTGCCGGACTATAATGCTTCGGAAAGGACGTTTGAATTATTGACGCAAGTAGCGGGGCGTGCTGGTCGAGCAGAGAAAAGAGGAGAAGTAATTATTCAGACCTATAATCCGGATCATTATGCAATCAAGCTTGCACAAACTCAGGACTATGAACGTTTTTATACTTATGAAATGCGCATGCGTCATGCTGGAAATTATCCGCCATATTTCTATACCGTTTTAATTTCAGTAGCTTCAAAAAAGGAGCAAAATGCGGCTAGAGAAGCTTTTAATATAAAACGTCAATTGCAAGGACGACTTCATCCAGAAACAATTATCTTGGGACCAACACCAAGCGCAATTTCTCGTCTAAAAAATCAATATTATTATCAAATACTGGTAAAATATAAAAAAGAAACAGAACTTAATGCGATATTGCACCATATTCAGGATTCCGCACAAGAAGTTAAAAAGTATGGTTTGAATGTATATATTGATAACGAACCAGAACGAATTATTTAAGGAGGATGCAAATGCAGTCAATTATTTTCATGGGCACACCCCAATTTTCAGTTCCTGTGTTAGAAGGGTTAATTAATAAAGGCTATGAGATTAAAGCGGTAGTGACTCAACCTGATAAGAAGGTAGGACGTAAGCAAAAGATTACTAAGACACCAGCCAAAATTGCCGCTGAAGCTCACGATATTCCTGTTTATCAACCAATTAAGCTCTCCGGCTCACCAGAGATGGCAGAATTAATTGACATGCATGCTGACTTCATCGTAACGGCTGCTTATGGTCAGTTTTTACCAACGAAATTTTTGAATTCTGTAAAGATTGCGGCTGTTAACGTTCATGGCTCTTTATTGCCAAAATATCGCGGTGGTGCACCAATTCAATATGCGCTATTAAATGGCGATAAAGAAACAGGCATTACAATCATGGAAATGGTTAAAAAGATGGATGCCGGCGATATATATGCGCAAAAGGCTCTTAAGATTGAACCTGATGATAATGCGGGTACTGTTTTTGAAAAATTATCCTATTTAGGACGCGATTTATTGCTGGAAACTTTGCCAAAAATTGCTGATGGTACGGTAGTAAAGACGCCACAAGATCCTGAAAAAGTAGTTTTTTCACCGAATATTAAGAAAGAGCAAGAAAAAATTACTACCGAAATGACAGCTTCAGAGGCCAACAACCTTATTCGTGCCCTTAATCCAGATCCTGGTGCTTATTTGATGGTCGAAGGAAAAAGATTAAAGGTCTGGAAGGCTGAAGTAGCAGAAGATTCCAGCAGTTTAGAAGCAGGCTGCGTTGTTGACAATAAAAAGCGGTTTGCACTTAGTTTTGCTGATAATTCCGTTTTGAATTTATTGGAATTGCAGCCAGCTGGCAAGAAGAAAATGGAAGTTAAGAATTTCTTGAACGGTCAAGGAAAGAAGTATGCTCCGGGAGAAAAAATTGTCGACGACTAAGAGTGCACGTGCTATCGCATTAGAAACTTTAATTCGAGTTTTAGAGAATGGTTCGTATTCAAATATTAGTTTGAACAATAATTTAAAACACAGCAATCTGTCTGTGGCTGATCAGAATCTTGCAACTAAGATAGTTTATGGAACAATTCAATATAAAATCTATCTTGAATATCAGCTTCATGATTTGATTAAAAGCAAAATTACAGAAAAATATTTAAAACCTTTGCTTTTAATGTCGGCATACCAAATTCTTTTTTTGGATAAAGTGCCAAATCGTGCAGTTCTGGATGAAGCTAATAAGTTGGCGAAGCAATTTGGCAAAAAGCATTCATCCGGTTTTCGTCTAGTCAACGGAATTTTGCGTTCTCTGACACGTCGCGGACCGATTCTTCCTGATAAAAACGACCTGGTTAATTATTTGAGCGTTAAGGAGAGTTTCCCTCGCTGGCTTGTTGAATATTTTATTTCACTCTGGGGAGAAGCACGAACAGAGAAAATTCTAGCAAGCTATAATGAAACGGCTAAAAATAGCGTTCGCTTATCTATTCTGCAAGATGAAGAAAAAACTGTAGCTGCTTTAAAACAGGCAGGCTATGAACCAACGCCTTCTAAATTAGCAGCTAATGTTGCAATTCTGGTTCATGGTGGAATTGCATCTTCTTCTTTGTTCAAACAAGGAAAGTTGACCATCCAGGATGAAGCAGCTAGTCTTGTAGTAGACGCATTTGATTTTAAGGGCAATGAGAAAGTTTTGGATGCTTGCAGCGCTCCAGGAGGAAAAACAGTACAGATTGCGGAACACCTTCAAACGGGCGAAGTGACTGCCTTAGATATCCATGATAAAAAATTGCGCTTAGTGCAGCAGAATACTAAAAGAATGAATGTTGCCGATAAAGTAAAAACTGTGGCAATTGACGCACGAAAGGCTGATGATTACTTTTCTAAGCAGCAATTTGCTAAAATATTAGTAGATGCACCCTGTTCAGGTTTAGGGTTATTGCGCCGCAAACCTGAGATTAGGTACACTAAGAGTAAAAATGATTTATTTAGTTTAGCCAAAATTCAGTTGGCGATTCTTAATCATGTAAGTTGTCTTCTTGAGAATGACGGAGAGCTGATTTATTCAACCTGCACGATTTCTAAAGAAGAAGATGAGGATGTAATACGCAAGTTCTTGGCAGCCCATCCTGATTTTGCGTTACAGCCTTTTAAGTTAGAAAAAATTAGCAGTAAAACAGGAATGCTGAAAATTCTGCCTGATGAATATGGCAGTGATGGTTTCTTTATTGCTAAGTTAAAATTACGAGGTTAGATTTTGATTCAGACAGCTTATGCTTCAAGTATTGGTAGAATACGAAAAAGCAATCAAGATTTTGTACGAGTTTTTAAGAATAAAAGTGATATTACTTTAGCGATCGTTTGCGATGGCATGGGTGGTCATCAAGGTGGGGATGTAGCCTCGACGATGGCCGTTAGTCATTTGGGACATAATTTTCAGATGACTGATTTTACTACGCCCGCAATCGCCCATAAATGGCTTGAAGTTCAATTAAATTCAGAAAATGAAACGATTTTAAAGACCGCTGAGCGTTTTCCAGATTTAAATGGGATGGGTACTACTATTGTTTTGGCTTTTGCGTTTGCTGATAGTGCTTTAATCGCTCACTTGGGTGATTCACGGGCATACAGCTATGCTGATGGCAAGTTTATTCAATTGACCGAAGATCATTCCTTGGTCAACGAACTCGTTAAAATGGGTCAAATTACGAAGGAACAAGCTAAGCATCATCCGCAAAAGAATATTATTACTCAGGCTTTAGGCGTATCCAGCACGATTGATCCAGAATTTGACACGATTGAGCTGAATGAAAACGACACAATTTTGCTTTGCACGGATGGCTTGACCAATTCGTTGAGTGACCCTCAAATTCAGCAAATTTTGGCTACTAGGGATCTTTCTCTTAAAGATCGCTGCAATAAATTAGTCAATGAAGCAAATCGATTAGGCGGTGGTGACAATATCACTGTCTGTCTGGTTTGCAACAAGGAGGATGATAGCAAATGATCGATAAAGGTTATTTGCTAGGTGAACGTTACCGGATCATCGATACTCTTGGCGAAGGCGGAATGGCTAATGTATATTTAGCCAAAGATATTATTTTGCAACGCAAGGTCGCCGTTAAAGTTTTGCGTTTGGATTTGCAAAAAGAACCACAAACTGAAGCACGTTTTCAACGTGAAGCTTTAGCCACTAGTGAATTAAGCCATCCAAATATTGTATCTGTTCTCGATGTTGGCAATGATCAGGGTTTGCCATACATGGTCATGGAATATGTCGACGGCCCTGATTTAAAAGAATACATTCAAAAAAATTCCCCGCTGGATCTGCATGAAGTTATTAGAATCATGGATCAGATTTTGAGTGCAGTTGCTTTGGCTCACAAGCATAATATCATTCACCGTGATTTAAAGCCGCAAAATATCTTGATGGATAAACGCGGCAACGTGAAAATCGCAGACTTCGGAATTGCTGTAGCTTTGAATCAAAGTTCAGTTACTCAAACCAATTCGGTGATGGGATCAGTTCATTACACGTCTCCAGAGCAAACGCGCGGTGGATGGGTTACCAAGCAGTCAGATATTTATTCCTTAGGAATTATTTTATATGAATTAATTACCGGACATGTGCCGTTTAATGGTGATGCGCTGGTTGCGGTGGCGTTAAAGCATGCACAAGAACCGATTCCATCAATCAGAAAAAAGAATCCCGCTGTGCCGCAAGCCTTAGAAAATGTTGTCTTGAAAGCAACTGCAAAAGATCCACGCGACCGTTATGCATCTGCTCAAGAAATGAAAGCTGATCTTGATACAAGTTTAGACTTCAGTCGTAAAGACGAACCAATCTTTGTCCCTAATCATGGGATGAGCGATGATGAAACGATTATCCTTCCTGGCTTTAAGCCTCAAATTGATAAACAGCAGGATGAGGATAAAAAGACCGATGACCAAAAGCAAAAGGCAGAAACAAAACCTGGCTTTTTGCAAACGGTCAAAAAACACAAATGGTGGTTTATTTTTATTGGAATCGCCTCCTTTTTAATTATTTTTATCATGATTTTTGCACTTAGTGGCAAGAATGCTCAACAAAAAATTTATGTGCCTGATGTGACAAATGTCGCTGAAGGCAAAGCAAAAATCAAAATTGAAAATGCTGGCCTACGCGTTGGAACAGTGAAGAGACAACATTCTGACAGCATTGATGCTGGTAAAGTGATTGAAACAACTCCATCAGCAGGTGATTCAGTTGCTAAAGGCAAGAGCATCGACTTAATTGTTTCTAGTGGTGCAGGGATGGTCAAAGTACCTAATGTTGTAAATATGGATTACGACAAGGCTGCACAAAAACTAGAAAAATTGGGCTTTGATGTGATTCGAGAAAATCAATACTCTTCTGACGTAGACAGTGGCAATGTGATTTCACAGAGTGTTGCTGCAGGAGTTCAAGTAAAGCCAAAACAAACAACAATTACTTTATTTGTTTCTCAAGGAAAACTGCAAAAGCCGAAGAGCACGATGATTACGCTTAAGAATTTAAAGAACTATTCATTAACAAGTGCTCAGGATTATGCAAAGGATAATGGTCTTACCTTGCAAATAAATGAAGAATACTCCGATACTATTGATAAGGGCATGGTTATTTCTACGCAACCTGCTGCTGGAACTAAGGTGGAACGTGGTTCAACAGTCACAATCAAAGTATCAAAGGGTGCCAAAGAAAGTGAAGAAAAGACCGTAAATATTACTAAGAACTTCACGGTTGACTATGTTGCTCCGCAACCAAGCGATAGCAAAAGTCAAGAAAGCGAAGGCAACCATGTCCAGATTTATATTAAAGATGATGATCATTCGCTAGGCAATATTTATCGTGATCTTTACATTAAACATGATATGAGCTTTTCAATACCATTCTCACTTAAAGATGGTTCAGGCCAATTAAAAGTAATTCGGGATGGTAAAACAATTTTGAACGAAAAGGTAACTAAATGACACGATTAGCTAAAGGAACTGTAATTGGGCTAATTGCCGGTTATTACGACGTTGAAACAGATGAGGGCCTTATTAGAACACGTGCTCGTGGCGTTTTTCGTCAAAAAAAGCAAAAGCCCGCAGTAGGCGATCACGTTGAAATTCAAATAGATGATCAAGGTACCAGCTATTTGGTGAAAATTTTTCCAAGAATGAATCGAATTGGTCGCCCTGCAGTTGCCAATGTTAGTCACGTCTTGCTGGTTATTTCTGCTGTTCAACCAGATTTTTCCTTGCAGCTTTTAGATCGTTTTCTGACATTTTTTGCATGGCAAAAAGTTGCGGTTACGCTCTATTTGTCAAAGGCCGATTTATTAAAAAATAGTGCAAAATTAGAGCAAATTAAACAGGATTTAGCTTATTATCAAAAGATAGGCTATCCTGTCTATTTTGATGCGGAAACTTTGGCGAAAGAATTAAATCAAAAAATTGGCAAAGATCAAATTTGGACTTTGGCCGGTCAGTCCGGTGCAGGTAAGTCGACGCTGCTTAACAAATTAAAAAAGGATGCCAATCAAGAGACAGGCCAAATTTCGATGGTTTTAAATCGCGGAAAACATACGACAAGAAAAGTACAATTGTTTAAGCTGGGCAAAGGCTTTTTAGCTGATACGCCTGGCTTTTCGTCAATTGATTTAACGCCTATTAAGTTGGATCAACTAAAAAACTATTTTTTGGAATTTAAAAAGGCTAGTGCTCATTGCAAATTCAGAGGTTGTCTGCACTTAAAAGAGCCAAAATGCGAAGTTAAACGTCTGTTGGCCGAAAGTGAGATCATTCAAAGCCGTTATGACGATTATTTGGCAATGAGAAATGAAATTGAAGAAGGAAGAATACCAGAGTATTTGAAGTAATGGGAGATAAGATGTTGATTGCACCGTCAATTCTGAATGCAAATAATTTAACGCTAAAAGATGAAATCAAAAGAGCGACGAATGCAGGGATTACCCGTTTTCATATTGATATCATGGATGGTCATTTTGTCCCGAATCTGTCTTTTGGCCCGCAATTAGTTAGTGATTTTAAAACTGAATTTCCGATTACTGAAGCTGAAATTCACTTGATGAGTAATAACCCAAAGGTCTTGATTCCAGCTTTCGTAAAGGCCGGTGCAGATCTGCTTGAGTTTCATTATGAAGCAATGCAGCCAAATGAAGTGAAGTATTGGCTGGATTATCTCAAATCAAATGGGGTTAAGGCTGGTTTAGTTTTGAATCCTGATACGCCAATTCCAGTTGTAGAACAATTTAAGAATCAAATTGATCAGCTTTTGTTAATGACGGTTCATCCTGGCTTTGGCGGACAGAAGTTTTTGGAAAATTCAGCTTCCCGTATTAAAGAGGCAAGAGAATTGGTGGGCAAGGATATTGCAATTGAAGTCGATGGTGGCATTAATCAGCAAACTGCTAGAATTGCCAAGGACGCTGGTGCCAATGTCTTTGTAGCGGGCTCTTATCTTTTTGAAAAAGGCGATATTGCCAGTCAGATTGCCAAATTAACGCAAAGTCTATCATGAGAGCATACGCACTTTTAGGTGGCCCTGAAAATGTATGGCCTGCTGATATTCAAAAGCGATTAAATAAAGAAAAAAAGGTAGGCTCTTTGCTCATCGGTGTTGATCGGGGCAGTTTACTGCTGGAAGAGATGGGATTGGTTCCAGATTTGGCAATCGGTGATTTTGACTCTTTAAAACCCGAAGAATTATCAAAAATTGAAGCAAACGTACATGATATTCGCTATTCAAATCCTATAAAAGATTGGACAGATTCGGAATTGATGATCAGGGCGGCTTTTATTGATTATCACGTCGATCAGTTGACAATTTTAGGAGCAACGGGAGGCCGCATTGATCATTTCTTGGTCAATTTATTTATGCTGCTCAACCCAGCAGTCAGGTGTTATGCTGAAAAAATTTCTCTAGTTGATTGTCAGAACAAAATTATCTTTCTGGATCATGGTCAGCATCTTGTTCAGCAGCAAGGTGAGTACCCATATTTTGGCGTCGCTTGTTTAGAAAAAACAGAAAATTTGAATATTTTGGATGCCCGCTATGAATTGCATGGATTTTCGACAGCATATCCCCGCATTTTTGCCTCAAACGAATTTAAAAAAGGAAACAATCGGTTTCACCTAAATTTATCTTCTGGAATGGCTGCAGTAATTTTTTCAAAAGATATTAATCGATTTCATAACATTTATGACGAGAACGTGTAAAATATAGCTAACTACTATTTTCTAATTCAAGAAAGTATTATTAGGTTATGAAATACAATGATTTTGAAAAGCAAGTAGCAAGTTTTGAAAATGACCGTTACGAAGCTCGTCTTGACCGTGCAAAGAGAAATGTTGAAGATTACATGCACAAGAATCGTGTTCACATTTTCGATAAAAAGAAAAAGAAGGATGTTGCAGCAGTGCACGGTAGTGCAAGAGGGGGTTGTTTTCCAGGATTTGGGATTGCCAATCAAATTAAGTGAAATGATCAATGCCTATGCTTACACTCCACTTGATGAAAGAATGGCTAATGAAATTCCTGATGATGACAAGCATCACAATATTGCTCGTTAATGAAAAAAGAGATGCATAAAAATGCATCTCTTTTTAATTTGCTTCAAAATAAAAAATAAGCTTATCAGATCACTGATCCAATAGGCTTGAATGGTTATTAGGCACGAGTTACTTTACCAGACTTCAAAGTCTTAGTTGAAACCCAAACGCGCTTTGGTTTACCGTCAACAAGAATACGAACTCTTTGAAGGTTTGGCTTCCATGCACGACGAGCTGATCTCTTTGAGTGGGAACGTTTGTTACCAAAAGTAGTCTTCTTACCTGTTACAAAATCTTTTGCCATTTGCTAAACCTCCTTTAGCTGTGTTTTCATACTTAAATAAGATAGCATATTGTGAGCGTCAATTCAACTCCAAAAGTATTTTTTAATAAATTGATTTACTAAGCGTTTAACGTTTTACTATGATAAAATAAATACGTATATTAAGACAATAATAAAGATGGAGGAAGAAAATGGCTGTTAAGATCAAAACAAAAGATGGTTTGATTGATATTTCAAACGGAGTGATTGCAACTGTTGTTGGTGGTGCAGCTACCTCTAATTACGGCGTTGTAGGAATGGCTTCAAAGAACGCCATTCGTGACGGCTTTGACGGTATTCTTAATCGGGCTAACTATAAACGCGGTGTTGTTGTCAAGTCAGAAGATAATGAAATCACCGTTGATGTTTACATTATTGTTGGCTATGGCTTGAAGATTTCAGAAGTTAGTCGCAATGTTCAAGATAGTGTTAAATATAATTTGAAGAATCAACTTGGTTTTGACACTAAAGCAGTTAATGTCATCGTGCAAAGCGTTAAGGTACTTGACGAGTAACGCAAGCGGAGGTTATGAATTTTGGTTTTAAAAGAAATAGATAGTACACAATTTAGAGATATGGTTCGCGTGGCCACTCATCGAATGGGTAAAAATGCGGAATTTGTTAACTCATTGAACGTATTCCCAGTTCCAGATGGTGACACGGGTACCAACATGAATTTGACTATTGCAAGTGGAGCAAAAGCTGTCAGCGAAAATCCAAGTACCAATGTTAGTGATTTAACCGAAAGCTTAGCCAAAGGGATGCTGATGGGAGCTCGTGGCAACAGTGGGGTTATTACTTCACAACTATTTAGAGGCTTCTATAAAGCTACTCAAGGCATGAAAACTCTTAATGCGCAAGAATTGTCCAATGCTTTCACCAATGGTGTTACAACCGCTTATAAAGCAGTTATGAAGCCAGTAGAAGGTACTATTTTGACAGTTGCTCGCGTAGCAGCAGAAGAGGGTGCCACTAAGGCTAACGATACCGATGATGTTGAAGAAGTAATGAAGGCAGTTGTAGAAGGTGCTAAAAAGGCACTAAAGACTACACCAGATTTGCTTCCAATTTTGAAACAAGTTGGCGTTGTCGATTCAGGTGGTCAAGGGTTGCTCTTTATTTATGAAGGATTCCTTGAAGGAATTTTGGGCGAAAACTTTGCCGACCAATATCAACCAGATGCAGGTGAAATGGACGAAATGATTAACGCCATGCACCATCAATCTGTTCAAAGTCAATTGGCTACGCAAGATATCAAGAATGGCTATTGTACAGAAATCATGGTTGATTTAACTGCTGATGTTCCTAATAAGAAGCCATTTGACTTAGACGAATTCAGAAAGCATTTATCAGGTATTGGTGATTCCTTGCTGGCTGTTTCTGATGGTGACGTTGCCAAGGTTCACGTTCATACTGAACATCCAGGTGAAGTTTTCCAATATGGAAGTCAATTCGGCCAACTCGGCAAAATCAAGATTGACAACATGAGAATTCAACATGAAACCATTGTTGAAGGCGATGAAGATAAGCAAGAAAGCGTAGACTTTGCTGTTATTGCCGTAGCTTCTGGTAATGGTATTCGCAAACTCTTTGAAAGTGAAGGCGTTAACCGAATTATCTCTGGTGGACAAACAATGAATCCATCAACAGCTGATATTATCGATGCCATTAAGAAATCCGGCGCTAAGAAAGCAATCGTTCTGCCAAACAACGGCAATATTATTATGGCTGCTAAGCAAGCTGCAGAAGTTAGCGATATTCCAGTTGGCATTGTTCCAACTAAAACGATTTCACAAGGTTTAACTGCCATGCTTTCATTTGATCCTGATGCTTCAGTTGATGATAATGTTGAAGCAATGACTGAAGATTTGGATACAGTTGTTTCCGGTGAAGTAACCCAAGCAAACCGTGATACTACTATTAATGGTGTAGAAATTCATAAGAATGATTACTTAGGTATCGTTGATGGCGACATTAAGATCGATAATGCCGATTTAATCAAGGCAACTACTGAAATGGTCGAAAAGATGCTTGATGACGACACTGAAATTATCACAATTATGTACGGTCGTGATGCTAACAAGGAACAAGCTGAAAAAGTAGTATCAGCTTTGAAGGCCGAACATGATGATCTTGAATTTGAAATTCACGATGGTGGTCAACCAGTTTATAATTTCTTGATTTCAGCTGAATAATTAATATGAATGAAAATGCATTATTTGCTCCAGTAACAGATATAAAGGGTGTTGGAACAAAGACTGCAGCAAATTTAGGGAGCTTAGGTATCTATAGCATTTATGATTTGCTATTTTACTTTCCTTTTCGCTATGACGAATTGCAGACTTTACCGCTTGATCAAATCATGGATGGTCAGAAGGTATTGTTAAAGGGAATTGTAGCAACTGAGCCTTTTTTGACCCGCTTTGGCTACAAAAAGAGCCGTCTAAGCTTCAAATTAAGGATTGACCATGATATTGTCATGGTCAATTTTTTTAACCAGCCATGGCTTAAAAACAAGGTCGAGATTGGCAAAGAAGTTGCTGTATATGGCAAATATAATGTTGCTCGGCAGTCTTTATCAGCTTTCAAGTTTGTTGCTGAAAAGGAAAATGATAGTGGAATGGCGCCGATTTATCCTGTTAACAAGCATGTTAAGCAGAAAAAATTGGTAGGACTGATTAATTTTGCAATTGATAATTATCTTGATCAGGTTAAAGATATCATACCTGCAAAAGTAAGAGAAAAATATCGCTTGCTAACCGATCAAGAAATTATCAGTAAAATGCACCATCCTAAGAATGGTAATGAGGCACAACTTGCTAAACGTAGTGCAATTTTCCGTGAATTCTTTATTTTTCAGATGCAGCTGGCACTTTTGACCAGCCAAAGCAACGAACATAATACCGGTGAAGCCAAGAAGTATGATTTAAAGGCAATTGCCAAGTTAACGGCTTCCTTACCATTTGAGTTGTCGGCTGATCAAAAGCAGGCAGTGAATGAAATCTATGCTGATCTGTTTCAAAAACGTCAGATGCGGCGTCTTTTGCAAGGGGATGTTGGCTCAGGCAAAACGGTCGTCGCTGTTTATGCTATTTTTGCCGCAATTACGGCTGGTTATCAGGCAGCATTGATGGTACCGACTGAAATTTTAGCAACGCAGCACTTTAATAAAATCGATCAGCTGCTCAGACCATTAGGCGTAAGAGTTGCACTTTTAACGGGCAACACTAAAACATTGGAGCGACGTGAAATTTACCGTGAACTGACTGATGGCACAATTAACGTTGTCATTGGTACTCACGCCTTAATTCAGAAAAACGTCATTTTTAAGAATTTAGGGTTAGTCATTATCGATGAACAGCACCGCTTTGGCGTTGGGCAGCGGCAAGCTTTGATTAACAAAGGCGAATGTCCTGATATTTTGGCAATGACGGCAACGCCAATTCCGCGCACGCTTGCTCTAACTGTTTATGGGGAAATGTCCGTTTCCGAAATACGTCACTTGCCAGCTGGGCGGAAACCAATAATCTCTAGTTGGCAAACAAGCAGTCAAATGGATAGCGTTTATCGCTTGATGCGCGAGCAATTAGCGGCCGGTTTTCAAATTTATGCAGTAACGCCGCTGATCTCTGAATCTGAGACCTTGGATTTAAAAAATGCTGAAGAATTGCACCAAAAGCTCAGTCATGATTTTCCAGATCAAAACGTCGTCTTACTGCATGGCCAGATGCCAGGACCGAAAAAAGATGAAATTATGGCTGACTTTGCTGCGGGTGAAATTGATATTCTTGTTACAACTAGTGTCATTGAAGTTGGTGTCGATGTGGCTAATGCCAATATGATGGTAATTTATAATGCCGATCGTTTCGGCTTAAGTCAGCTTCACCAATTAAGAGGCCGAATTGGCCGTGGTCAGACGCAGAGCTATTGCGTTTTTGTGGCAGATCCAAAGACTGATTCTGGCAAAGCTAGAATGAAAATCATTGCTTCAACTAATGATGGCTTTAAACTAGCTGAAGAAGACCTTAAAATGCGCGGCGAAGGAGATCTGTTTGGCAAGGCTCAATCTGGTTTGCCGGAATTTAGAGTCGGCAATGTTGTTAATAACTACCAAACTTTAGTCGTCGCGCAAAAAGAAGCTAAAGCGCTAGTTCAAGCAGATCCAAAATTGACGGCCGCGGATCATCAAACATTAAAAGAAATTTTGCATTATAAAGACTTAGAACAAAATCGAGTTTAGGAAAGACGTGATTAATTAATGAAGAGAATCGCAATCGATGCTATGGGCGGCGAGAATGCGCCTAAGGCGATTATTGATGCCATTATTAAAGTTATACCTGAAATGCCTGATACTAAATTTATTTTATTTGGTGATAAGGAAAAGATTCGGCAGACTCTGCCAGCTGATCAAATTAATGATCAATTAGAAGTTGTGCCGACTAGTCAAATGATTAACGATGAAGATGAACCAGTTAAGGCCATCCGTACCAAAAAAGACTCTTCAATGGTTGTTGCTGCTAGATATGTTAAAGAAGGAAAAGCTGATGCATTGTTCTCAATGGGCAACACTGGTGCGCTTTTAGCTTGCGGCATCTTTATCATTGGCCGAATTAAAGGTATTGCTCGTCCAGGTCTTATGCCAACCTTGCCAGTACAAAATTCTGATAAGGGCTATAACTTAATCGATGTTGGTGCCAATGCCCAAACTAAGCCTGAATATATTTTGCAATGGGCTGAAATGGCAGCTTTTTATGCTGAAAAAATTCGCGGCATTGTACATCCTCGCGTTGCTTTGCTCAATAATGGTGCTGAAAGCGATAAGGGCGATAGCGTCCACCAAGAGGCCTATAAGTTGCTGCAGGATAGTGATTTGAACTTCATTGGCAATATTGAAGGCAACGAATTAATGACCGGCAAGACGGACGTTGCCGCGATGGATGGCTTTTCCGGCAATATTGCTTTAAAGAGTATTGAAGGCATGGCAAGCGTTCTGCTTCATTCATTAAAGGATAGTTTGCTAAATAATGGCTTAGTCACTAAGCTCGGTGCTTTAATGATTAAAAATGCCGTTTATGATTTAAAGAATAAATATGATACGGCGCGCTACGGTGGAGCAGTTTTGATGGGCGTAAACGCTCCAGTAGTCAAAACGCATGGTCGGTCAAATGAGCGTCCCATCTATTATACTTTGAAGCAAATTGGTAAGATATTAGATGAAAATTTAATTGGCGAAATTAAAGAAAAGTTTAGTCAAAAATAATTGTAAAAAATAAGCAAAAAATTAGAAAGCGTGTTAAAAGTGACAGAAGAAGAAATTTTTAATAAGATTAAAGACTTAATTACCGACAATTTTGAAATTGATCCGGCTAAGATCACGAAAAATACTAGTTTTACTGAAGATTTAGACGCCGACTCAATTGATTTGGTTGAATTTATCTTGCAGCTTGAAGATGAATTTGGCTCTGAAATTCCTGATGAAGATGCAGAAAAAATTAAAACTGTGGGTGACGCTGTAGCCTACATAAAAGCGCATCAAGCTTAATATTTTGAAAATATTTTTTGAAAAAAAGGCCGTTCTGGATTTGCATCAGAATGGCTTTGCGTTTATAATTAAAGAATAAATCAAAGAATTTAAGTACCTTTTAATAAAAGTACCGATTGAGATGGAGGAATGACCTTTGGAGAAGCAGAGCGATCTCTTATTAGATATTCAGCACCTGCACACGGCATACCGTCTGCAAGGTAAGTTTTATGATGCGGCTGACGATATCAACTTAACTTTAAAACGTAATGAAATTTTGGCCATTGTTGGTGAATCAGGCTGCGGTAAAAGCACAATTGCTTCAAGTATTATTGGCTTGTATGACCATAAGAATACACGAGTAACCGGGGACATTCTTTATAATGAATTAAACTTGGTTGGCTTGAACGAGCAGCTTTTTAATAAAATTCGTGGTGACAAGATCGGTATTATCTTCCAGGACCCATTAGCCAGTTTGAATCCGTTAATGCGTGTTGGTGACCAAGTTGCTGAAACACTTTACTACCATACTGATATGGATCAAAAAGCTCGTCATGCACGGGTTATTGAATTGTTTAATCAAGTAGGAATGCCAAAACCTGAAGAAATGTACACAATGTACCCACATGAATTATCAGGTGGTTTGCGTCAGCGTGTAGTTATTGCGATGGCAATTGCATGTAAGCCAGAAATCATTATTGCAGATGAACCAACTACTGCTTTGGATGTTACTATTCAGGCTCAAATTTTGGACTTGCTTGAAGATATTCAAAAGCAATCTGAATCTGGAATTATTTTGATTACGCACGACTTGGGTGTTGTTGCAGAAACTGCTGATGAAGTTGCAGTTATGTACGCTGGTCAAATCGTTGAAAAATCCGATGTTAAAACAATTTTTGAACATCCACTTCATCCATATACGCGTTCACTCTTGAACTCAATTCCGCAATCAGATGATGATCGTGCTGATTTACATGTTATTCATGGTACTGTTCCTTCATTAAAGAACATGCCAAGAACTGGTGACCGGTTTGCTTCAAGAATTCCTTGGATTCCTGCAAGTGCTCATGAAAAGAATCCACAAGTTCATGAAGTAGAACCAGGGCACTGGGTAAGATGTACCTGCTGGAAGACATTCCACTTCGAAGATGAAGATGCTAAAGATCAAGAAAAGACAGTAAGTGGGGAGTAATCTATGTCAAAAGAAATTATTCAAATTAGGGATTTAAAAGTTCACTACCCAGTTCGGTCGGGGTTCTGGAATCGGATTACCGATTATGTAAGAGCCGTTGATGGCATTAACTTAACCATTAATGAAGGTGAAACTTACGGCTTGAT
This sequence comes from Lactobacillus amylolyticus DSM 11664, assembly GCF_000178475.1. Classification (GTDB taxonomy): domain Bacteria; phylum Bacillota; class Bacilli; order Lactobacillales; family Lactobacillaceae; genus Lactobacillus; species Lactobacillus amylolyticus. Next base: position 33,993 of record NZ_ADNY01000013.1, on the reverse strand, counting down.
TGGTGAATCAGGTTCAGGCAAATCGACGACTGGTAAAGCAATTGTTGGGGTTGAAAAAGTTACGGCTGGTTCAATTATTTACAAAGGTAAAGACATTACCAAAGCTTCCAACCGTCGCCGGCTTAACTATAACAAGGATGTCCAAATGATCTTCCAGGATTCAATGTCAAGTTTGAACCCAAGAAAGAGAATTGAAGACATCATCGCTGAGCCGATCAGAAACTTTGAAAACTTAACAACTGATCAAGAACGTGACCGTGTTCAGGAACTGCTTGATATCGTAGGAATGCCTGGTGATGCAATTTATAAGTTCCCACACGAATTCTCAGGTGGTCAGCGGCAAAGAATCGGCGTTGCCCGTGCCGTTGCTACGAATCCGAAGTTGATTGTTGCCGACGAGCCAACCTCTGCGCTTGACTTGTCAGTTCAAGCTCAGGTTTTGAACTTCATGAAGCACATTCAACAACAATATGACATTGCTTATTTGTTTATTTCTCACGACTTAGGTGTTATTCGCCATATGTCCGAAAACATTGCGATCATGAACCGTGGTCGTTTGGTTGAAGTCGGTACTAAACAAGACATTTATAATAATCCAGTTCACATTTACACCAAGCGGTTATTAGCAGCTATTCCTAGAGTAGATGTTGAACACCGTGAAGAACACAAGAAACACCGTTTGGCCGTTGAAGCTGAATATCAAAACGACCAGAAGAAATGGTATGACAAAGATGGACGGGTATTCCCATTACAAAAGGTTTCCCCAACGCACTACGTTGCTGAACCTGCCTCAGAAGTTGCTAATTTGAAGGAGAGTAATTAAAAAATGTGGAAGACAGTTTTAAGACGTTTATTAATCATGATCCCCCAACTGATCGTTTTGAGTATTATCGTTTTCGCATTGGCTAAGATGATGCCTGGGGATCCTTTCACTGGTTTGGTTAATCCAAACACTGACCCAAAGGAAATTATTCGTTTAAAGCGTGAAGCCGGTTTGTATGATCCATTATGGGTTCAATACGGCAGATGGGTTAACAATTTGTTCCACGGTAACCTTGGGACGAGTTACATTCAGAAAGTTCCTGTAGCTTCTTTAATTGCTGACCGTGCCGTTAATACTTTCTGGCTTTCATTATTAACAGTTATCCTGACTTACCTTATTGCCGTACCAATGGGTATTGCCGCTGGTCGTTACGAAGGTAAATGGAAAGATATAGTTATTTCAGCCTTTAATTACATTACTTTTGCCATCCCAGGCTTCGTAATTTATATTTTAGGTTTATGGCTGTTTGGTTATGTTCTTGGCTGGTTCCCAATTTCAGGCTCAGTTTCCGGGAGTGCCTCGGGTTTCTGGGGTGTTTTAGGAAGTCGAATTTATCACATGATTTTACCAGCGGTTTTGGTTGCCATTATTTCAACGACTGGTATTGTTCAGTATTTGAAGATCGGAATTAGTGACAACAAAGTTGAAGATTATGTTAAAACTGCCCGTTCTAAAGGTGTTCCTGAAAAAGTCGTCTTCAACAAGCACATTTTAAGAAACTCATTATTGCCGATCGCTGCCTTCTTTGGTAACACCATTACTGGACTTCTGAGTGGATCTGTTATTATTGAAACGATCTTCAGTTATCCTGGTATGGGACAACTGTTTATGAACTCAGTCCAACAACGTGACTATACGACGTTAACTGCCTTAATTTTGATTTATGGTATTTTAACTTTGATTGGTAACTTGTTGTCCGATATCATCATGAGTATTGTTGACCCTAGAATTAGAATTCAGTAGAGGAGGAGAAAAATGGCTAAAAATAAATCTTTAAAAGATAAAAAGCAAAAAAAGGCTCAAAAAGAGACTCCTCCATCTGGTTTTAAGATCATTTGGCAGGAAATTTGGCGGACTCCTTCTGCCAGAATCGCATTCTTTATTGTTGTTGCTTGTTTGTTGTTCACTTTTGTTGGTTCATTATTCTTAAACAAGAGTCAAATTACTGCAACTGACATTATGTCTTCTTACGATAGCTGGGGCGTTGATGGTCACATCTTCGGTGCTGACCAAGGTGGACGTAATATTTTCAAACTGCTTATCATGGGTGGTCGTAACTCAATCATGATTGGTGTATCAGTTACCATCATTTCTTTGATTGTTGGTTTGTTTATCGGTTTACTGTCAGGTTATTATGGAGGTGTGATTGATAATATTGTCATGAGAATTGTTGATTTCATTCAGATCATGCCACAATTCCCAATTTTAATTGTTTTGGCTAGTGTTATTCCTAACTACAACGCCTTTACTTTAGTAGCCATGATTTCAATCTTTGGTTGGACCGGAGAAGCTAGATATTACAGAAGCTTTGTCTTGGCTCAAAGAGAGAGAGATTACGTTTTGGCTTCCAAGACATCGGGATCAAGCGATTGGAAAATTATGTATCGTGAAATCTTGCCCAATATTAGTTCTATGGTGATCATTGATGCTGTTTTAGGGGTTGCTGGTAACATTGGTATTGAAACCGGACTTTCCTTCATCGGTTACGGTTTGCCGACAACAACACCATCACTTGGTACTCTGATTGGTTATGCTAACGACCCAGTTAACGTAACTACGCGTCCATGGCTTTGGCTGCCAGCCGCTATCTTCTTGCTAGTAATCTCATTGAGTATTAACTATGTTGGTCTTGCTTTACGTAAAGCTGCTGATGCTCGTCAAAGAGAAAACTAACCTAAGAATTAATTAAAAATAAAAAAATATTTTAATTTTAGCTTAACATTTCGTTCATTCCATGCTACTATTTAATTATCAACTTGATCCAAATATGGAGGTTATATCAAATGAAAATTATGAAACTTTTAGGCTCAATCGGTTTGGTAGCCAGTGCTGCTTTAGCATTATCTGCTTGTGGCAACAAGAGCAATAATGCAAGTAACCAAAATGCTGCTAAAGAAAAGTTCCCAGAAGCTGTACCAACTAAACCAAAGAAGAACGGTGGTACATTAAAAGTAGCTATTGAAACTGATACTCCATTTAAGGGTATCTTTGAAGACACTTTATCAAATGATGCAATTGACTCAACAGTTGCTCAGTACGGTGATGAATCTTTGTTCCACTCAGACAAGAACTATAACATCGATAATAAAGGTGCATGTACTTTCAAGCTTAACTATAAAGCTAAGACTATCACCATTAAAATTAAAAAGGGTGTTAAATGGTCCGATGGTAAGAATGTTGTAGCTAAGGATATTGAATATCCATACGAAATCATGGCTTCACCAAAGAGTGGTTCAGCTCGTTACACTTCTTCAATTGCTGACATTAAAGGTATTGCAGCTTTCCGTGCTGGCAAGGCTAAGACTATTTCTGGTATTGAAATGCCTAATGGTGCAAATGGTAATACTGTAATTCTTCACTTTAACCAAATGCACCCAGGTATGAACATGATTGGTTCCGGTTACTTCTGGAAGTCAGCTGCTCCATATCACTACTTAAAGAATGTTCCAATGAGCAAGCTTGAATCTTCAGATCAAGTACGTAAGAGTCCTTTGTTCTTTGGCCCATACAAGATTTCTAAGATTGTTAGTGGTCAATCTGTAACTTGGGTTCCAAACAAGTACTACTGGAAGGGTAAGCCACACATCAGCAAGATTGTCGAATCAGTTATTTCAACTGACTCTGCTGCTCAAGCTATTAAATCACACAAGTTTGATATCATCGATGTTCCAAATACTCAATGGTCACAAGTTAAGAATACCAAGGGTTACCACTTTGTTGCTACTATTCCTTTGTCATACAACTACCTTGCCTTCAAGGTTGGTAAATACGACAAGAAGACTGGCAAGAATGTCATGAACAAGAACTCCAAGATGAATAACAAGGCTTTGCGTCAAGCTATTGCTTATGCAATGAACATTGACCAAGTTGAAAAGAAGTACACCGATGGCTTGACCTTCAGAGTTGATACTTTGATTCCTAAATCATTTGGTAAATACTACGACAGCAGTATAAAAGGTTACAACTACAACTTGAAGAAAGCTAACCAACTTCTTAACAAGGCTGGTTACAAGAAGAAGGGCACTTACCGTGTACAACCTAACGGCAAGCCATTGACTATTCACTTAGCAGCTATGAGTGGTTCTTCAGAACAAGAAGCTATCATTCAAAACTACATTCAACAATGGAAGAAGATTGGTTTGAATGTAAAGCTTACTACTGGTCGTTTGATTGAATTTAACTCATTCTACGACAAGATTGAAAACGATAGCCCAGATGTTGATATGTTCTTAGGTAGCTGGTCATTAGCTGCTGAACCATCTCAAGCTGACCTCTACGGTGAGACTGCTCCATTTAACTACAGTCGTTTCGTAACTAAGCGTAATACTCAACTTATTAACGAAATTGATAGCTCTAAAGCTATGAATGATAACTACCGTCGTAAGGTATTGTACGAATGGCAAAAGTACATGTTCAATGAAGCTTACGTTGTACCAACTACTAACTCCTACTCAATTACTGCTGTTAATAGTAAACTTACTGGTTACTCAGAAAAGAATGGTACTACTCTTGGCTGGAACGATGTTGCCTTCGTTAAATAAGCAAGTTTTTAAAAAAGTATTTTGCAATACTTTGCAAAATACTTTTTTTATAGCCTGGACTTTGATCCAGGCTATTTTTGTCTCTTCTTAAAACTGGTATAATCAATTAGTATGAAAGGGCAGAAACATCATGGTTAGCACAAAATTTCTTAAACAATTAAATGAAAAATATGGTATTAAATTTCACAATGAAAAGTTATTAGAAGAAGCATTCACCCATTCTTCTTACGCTAATGAACATCCAGAAGGCGTTCGGGATTATGAAAAGCTAGAGTTTTTAGGGGATGCGGTTCTTGAATTAGCCGTTTCAGATTATCTTTACCGTCATTATCCAAATTTAAATGAAGGTGAATTAACCAGAATGAGATCCAATATCGTGCGAACGGAAGGATTCTCAGAATTTGCGATCGAATGTGGTTTTCAAGATGAAATCAACTTGGGCAAAGGTGAAGAAAAGGCAGGAGCCCGTCATCGTAAAACCTTGCTTGAAGATGTCTTTGAGGCTTTCAACGGTGCACTTTATCTTGACCAAGGGATGAAGGCTGTTACGCATTTCCTTCATTTGACGGTTTATCCTTTAATCGATAAAGGTGAATTCGATGCATCACGTGACTACAAGACTGATTTGCAGGAATTATTGCAAAAAGATGGTCCAGTAAATATCGAATACGTTACTTTGAGTGAAAGTCAATTGCCATCGCATTTTGTTGTTGAATTAAAAATCAATGATCATGTTCAATCTCAAGGTGAAGGACATAATAAGAAGGCAGCTGAACAGCAGGCTGCCAAAAAAGCTTTGGATGAACTTGAATAGGAGGTAGAGGGCGTGCCATTAACAGAATTAGTTATTGATGGTTTTAAATCCTTTGCAGAAAAAACAACTATTCATTTCGGTAGTGGAATTACAGGAATTGTAGGTCCAAACGGTTCCGGTAAGAGCAATATTACTGAAGCAATTAGATGGGCGATGGGAGAATCTCGCGCAAAGACACTTCGTGGGGACAACATGAAGGATGTTATCTTTGCAGGAAGCGAGTTTCGCAAACCATTAAACAGTGCAGAAGTAACACTTGTTTTTGACAACAAGAATAGACAGTTAAACTTTGAGAGCGACAAAGTTTCAGTAACAAGAAGGATTTTGCGTTCTGGCGATAGCGAATATTTAATTAATAATCAAAGCGTTCGTTTAAAAGATGTGCGTGAACTGTTCCTGGATTCAGGTATTTCACAAAATAGTTTGGCAATTATTTCTCAGGGACGAGTAGATCAAATCTTAAATTCGCGTCCTGAAGATCGGCGAGATATTTTTGAAGAAGCTGCCGGCGTGCTTCATTTTAAGAAGCAAAAAGAGATCGCTAATGCACAGCTAGATAAGACTAATCAAAACTTGGTTAGAATCAATGATTTGGTAAAAGAACTTGAACAGAGAATTGAACCTTTGCATGAACAGAGCTCACTTGCAAAAGAATACAAGTTTCAAAAGGCAGGCTTGGATTCAAAATTAAAGACATTGCTTGCTTTTGAAGTTCAAGATTTGAATCAGCAGAAGCAAAAAATCAAGCAGGCGGCCGACAAGAATCAGGTGCTTTTAACCAAGCTTGATACTGAAGTAAAAGAATCTCAAGCAGCAGTAACGCAAAAGCGCAATGAATATAAGCAATTGCAAGATAAGCGCGATCAAATTCAAAAAAAGCTGCTCGACTTTACCCAACAAGCGTCTGATTTAAATACTAATTTGCAGGTTGCAGAGCAATCAAAGCAATTCAATGAAGCTACTAAAAATGAATATCAAAATCAGATTGCAGATCTAAAAAAGTCAATTGCTGCTTTACAAATGGATTTGACTAATTTAGGACAAGAATCCAAAAAGATTCATCTTGAGCGGGAAAAACTTCAGCAGCAAAGAGATCAATTAGTTAAGAGACTAAAAGAAGATCCTAATCAGTTAAATAAGCAACTGGAAGATCAGCGTAATAACTATATTGATCTGCTGCAAGAACAAACTTCAGTTAACAATCAACTTGTTTATTTAAAGACCGAGCTTCAGCGTGACAATGACGACAGCAGTTACAATAATAACAACATCGAAGGTCAATTGAAAAAGGCACAAGATGAGCTTGAGCGTTTAAGAATTGAAGGGCAAAAACTGACTAAAAAGCGCCAACAGACTAAGAATCGTCTGGAGCAGCTAACGACTAACGCTCACGATTTAGAGAATCGGCAAGATGCTTTACGACAGATTGTGGCTAGTGAACGCAATGAACTGCAGAAAGTAAATGCCCGCAAAGAAGCCTTAAGCAATATTCAAAAACGGCATGAAGGCTATTACTATGGCGTGCGTAATGTGCTGAATCATTTGTCCCAATATCCTGGCGTAGTGGGTGCAATTGGAGAATTAATTTCGTTTCCAACAGAACTTGAAGCAGCAATGACCACCGCTCTGGGTGGTGGAGTCCAGGACTTGGTTACTGAATCTCGCAGCCGGGCCAAAGATGCAATTAATACTTTAAAGAAAAATCATGCTGGCCGGGCAACCTTTCTTCCTTTGGATGGCTTAAGACAGTATCATATTCCTGCTTCCACTGTTACAACTCTAAAATCATTCTCTGGCTTTAAGGGGATTGCCAGCGATTTAGTTACTAGTAATAGTAAAGTTGATCTTTCACCGGCAATCAATTACTTATTAGGCAGCGTAATTATTGTTGATACGATCGAATCGGCATTAGCAATTTCCAATCGAATTGGACGTTATAGAGTAGTCACTCTTGATGGGGATGTTATTTCTCCAGGTGGTTCAATGACAGGTGGGGTTAAAAACCAGCGCAATAATTCACCATTGCAGACAACTGCCGAGATTAATGCTTTAACTAAGAAATTGCAGCAGTTGCAGAAAAATTTTGACTCTGATCAGGCAGATTTAAATAAATTGCTAGAACAAACAGAGCAAACTAATGATGAATTGAAGACGATTCAGAGTGAATACCAACAGATAAACCAAGAGTTAAACGAAGTCGCTTTAAGTTTTCAAAATCAGGAAAAAGAAGTTAAACGTTTAAATGATGCTAATGAGCTTTTTGTTTCAAGAGTGCGCGAACGGGATGCACGAATTAAAGAAATTAAAGATAAAATCGCAATCGCTAAACAGAAGCAGGCTGATTTAGCAAAAGAGGCCAAAGATGAAAAAGCAAAAATGGCCGAAATTCAGGATCGAATCAAAAACTTTACGGCATTAAATGAAAAAGTTCAAAGTCAGTTAAGTCAACTGGATCCACAAATTGCGGTTTATTCAAATAAATTGGAAAATTTGCAAAGTCAGTATAAAGAAAAGAGCCTCGATTTAAAACAAAAGCAAGAGCAGTTAACGTCGATTAGCGAAAAATTGCATTCACTAATTGAAAATCGAAAGCTTTCTAGTCAAAAGAAAACTCAGCTTCAAAAAGAACAAGAAGAAATTGCTGCTAAACGTGATCACTTGCAGGCGGAATTAAACGACTTGGCTGCCAAATTGGATCAATTTGATGCTCAGATTGACCAGCTTGATCAAGTGGCTAGTCGAAACTATGATTTGCGTAAAGATGCGGCAACTGAACAAAAAGATTTTTCTGTCAAAATTGCTAAGCTGAATTCTTTGATGAATCAAAAATTGGACACGTTGAATGAAGAATACTCACTGACTTATGAGGCGGCAATTGCTCAGGCAAAAGGTGAAAATACTGAGCAAAACCGTGCGCAACTTAAGCATGATGTTAAATTGCACCAAATGGCGCTTGACGATATTGGACCGGTTAATTTGGATTCGATCGAAGAATATGAGAACGTTAAGAAGCGGTATGATTTTTTGAATGAACAGCAAGAGGACCTATTGTCAGCTCGTTCAGATTTGGAACAATCAATGACAGAACTGGATCAAGAAGTTCAATCACGATTCAATGATACCTTCAACAAGATTTCAACGAGTTTTACCAAGATTTTCCCAATTGTCTTTGGTGGAGGAAATGCACGCTTAGTATTAACTGAACCTGATAATTTGCTTGAAACAGGTATTGAAATTATTGCTCAGCCACCTGGTAAAAAGCTGCAACGCTTAAGTCTGCTTTCTGGTGGTGAACGGGCATTGACGGCTATTACCTTGCTCTTTTCCATGCTGCAGGTAAATCCAGTACCGTTCTGTGTCCTGGATGAAGTTGAAGCTGCTTTAGACGATGCCAATGTCGCTCGTTTTGCTCAATTTTTGCAAAAATATGATATGCATACGCAGTTTATTGTCATCACCCACCGTCGTGGTACAATGCAGCAGGCAGATCAATTATTCGGAGTAGTGATGCAAGAACTTGGCGTTTCCAAAGTCGTTTCTGTATCATTAAAAGATATCAAAGATGAGGTGAAAGAATAGTGGGCTTATTTGATAAGATAAAGAAATCTCTTTTTGGCAAAAAAGAGGATGAAGGAGAAAAGCAAGAGCAAAAACCAGAAAAAAAGGATGAAACTCAAGAAGCCGAACAAGCAACTGAACCTTCTGATACTAACCCTGAAGTAAAGTCAGTTGAAGAAGCTGAAGAAAAATTTGAGCATCCAAAAGAACTAGAACAAGAAGAAGCTGCAACTGAACCGAAACAAGCTGAGTCTGAGACTGAACCAGAAGTTGAGGAAGAAAACGATGAACCGGAAAAGACGCAGCAGGAATTGTATGAAAAAGGGTTAGCGAAGACCAATCAAGGTTTTGGCGCAAAACTGAATGCCTTTTTTGCAAAATTTAGAACGGTTGATGAAGATTTCTTCGATGATTTGGAAGACCTGCTCATCGAATCAGATGTTGGCTACGAGACAGCTGAAGAACTGACTGATGAATTGCGTGATGAGGCCAAGCTGCAAAAGGCAAAGACGCGTGACCAGCTGAAAGAGGTTATTGTTCAAAAATTAGTAGAACTTTATGATCAAAACGGCAATGCTGATGATGAAAAGCTCAACTATAATCCAGATCATAAGCCAAATATTTATCTATTTGTGGGCGTAAACGGTGCTGGTAAAACTACAACGATCGGTAAATTGGCTAAAAGATTCAAGGATCAAGGCAAGAAGGTTATTTTGGCTGCTGCTGATACTTTTAGAGCTGGTGCAGTTGAACAGCTCGAAGAATGGGGCAGACGCGTTGATGTGCCAGTAGTGACTGGTGCAGAAAAAGCTGATCCGGCCTCTGTAGTCTACGATGCAACTAAGCAGGCAATCGATGGGCAAGCAGATTATTTGTTGGTTGATACTGCTGGTCGTTTGCAAAACAAGAAAAACTTGATGAGCGAGCTAGAAAAGATTCAACGAACGATTAAGAAACTGGCTCCAGAACAACCTACTGAAACTTTGCTTGTCTTAGATGGCTCAACGGGACAAAATGCATTGCTTCAAGCAAAGGATTTTGATAAAACAACCAAGCTTACAGGCCTTGTTTTGACTAAACTAGATGGTTCATCAAAAGGCGGTGTCGTTTTGGCAATCAGAAACGAAATGAAGCTGCCGGTTAAGTTAGTAGGCTTGGGTGAAAAGCCAGAAGATTTAGCTGATTTTGATGCGGCTAATTATGCAATTGGTCTTTTCCATGGCCTTGTATAGTGTTAAAGTTAAAGAATAAACTATTATATTAAGGAGAATTGATTATGAGAGAACCTAGTGCATGTACTACCATTCTTGTTGGTAAAAAAGCCTCTGTTGATTGCACTACCATGATTGCTCGTAACGATGATACTTTTAGACCAATTACGCCACAAAAATTTATCATTGAACCTGCAGCTCATGGAGAAAAGGGCCGTCACATTAAGTCATGGCTTAATAAATTTGAAATGGATTTGCCAGAAGATGCTCAACGTGTGCCAGCTGTACCCAACGTTGATTACAAGCACCGTGGCTATTACGATGAATCTGGTATTAACCAAGAAAACGTATGTATGTCATGTACTGAATCAACTTATGGCAATGAAAGAACTTTAGCATTTGATCCACTTGTTAAGGATGGTTTGGATGAAGATTGTATGCAAACTTCAGTATTGCCATACATTCATTCAGCTAGAGATGGTGTTAAATATTTAGGCAGCTTAATTGCAAAATATGGCTCACCTGCCGGCAACTCTGTTTTATTCAGTGATAAAGATGAAATCTGGTACATGGAAATTGTTACTGGTCACCACTGGGTAGCTCAAAGAATTCCTGATGACTGCTATGCTGCTACTGGCAACAGAGTTGCAATTGAACAAGTTAACTTCGACGATCCAGACAATTTCATGTGGAGTGAAGGCATTCAAGAATTTGTTGAAGAGCATCATTTAAATGTTGATCATGAAGGTTGGAATTTCCGCCATATCTTCGGTACATATACTGAACAAGACCGTCACTACAACACCAGCCGTCAATGGTACATTCAAAAATTGTTCAACCCATCAATTGAACAAGATCCGCAAGATCCAGATCTGCCATTTATCCGTAAGGCAGAAAAGAAGATTACTCGTGAAGATATTCAATTCGCACTTGGTTCACACTACCAAGACACACCTTATGATCCATTTGGCAAGGGTACTGATGAAGAAAAGCACCGTTACCGTCCAATTGGTTTGAACAGAACTCAAAACGCTCATATTTTGCAAATTAGAAGCGATGTTCCAGAAGATCGTGCCGCAATTATGTGGTTATGTATTGGTGGACCAACATTCACTCCATTTGTTCCATTCTTTGCCAACATGAGTGATACTGATCCTTCATACAACAACACTTCTATGGATTACAACATGAACGATGCATGGTGGTACTACAAGTCATTGGCTGCACTTGTTGAAAGTCATTACCCACAATTTGTTCAACTTGACACTGATTACTTAACTGAACTTAACCGTTACTACAGAGGTCGCGTTGAAGAAATTATCAAGGGTGCTGAAGGCAAGTCTGGTGAAGAATTGACTGAATACCTTACTAAAGCTAACCAAGCTACTGTTGCTCACACTAAGAAGGACAGCGAAAAGCTTTGGGGTCAAATGATGATTCAATCAATCAACATGTCTAAGCTTACTTTCCACATGGATGAAAACTTATAAGCATTAATTGCTTTTATCTATAAAGAGAACCGGATTTAACCGGTTCTCTTTTAATTCTAAAAGGGCTGCTTTTTTGCTATACTATTAGACGGTGAATTATATGGATGAACTCACAAAGAATGAAAAATTAGGCGATTTATATGCCTATTACGGCTCGTTATTAACAGCCGGGCAGCAAAGTTATTTTGAAGATTATTACTATAATGACCTATCTCTAGGTGAAATTGCAGATAATCACGGTGTTTCAAGACAAGCTGTATATGATAATTTGCGTCGCTCAAGCAAAGCTCTTGAAAATTATGAGGCAAAACTTCATATGCAAAAAGACTACAATCAAATTGAAGACGTCATTGCTGATGCTTTATTTGCAATCGATAATGATCATAATTCGACCGCTAAGAAAGAATTAACTAAATTATTAAATCAAATGAGGGGAGAATAACCCAATGGCTTTTGAAAATTTAAGCGAAAGAATTCAAAAAGCATTAAAGAACCTGACGGGCAAAGGCAAAATTTCAGAAGAAGACATTAACAAAGCCAGCCGTGAAATTCGACTTGCTTTGCTTGAAGCCGATGTAAACTTCAAAGTTGTCAAAGACTTTATCAAGAAAATTAAGAAAGAAGCCCTTGGCAAAGAAGTTCAAGAAAGTCTTAACCCTGGCCAACAAGTAATCAAAATCGTTAATGAAGAATTAACCAAAATGATGGGGGAAACAGCTGTTGGCCTCAATAAGTCAAAGCATATCCCAACAATTATTATGATGGTTGGCCTGCAAGGTACTGGTAAGACTACTACCGTCGGCAAGTTAGCCTATCATTTGCAAAAAACAGAAAAGGCACGTCCATTGTTAATTGCTGGCGATATTTATCGTCCAGCCGCAGTCGACCAGTTGAAGCAAATCGGTGACCAATTGAAGGTGCCAGTATATAGCGAGGCTGATGAAAAAGATGTCGCTAAGATTGTTCAAGATGGTTTGGCAGAGGCTGATAAAAACAAGAACGACTATGTCATCATCGATACGGCCGGTCGTCTTGAAATTGATGAGCCATTAATGGAAGAGCTTGAACGAATTAAGAAAGTCGCACAGCCTGACAATATTTTGCTGGTTGTAGATGCAATGACCGGTCAGGCCGCAACTGATGTTGCTAAAGGCTTCGATGAACGTCTTGATGTGACCGGCGTTATCTTGACTAAACTTGATGGTGATACCCGTGGTGGTGCTGCACTTTCAATTCGTGCCGTAACAGGCAAGCCAATTATTTACACTGGACAAGGTGAAAAGTTAACTGATTTGGAAGACTTCCACCCGGACCGGATGGCTTCAAGAATTTTGGGCATGGGCGATATGCTGACGCTGATTGAAAAAGCACAGCAGGATTATGACCAAAAAGAGGCCGAAAAAGTAGCCATGAAGATGAAGGAAAACACCTTCGACTTTAATGACTTCATTGATCAACTGGAACAGGTGCAAAAAATGGGACCTCTTGACCAAATCATGAAGATGATTCCGGGTATGGCCAACAATCCGCAACTAAAGAATTTAAGCATTGATGATAAGCAAATTGCCCATACCAAAGCAATTGTTTATTCAATGACAGAAGAGGAACGGGAAGACCCAGACATTTTAAATCCAAGTCGTCGCCGCAGAATTGCTGCCGGATCAGGTCGACCAGTAGTTGAAGTCAACCGAATGATCAAACAATTTAAACAAGCACGGGACATGATGTCTAAGATTACTAAAGGCAACATGAAGGGCTTAAGCAACTTGCCAGGCATGAATTCACCGATGGCCAAGATGGCTATGAGAAAGATGAATAAGAGCTTTAAGAAGAACAAACGCAAGCGGATGAAGAAGATGAAGAGATTTCATTCTTAAAAAATTAACTGTTAAGTAAAAACCCTTTACACCACTTCTTTTTAATGGTATATTATTAATCGTTAAGTTTTAGGAGGAAATTAATTTATGTCAGTTAAAATTCGTATGCACCGCATGGGTGCCAAGAGAAAGCCATTTTACAGAATCGTTGTTGCCGACTCACGTATGCCACGTGATGGTCGTTTCATCGAAGAAGTAGGTTACTACAACCCAGTTTCAACTCCAAAGGAATTGAAGCTTGACGAAGACAAGATTTTTGCTTGGCTTCAAAAAGGTGCTCAACCTTCAGATACTGTAAGATCACTTCTTTCAGGTGCAGGTCTTATGCAAAAGTTGCACGATGCAAAGTACAACAAGTAATTAAATAATTACTTAAAAGAAAGTTTGGAGCTGCGTGCTTCAAACTTTTTTTATACTTGGTTTTTGGAGAAAAAGTATGCAATTTTATAACGTAGCAAAAATTTTAACGACTCATGGCTTAGATGGTGAAGTCAAAGTAGCACTAATTACAGATTTTCCTGAGCAACGTTTTAGTTCGGGCTCAAAATTAGCCCTAAAGGATGATCATGAGCGGGAATTGACCGTGAAAAGTGGTCGTCCATTCAAACAATTTTGGCTGGTAAAATTTAATGAAATAACTGACATTGATCAGGCGGAAAGATTACGCGGAAAAATACTGGTTGTTAGTGAAGAAAATCAGCAGGAACTTCCTGAAGGAGTCTATTATTACCGCGATATTTTAAATTGCGATGTGATTGATAATCAAAACGGCGAATTCTTAGGCAAGATCGTAGATATTCAATCACCTGGGGCTAACGATGTTTGGCTGGTACAGGAAGATAGTGGCAACGAATACTGGATTCCTTATATTAAAGACGTTGTGAAAAAGGTAGATGTTGACCAAAAGAAGGTTTATGTAGAGCTGATGGAAGGTTTACACGATGAAGATTAATGTATTAACGCTGTTTCCTGATATGTTTACTCCTTTGCAAACTTCAATGCTGGGCAGAGGATTAGAGGACAAAAAGTGGAACCTAAATTTAGTTAACTTTCGCGATTTTACGACTGACGTTCACCACCATGTAGACGATACGCCATATGGCGGTGGAGCAGGGATGGTTTTACAAATCATGCCAATTAAAAAGGCACTCAATTCTTTGTCTTCGACGGGTAAAATTATTATCACGGCGCCGCAAGGGAAAACTTTTAATGAAAAAATGGCCCAAGAATGGGCCAAAGAAGATGAATTAACCTTTATTTGCGGGCACTATGAAGGCTTTGATCAAAGAGTGTATGATTTAGCTGATGAGACAGTCTCAATTGGTGACTATGTTTTAACTGGTGGCGAATTGCCGACGATGAGCATGATTGATGCCACCGTGCGTCTTATTCCCGGAATTTTGGGCAATGCTGCTTCTCCGGTTGAGGAGAGTTTTTCTCATGGCTTGTTAGAGTATCCGCAGTATACGCGTCCCGCTGATTATGAGGGGCAAAAGGTGCCAGATGTATTAATGAGCGGAAATCATCAAAAAATTGATGAGTGGCGTCATTATCAAGCTTTAAAGGCGACATATCTTCATCGGCCTGACATGCTTGAAGGAAGAAAATTTACAAGCGAAGAAAAGAAAATGCTTGCTCAAATTAAGGCGGAACTTGATTAAGCTGGCCTAATCTGTTAAACTAATGATCGTGACAAATGTCACTAAATAAGTTATGGGTATTCCGCTGGGCGCGAGGCGTGATATGAATGCCGAAGAAGGAGAAAATATATTATGGATCCATTAATTGCAGAATTAACTAAAGAACAAATTCGTGACGATATTCCTGAATTCCGTGCAGGTGACACTGTTCGTGTTCACGTACGTGTTGTTGAAGGTACTCACGAACGTATTCAGTTATTTGAAGGTGTTGTAATTAAGAAGAAGGGTACTGGCATCGGTGCAACTTACACTGTTCGTAAGATTGCTTCAGGTGTTGGTGTTGAACGTACCTTCCCAGTGAACGACCCACGTGTTGCAAAACTCGAAGTTGTTCGTCATGGTCGTGTACGTCGTGCTAAGCTTTACTACTTACGTGACCGTAAAGGTAAGGCAGCAAGAATTGCTGAAGCTCGTCGTTAATTACAATCAAAGAAGCAGTTCCAATTGGAACTGCTTTTTTATTTCGAAAATTGTTTGACACCAAGGCAATCAATTGATATATTAAAATTACTAAAAAGAAAAATGAGATCTTTTAGATCTTGTTTTTGATCGTGTCAAACTAGGTAGAGGTAGACTAGTTGACAACGCGATAATCACTATTTTGCTTTGCAAGATAGTGATTTTTTTATATTTATTGGTATAATAGGCCCATCGCAATGAGGGGGAATAATTTATGATTCATGAGCACTCAGCTGGCAGCGTTATATACCGCCTGGAAGAGCAAGAACCAAAGTTTTTAATCGTTGAAAGCGTCTTGCATCATACTTGGGGATTTCCTAAGGGCCATTTGGAACCTGGGGAAACAGAAGAAGATGCGGCAAAACGTGAAGTTGCTGAAGAAGTTGGCTTGCATCCGAAGTTTGATTTTGATTTTCGACATGAAATCGAATATGAAACCGAAGAAAATACGATTAAAAAAGTTGGCTTCTTTCTGAGTGAGTTTGTTTCCGCACAAAAAGTAGTTGATCAAAAAGAAGAGATTCTCAATTCAAAGTGGGTAAGCTTATCTGAATCAAAAAAATATTTACCTGCTGAACGTCATTTATACGAAATATTGGTTGAAGCAATTTCTTATCTAAAAAATAAATGAAATTATTAAGTGGTTCTGACGCATGCTGGAATCACTTTTGTTTTATAATGAGTTCATATTAAACAAGGAGTACTGATAATCAATGCTGAAGGAACATTCTGCTGGAGCGGTAATTTACCGCAAGCATGAGGGCGAATTGCAATTTTTAATTGTTCAAAGTATTAAAAATGATAATTGGGGCTTTCCTAAAGGACATTTGGAAGGCGATGAAACGCCGAAGCAAGCAGCAAAACGCGAAGTTCATGAAGAAGTTAATTTGAAGCCAAAGTTTGATTTTAATTTTGTGCAAAAAATTCAATACCAAATGTTCAATAAGCATTGGAAAGAGGTTACCTTCTATTTAGCAAAATACTTGCAAGATCAAACGGTCAAAATTCAAACAGAAGAAATTAAAAATTACCTGTGGGTCAATTTAACAGATGCAGAAAAATATCTGGTTGAGCATGGCAAAATGGGCGTTTTGAGAAAGGCTGTCTCTTATCTGAAAGATGAATTATCCTGAAAGTTTAAAACAGCTGGTTAAGTAGCGTTCAAAAGACCTGCGACTAGAAGGACTTAATGCGGGTGCAGGTTCTAAACATCCGGCTTTGATGATTGTAGGTGAAGCACCAGGCCATGAAGAACTCGCTTCACAAATTCCGTTTCATGGGGATTCCCGCAAGGAATTGATGAAATCTATTGCCTCAATCGGATTAAAGCGCGAGGATGTTTATATTACGAGTGCCGTTCGAAGCCGCCCTTATGCGGTTAAAAAAGTTTTTAGCAAACGAGAAAACAAGGAAGTAGTGAAATATCCCAACCGCAAACCTACTAAAAAAGAAGTTTTGGCTCATGCTCCTTTTTCAGACTATGAGATCAAAGAAATTGAACCAACTTTGATTGTAGCGGTAGGCAATACAGCTTTAGAGCGCCTGCTTGGCCCTGGTCATAGGATCTCTGAAGAACATGGCAAAATAATAAAAAATACGCCGATATTGCAGCTAAATGATGCTAAAGATGCTTATGTTTGGTCAAAAAAGCGGTATACAATTTTTCCGCAGTGTTTTTTATAATCGTAAGTTGACTGAGCAAATAGCTAGAGACTGGCTGGCAGTTATGCCGTTTTTAAGGAAAGGAGATTAAATGAGCAACGAAACCTTTTTAATTTCGATTAAGCAAAACAATGATTTATCTACTCCTGCTGTCTGGGAATTAAGAGAGAGCATTGAAAAGCATCCCTTGAGTCAGCGCAAATATATCGAGTTGGCTGCTCTGCCTGGCAACAGCCGCAAATACAGCGTTAACAATGTGAAGACCATTAAAGGACCTCTTTTTGATAAACAAGTTCTGTTTTTGGGTTCATCTGTGACGTTAGGCTATGGAGCATTAGGAGAATCATTTGTTGATTATCTTTGGAAAAGGGATGGGATTCAGGCAGTGAAAGATGCCGAAAATGGTACGACTTTATGTGGCAATACAGATCCTAACAGCAGCGATTATGATCCAGATTCATATATTAATCGCTTCTACGCTAACTTCTTAGCGGCTAATAGACCAGACGCGTTCGTTTTGCAATTGTCGACCAATGATGCGACAAAGGATAAGCCTTTAGGACAAATTGTCGAGAATGAGAATTTTGATACTAAGACTATTACTGGCGCACTAGAATTTATCATTGCTAATGCACAGAAAAAATGGCATTGTCCGTTACTGCTTTATACCAATCCTCCCTTTGATAATCCGCTTTATCAAAAAATGGTCGATCGTGCTTTAACTCTGCAGAAGAAATATCATTTTGAACTGTTAGATTTGTATCATGATCCTGCTTTTCAAAAACAAGATGCGCTTTATAAGGCTGATCCGATTCACCCTACGCGGGCAGGTTATCAACTAAAATGGCTGCCAAAATTTGAAGAAAGACTTACCAAAATGTTGGCATAAAAAAGACTAGGAACTAACTTCCTAGTCTCTTGCTTTATTTAATCAATATTGCTACGGTAAAGGCCAACAACCTTGCCTAAAATGCTGACCTTAGATAAGATAATCGGTGCCATTGTATCATTTTCCGGTTGCAAACGGTAATGGCCTTTTTCTTTGTAAAAGCGCTTAACCGTTGCTTCGTTATCTTCTGTCATGGCGACTACAATTTCACCATTAGAAGCAGAAGATTGCTTTCTGACAATTACATTATCACCATTTAAAATTCCCGCGTTGATCATACTCTCACCATGAACCTTAAGCATGAACAGATCGCCGGCGTCTGCCTTTAAATCAGGTGGAAGTGGGAAATAATCATCAATATCTTCAACTGCTAAAATTGGCTGCCCTGCAGTAACAACACCGACAACCGGTATTTCTTTAGGCTTAATGCCTAGTTCTTCGCGTCCTTTTTTCGTAATTTCGATTGCACGGGGCTTAGTTGCATCTTTAATTAAAAGTCCTTTGCGTTCAAGCCGTGATAAATGGCCGTGAACCGTTGAAGTTGAAGATAAATTAACTGCTGAGCAGATTTCACGAACAGTTGGCGGAAAACCGCGATCCTCAACGGTATCGTAGATGTATTGCAAAATTTCGAGTTGTTTTGATTCGTGGTTGTTAGTCATAATGTAACCCCATTTGTGTCTAATATTCTTTAAGTATTAGTTTAGCAAAAAACAAAACGATATACAAACGAATGTTCTTAAATTTATTACTTTTTTTATCTGCACAAATACGGTAAACTATCATTATATATAGAGGTGTTAAATCATGGACAAAGATGAAATTAAAAAGGTAACAGACCGAATCAACGAGCTTTATCACAAGAAAGAAAATGAAGGTCTGACACCTGAAGAAGAAGCTGAAAGAAAAGAACTTCACAAAAAGTTTTTAGCCAATTTTAGAGCTGGTTTCAAACAACAATTGGAAGATACGGTTATTATAGATAAAGATGGTAATGAAGTAACTTCTGAACGTGCAAAACGTGCCCAAAGAAAAAAGGGCTTGAGAAAAGATTAAATTAGGCTTTAAAAAAGTCTTATTTTTTTGTAAGATATATTCTGTTAGTTAATTGGAGGGTTTTTAAATTATGAATTTAGGTTTAGCAATTGTTTTAATTATTGTTGCTCTTGGTATCGGATTAATTGGTGGTTTTTACGGTGCTAGAACTTATATGAAGAAGTATTTCCAAGATAATCCTCCAATCAATGAAGATATGATCGTTGCAATGATGTCACAAATGGGACAAAAGCCTTCTACTAAAAAGGTTAAAAAAGTGATGAGTATGATGAAGCATCAACAACGTAAATAATATATATCTTTATAGAATAAGTTTACAAAGGACGAAGGATTACCTTTGTCTTTTTCTTTTTGTTTAAGAAAGGGTGAAATAATGGGAGTTTTTAAGAAATTGGGCTGGTTCTTCAAAAAGGAGAAGAAACGATACATTTTAGGGATCATTTTTCTAGCCTTGACTTCTTTTGCCAACTTGGTTCCGCCAAGAGTTTTAGGTTTGATGGCCGATCAGCTGGATAAAGGTCATATTACTTGGAAACAATATGGCGTCCTGGTTTTAGCAGTTTTGGCCGGGGCCGTTGTCTTGTACTTGCTGCGGTATTTCTGGCGCAAGCAAATTTGGGGTGGTGCCGCAGAACTGGAACGGCAAATGCGCTCAAGACTGTTTCGCCATTTTATGATCATGGACAGAACATTTTACCAGCGTCACCGAATTGGTGATTTGATGGCCCACGCGACCAACGACGTATCTGCGATCCAAAACGTTGCCGGCGATGGCGTTTTGACTTTGGTCGATTCACTGATGATGGGCTTGTCGACGATGATTGCCATGATTATTTTCGTTGACTTTCGTTTGACGATTGTAGCTATGCTGCCACTGCCGTTCTTGGCCTGGGGTGCGCAAAAATTAGGTCAGCATTTGCATGCGGCTTTCGATCAGTCTCAGGCTGCCTTTTCAAAATTAAATAATAAAACTCAGGAGTCAGTCACCGGGATTAAGGTTTTGAAAACGTTCAATCAAGGTAAAGAGGATACGGCTGCTTTTGATAAAATGGTCGATCAAACTATTAAAATCAATCGCAGAGTCTTTATTTGGGATTCGCTGTTTGATCCATTAGGTACGATAATTATCGGTTTAACATATACAATCACGATCATTTATGGCGGGTTGCTTGTTAAAAACAAAATTTTGTCAGTAGGGCAACTAGTTTCATTTATTGCCTACATCAGCAATATGGTCTGGCCGATGTTTGCGATCGGCTACTTGTTCAACATTCTTGAACGGGGAAGCGCAAGCTATGATCGTGTTGAAAAATTGCTAAAAGAAAAGCCGCTCATTACCGACCAAAAGGCCGATGATTCATTGACGGCAGAAGATATCCATGGTGATTTGCAATATGACGTTAAATCTTTTGCTTATCCTGATGAAAAAGATGTCGAAGTTTTACATAATATCAAGTTTACGCTGAAAACCGGTCAAACTTTGGGACTGGTTGGCCGCGTTGGTTCCGGCAAGACGACGATTATTCAATTGCTGTTGCGTGAATTCGATAATTATGATGGCAAAATTACGCTTAATGGTCACGATATTCGTGAGATTCCGCTCAACGTTCTGCTCAGACAGATTTCTTACGTACCGCAAAATAACTATCTCTTTTCTACCAGTATTCAAAACAATATTGCTTTTGCAGAAAAGAATGCCGAAGACAATCAAATTATTGAAGCAGCAAAAAAGAGCGACCTGCATAACGACATTTTGCAAATGCCGCGTTCTTACAACACTTTAGTTGGTGAAAACGGCGTGTCGCTCTCTGGTGGACAAAAACAGAGAATGTCGATCGCGCGGGCACTTTTAAAACAGAGCCAGATTTTGATCATGGATGACGCCTTGTCAGCGGTTGATGCCAAAACTGAAACAGAGATTTTGCATGCATTGCGCAAGGAGCGTAACGGCAAGACAACTTTAATTGCAGCTCACCGTTTGACTTCAGTCATGAACGCGGATCTGATTTTGGTCTTAAAAGATGGAAAGATTGTTGAACGCGGAACCCATGACCAGTTGTTGGCTAATAACGGCTGGTATGCTGAGATGTGGCGCAGACAGGAATTAGAAGAAAAAGTGGTTGAAAAGCATGAATAATGAAGATGAGTTCAAATCAGTCTGGTCAGAAGCCATCCCAGTCAAAGAACAGATCGTTATTTTTAAACGTTTAATGAAATTCGTTATGATTTTCAAACGGGAAATGCTGGTAGCTGTTATCGGTGCGTTTTTGGTTAGTGTCATCAATATGGCGTTACCATTTGGTCTGCAATACTTTTTGGATCACTTTTTGTTAAAACAAACTGAAACCGTGCAAATTATTTTATTTGCGGGATTCTTGTATGCTTTAGGTTCATTATTAAAAGCGTTTTTGCAGTTTGCTTATGAATTTTGTTTTTCTTTAGGTTCTGAAAAGTCGCTGGAACAAATTCGGAAGGTACTTTATCGCAAGCTTCATAGTTTGGGGATGCGTTACTTTGATCAAACGCCAGCAGGCTCAATTGTTTCGCGGGTTACCAATGATACGATGACTTTGAGCAACTTCTTGACGGTGCTGTCAAGCGTCGTGATTTCCTTCTTCTCAGTTGTTTCAGCTTTAGTGGCCATGTTTTTAACTAATAAAACCGCTGGCTTCCTAATGTTGGTGTTCTTGCCGATTTTGCTGTTGATTATTTGGCTTTATGCTTATCAAAGTTCCAAACTCTACCGCAATTATCGTGAACGATTGAGCCGCATCAACACGAACCTGAATGAATCGCTTGAAGGCGTATCTTTGATTCAGCAGTTTAAGCAAGAAAAAAGAATGACAAATGAGTTCGAGGATGAAAATGGCGGCTTGATGAATACCCGTTTCAACATGATCCGGATGAATTCACTGCTTTTGTCACCTCTGACTTCTATGCTTTATTCATTAGCTTTGGCTGTATCATTAATGTACTTTGGCTTTCCGCTTCACGATACCTTCGTGCCAGCCGGTGTTGTTTACGCTTTTTCACAATATATTTCACAATTCTTTAACCCTATTTCAACCATGATGGATCAAATGACGCTGTTCCAGGATGGGATTGTTGCGGGTAAAAGAATTTTCAGAATCCTTGATGATACGCAATATGAACCACAGCAGCAGACTCAGGAAGGTTTAACAATTGCAAAAGGAAAAATTGAATTCAAGCACGTTTCATTCTCTTATGATGGCAAAAACGAGATTTTGCATGATATTACCTTTACCGTCAATCCCGGAGAAACGCTTGGAATCGTCGGTCATACGGGTTCAGGCAAAAGTTCCATCATCAATGTTATGATGCGCTTTTATGAATTTTATAAGGGACAAATTTTAATCGACGGCGTGGATATTAAAAAATATCCTAAAGAAGAGCTGCGCAAAAAGCTTGGACTTGTTTTGCAAGAACCATTTATGTTCTATGGCGATATCAATTCTAATATTCGCTTGTACAATCAAAAGATCACAGATGAACAAATCAAAGAGGCTGCTAAGGCTGTTCAAGCCGACCGTTTTATTGAAAAAATGCCGGGCAAGTATCATGCTAAGGTTATTGAAGGCGGCTCTGAATTAAGTCAAGGCGAGCGGCAACTGATTTCATTTGCTCGTACTTTGGTCACCGATCCAAAGGTTTTGGTTTTAGACGAAGCGACAGCTAACGTTGATACTGAAACGGAAACAATGATTCAGGAAGGACTTAAGCGTCTGCGTAAAGGCAGAACTACTTTGGCTATTGCTCACCGTTTGTCGACGATTGCAGATGCCGATCAAATTATTGTTTTGGATAAAGGTCGTATCATTGAAAAAGGTACGCATGAAGAACTGTTAGCCAAAAAGGGCTACTACTACAATTTGTACAATTTGCAAAATGGTGCGCATAGGGAAAAATAGGAGGTTTTGAATGAAAACTATTGCAAAAATACGTGGCGGTGTCGGTGATTTGACTAAGCCCGACATTTCAGCTCGTCCGCAAGACAATCTATATTTGGCGGTAAATTCTAAGTGGCAAAAAGATGCCAAGATTCCAGCCGACCGAACTGAAATTGGTGTTAACACTGATATCGATATGAAGATCGAAAAGAAATTGATGCATGATTTTGATCAAATTGCCTCTGGAAAAGAAAAAATGCCAGACGTTAAGTATTTTGACAAAGCAATTAAGCTGTATCAGATTGCCAAGAACTTTAAGAAACGCGATCAAGACGGGGCAGAACCAATTAAGACTGATTTAAACAAACTAATTGCACTTAAAGATTTTGCTGAGTTTAACAAAGAAGCAGTCAAAATTGACGAATTTGCTGGATTGCCATTTGGCTTTGACGTGGAAGCCGATATGAAAAACACCAAGGTTCATGTTTTGGAATTTGGTGGTCCAGGCACTTTTTTACCAGACACAACAAGCTATCAACAAGATGATGCCAAAAAGCTTTTGGAAATTTTGAAGAAGCAAACCATCAAACTGTTGACAATGGCCGGAGTTGATGAGGAAAAAGCTGAAAATTATGTCGATCAGGCTTCAAAATTCGATGCTAAACTTGCCAAAGTTGTTAAATCTACTGAAGAGTGGGCGGATTATCCAGCTGCATATAATCCATATTCAATGTCCGACTTTTTGGCTAAGTTAAAATCATTTGATATGAAGGGATTTTTGGAAGAACTTATCCCTCAGCTGCCAGATCGTGTAATTGTTTTAGAGCCAAGATTTTTAGATCATGTAGAAGAATTGATCAATGCTGATAATTTTGAAGAGATTAAAGGCTGGATGATCACCAAGTTTATCAATGGTGCGGCTGGTTCACTTTCACAAGAATTTCGTGAAGCGGCATTTCCGTTTAGTCAAGCCTTGAGTGGACAAGGAGAATTGACACCGCAAGATCGTCATGCTTATTACACGGCTAATGGAAGCTTCGATGAAGTTATCGGTATTTACTACGGCAAGAAGTATTTTGGTGAAAAAGCCAAGGCTGATGTTACCGATATGATTCACCGGATGATCAAAGTTTATGAAGAGCGAATTCAAGATAACGATTGGCTGTCTGATGAAACTAAGAAGAAAGCTATCGTCAAGCTTCGTGCATTGGTTTTTAAGATTGGCTATCCGGATAAGATTGAAAAAATTTATGATTTGCTGCAAGTTGATCCCCAAAAGAGCCTTTATGAAAATGAAAAGGCAATGGGAAAAACGCTTGAAAAGTACAGTTTAAGCAAATTAACTGAACCGGTTGATCGTTCCGTATGGCTAATGCCAGGTAACTTGAACAACGCTTGTTACGACCCACAGAGAAACGATATTACATTCCCAGCCGCAATTTTGCAGAAGCCGTTTTATGACTTGCACCAGTCCCGTAGTCAAAATTATGGTGGGATCGGTGCAACGATTGCTCATGAAATTTCTCATGCTTTTGACAACAATGGGGCAAAATTCGATGAGTTCGGCAATATGAAGAATTGGTGGACTGACGCAGATTTCAGGGAATTCAATAAACGGACTCAGGCAGCAATTGACATTTATGACGGCTTGCAATATGGCCCTGCTAAGCTAAACGGAAAGCAAATCGTTTCAGAAAATATTGCTGATTTAGGTGGCCTTACTTGCGCAATCCAAGCTAATAAGGCAGAAGGCGGCAACATGAAGGAACTATTTGAGAATTACGCTCGTTCTTGGGCACAAAAGCAGCGTCCTGAAGCAATCAAGACCGAAATTGCGACCGACGTTCATGCACCGCAACCTACCAGAGTGAATATTCCTTCACAATGTCAGGATGAATTTTATGAAGCTTTCGATGTTAAGAAAACTGATGGAATGTGGCTTGATCCGGATAAACGCGTAACGATTTGGTAAGCCATACTAAGAAACTCATGTCAATCATGAGTTTCTTTTTATTTAGTGTTAAAATAACCCTAAGGTTTATTTATGGAGGGAACTTAATTGTTAGAAAAAACTTTTTACAAGATGATGCTCAGTAAATCCTTCCCGTTCCCAGTTAAAGTCACTTATTGGGATGGTAAGAGTGAAGTATACGGCAATGGCACACCAGAAATTGAGATTGTCTTTAATGAAAAAATTCCAATTTCAGCAATTACCAAAAACGCTTCACTTACGTTAGGTGAAGGCTACATGGACAAGAAGATCGAAATTCATGGTGACATCCAAAAGTTGATCATGGGTGCTTATGAAAGTGCTGATTCATTCATGCGTTCTTCAAAATTCCGCAAGTTTATTCCAAAAACAAAGCATACGGAAAAGCAAAGTGAAGAGGATGTTCAAAGTCACTATGACATTGGTAATGACTTCTACAAGTTATGGCTTGATCCAACCATGACTTATTCATGTGCTTACTTTGAAGATGGCAATACTGACGATCTTGAAAAAGCACAAATTGCAAAAGTTCACCATATTTTGAACAAGCTTCATCCGGAAAAGGGCAAGACCTTGCTTGATATTGGCTGTGGCTGGGGTACTTTGATGCTCACAGCAGCTAAAGAATATGGCTTGAAGGTAACCGGCGTTACTTTGAGTGAAGAACAATACAAGCTGGTTCAAAAACGTATTTATGATGATGGCTTAGAAGATGTTGCTGAAGTCAAACTCGAAGACTACCGTGAATTAGGTGATCAAAAGTGGGATTATATCACTTCAGTAGGGATGTTCGAACACGTAGGTTCAGAAAACTTACCTGAATACTTTGCCGACGTATACAAGCACTTGAACCGAGATGGTGTTGCGCTGATTCACGGAATCACCCGTCAACAAGGTGGTGCCACCAACGCTTGGATTAACAAGTACATCTTCCCAGGTGGTTATATTCCAGGTTTGCAAGAGATTGTCGGCGACATTGTTGGCAGTGGTTTGCAAATTGCTGATATGGAAACTCTTCGTCGTCACTACCAAAGAACTTTGGAAATTTGGGACAAGAACTTCAATAATGCTCGTGAACAAATTCAAGATAAGATGGGCGAAAGATTTACTCGGATGTGGGACATGTATTTGAATGCTTGTGCTGCTTCATTTGAATCAGGCAATATTGATGTTATTCAGTATTTGTTGACTAAGGGCCCATCTGGTAAGAACTTGCCAATGACTAGAAATTACATGCTTGAAAAATAGTATTTTGATTAAAATGAAAAAACGTTGAATGCAATATTCAACGTTTTTTGTTGCTTGCTTATTATTTTTCTATGTTGGTTGTATAATTGGAAGATAATTAGGCAAAGAGCGATAAACGAGTTTTGAAAAAATAAAGGAGATCTAATGTTAAAAGACCAACGTAAATTTGATGAACTAGGACAAAAATTATTTATGAAGGGTGTCTTGCAAGATTTTGAACAAAAACACGGTCCAATCAAAGGAAGAATGATGGTTACGGAGGGCAAGATTCCACCAGAAATGTTGACTAAGCTTCAACCAGAATTAGTTAAAAATCCTAACTGGATCGTTGTGGAAGGCAGCTTCGACTTCTCTAATTACATGATTGGAATGGTAATTGGCTTGAATCCAGTTCAGTCATTGGCAAATGGCTGGTTGATCCCTCAGTTGAATCATTCTGGAGTTAAACTAAGTCAAAATTGGCAGGAATTGTTTATGGAAAAAGTAATGGACAAGATTGATGATAATGGTCATATTGATTTGCCAATTTATAGTTGGATTTCAGACAAGAGCGGTCTTACTTTAACTGATAAAGAAGATAAATAAAAAACGAAAGAGCTTAAATATGCTCTTTCGTTTTTTATTCAGTATATAAATATGATCCCCATCTTACTGGTTCTTCAACTGTTGGCAAGATTAAAAAGTATAAAATGAACAGCCAACCAAGCGGAATAAGATCAAGCCAAAGCCACCAGCCTGAATGATTAGTTTCATGCAATCTTCTTACTGCAGATCCAAGCAAACCTAAATTTACCCAAATTCCAATAAAAAAAGAATAATCAAAATCAGGAAAAGCAAAGCACTTGACGAACTGAATGAATAGCCATTGTTAAAGCTGCTGAAAGGAGCGACAGTAAAGATCGCGATGATCGTTAAGATAATGTCTAGAATTGCAGTTGCCGCATAGCTGACCCAAAATTCTTTACGTGTGCTGCGTGCGCTCCAATTAAAAGGATTTAAAAACAGATTTTTAAGGATTTGTGATACTGCGGGAGTAGGATGCTGCTCTCTGATTCTTGATATGGTTTTTCGTAATAATTTGCCATTTTTTACTCTCTTTTTTTATTTACTTAGCATTATAGAATAAAACTTATGATAAAATACGAAATTTAAAATAAATTTTGTAGCAAATATGTTTATTTTTTGTCTTTAAATTATAAAGGAAAATGTGTTGAAAATTAAAATAATGGGAGTAAAATTAAAATAAAATAAAAGTAACCTATTATTTGTTTAAGAATGTAGGAGTGAAGCCTTATGTTTTTCACAAAAGCTAAAAAGGATGACGACGATATCAAAACTATCGACCAAGTGCTGTCTAATGATAGTTTTGACGCCTTAAGAGTCGATTTTAAAAGCTTAAATTTGGAAGTAAAAGCAGGTAATAAATTTGAAATTAAATATCATGGATCAGAATATAAAAAGCCGGAAATTGACGAAGATGACGGCGTAATGAACGTTAAGGAACCTGACGTCCGTGACAAAGAAATTAAGCGTTGGGAGAAGGGCTTTTTCAAAATTGAAGTTCACAGCAGTCATGATGGGGAGGTAACCATTACTTTGCCCCAGGAAACTGAATTGGAGCAGTTTGACCTGCACATGATGAGTGGAAATGTGCGCATGAAACAATTTGCAATCAATGATCTGCAAGTGGAGTCGATGAGCGGCAATTTGGATGGAAAAACTTTGAAACTGGGAACAATCGATATTTCTGTTACTTCCGGCAATATCAACCTTGATGAGGTCAGAGCAAAAGCTGGTGAAATTAGCCTAACCAGTGGCGATTTTAGACTAGAAAACAGCCGAGTATCTGACAAGTTGGAAGTGTCAACGGTTTCCGGCGATAACTTAGTTAAAAACATTCAAGTAGGACGCTGTCATCTGTCCACTGTTTCAGGCAATAACCGTATTTTCGGCAAAAAGTCTAAAGAAGCTGAGATTAGCGGCAATGCCAGTTTGCTAAAAATGGCGACAGTCTCAGGTGATAATACGGTAGAATAAAAACTAAAGCTAGAAAGAATTATTTAATGTTAACTTTGGTTTCTATTCAAGGAGGGCACTGGTTTTTACCGGTTCTGATTTTAATTTTTTGACTATTTTTTGAATCAGTATGCTGCCAAAAAAGAATTAACGTCCTTAAGAAAAATAATAATGCTGGTTCAAGCAGTGCTTTTCCTAGCGATTGTCGTTTTAATTTGGATAATTTACTGCAAAGGCAGGACAAGCCTGACAACTGCAATTTTTGTTACTGCTATCATTGCGTTAGGGATGTTTAATAGTTGCCTTTTTGAACTAAAACAGCTTTTAGGAGCAAAATATTTTGGAATAAAAATAGCCTTTGACATCCTGATCATGCTTATCATTGCCGGCGTTATTTTGACCTGGTGGAATTTCAGCCTAGTATCATGGATTATCGCTATTCTTTTGTTAGCAGTAACTGTCTTGATCGATTACGCTTGTCAAAAAAGCAGATAGTTTTTAAAAAAGGAGTGAGCTTATGTCAGAGGAACCTTTTATTTTAGACTTTGATGCTAATCAGCATGCGGTACTTGAACCGGATCATGATCAACTGCCATATCACTTTCATTCAAGACTGCTGTATGCTTTTGTTCCTAAAGAAAATATTGATCGTTTTCTTGATGAAGTGCCTCATAAAGTACTTGGAACTTTTGACACCATTTCTTTTCAACCGTCAATTTATGAAATCAATCTTGATGGTCAACTGCTGACCCTGTGTCAAGCTCCTTTAGGAGCGCCCGCTGCTACGCAGCTGCTTGATTGGCTGATTTCATATGGTGTTAAGCAAGCTCTTGCTTTTGGCAATGCCGGTGCACTAGTTGATTTGCCTGAAAACACTTTGCTTATTCCAACTCGCGCAATTCGCGACGAAGGCACGTCTTTCCATTATGCTGCGACTGGCAATATAATTAATCTGCAACTGGATTTTATTAAAAAGATTGAAAAAGGCGTGCACAAGCTGAATTTTAAATTTGATGAGATTACTACTTGGACTACTGTTTTCAGAGAAACGCCTAAGAAAGTAGCTCAGTTTAAGCAGTTAGGTGCGGCTACAGTCGAAATGGAATGTTCAGCTCTAGCAGCATGTGCGGAGTTTAGAAAGGTGGACTTTGCCCAATTGCTTTTTACAGCTGACTTTTTAGCTAAGATTGATGATTATGACGAACGCAATTGGGGCGATCAATCGCATAATTTAGGCCTAGAAATTGGTTCCAGAGTCCTAGCGATGATTGCAGAAAAATAAAAGACTGGCATTAGCTTTAAATTTTTGATAGAACAGTTTAGTAACATTTTAATAAAAGCGCGTATAAGTGAATCAGCACGTCCATTAATTTGGACGTGCTGTTTTTGCATCTAAGGAGGAATTTTTTAATGTAGTTTTACATGAAGTTACCAAGAAATTTAACTGAGAAAGCAATTTTTATGGCGATCGTTTCGCTCATTTCAGTGAACATTCTCGGGTCGGTTATTTCAATGATGGAAATCGGCTTTAACTTCAAAAACTACATCTTAATTTTGCATATTTTGCCATTTATTTGGCTGGCAGTTATTGCTTCTGTTTTGATTGCTGAAAAGCCTGCTGCCTTCTTGAAGAATCAGCTGGTTTATAAAGATGACAGTTTTAGTTCTCAAATCATGGTTAAGGTTATTTTTGACGTTTTGATCATTTCATTTTTAATGACAATTGTTGGTTCATGGATTGGCAATGACCACATCAGCATGTATCCGATCGTTAATTTGCCGAAAATCTGGCCACGGAATTATTTAGCAACATAATGGAAATCAGGATTTTGTTCTTTGTCTAGCTTATTCCAAGCATCCTGCATGATCTGATCATATTTGGCTTCATTTTCATGAGTCATCTTAGTTCTGCGATCGATGTAGATTGGATCGCCAAAGCAGATTTCCATCGGTTTTCTCTTAAGCACACCCTTAAAAGTAAGCGGACCTTGATAGACGACAGGTACCAATGGCTTTTTAGAAAGCTTGGCAATTACTAATGCACCGCTCTTAAGTTCTGAAGAATGTCTTGTTCCTGATGGAAAAATGATTAATGAAAGTTTGCCTGCTTTTAATCCCTTAACCGGAATTTTGAGGACTGATGGTCCGGGATGTTTACGGTCTACAGGAAAAGCATGTGCGTGATTTAAGATAAAACGCAGGACTGGGTTTTTAAACAGTTCAATTTTGGCCATAAACATAAATTCCATAGGACTGGCTGCTAGTGCGAACATGATTGGCTCCCACCAAGTGCGGTGCGGCGCAACCAAAATGTAGTTGCCACTTGGAATCCGTTCTTTATGATGAACATGCAGGTGACCATTCAATACCCAAACGATGAAACGAACAATGGGTCTAACGAAACGATAAAACATAAATTTCCTCCAATTTGTTGTAAGATATTATAGCAAGAAAAAGCGAGAGGTTAAAATTTTTATGGTAAAACTTGGCAAAAACGAACGCATCGACTATATGTACAGTGAAAATTTAAGAATTGTTCAGGATAAAACGGCTTTTAGCTTTTCATCGGATACGCTTTTTCTAGCTTATTGGGCTAAAAATGCAATATATGATAGATATAAAGTCGCAGACTTATGTTCTGGCAATTGCGCGGCAACGATGTATATGGCCTATTTTAATCGGGCAAAATATGATGCAATCGAGATTCAGGATGAAGCATATTCACAGGCTGTTCGCTCGATTGAACTGAATAAAATGGAAAACAGAATTACCGTTCACCAAGATAATGTATTGAATGCGCCTAAATTTTTACGCAAAGATTCTTATGATGTTGTCACCGTCAATCCGCCATATTTTAAGGTGCCAAAAGGACATGAAGTTAATCCTGATCGCAAAAAGGCAATTGCCCGCCATGAGATTTTGATCAATCTGGAACAAATTATTGAAGTTGCAAGCGGTCTTCTGAAAATGAAGGGCAAGATGTTCATGGTGCACAGACCAGAGCGTCTGGGTGAAATCTGCTATTACTGCATGAAGCATGATATGAGTGTTAAAATGGTACAGCCTTTTGTCTCTCATCGCGGAGAAGATGCAAACCTGATCATCGTTGAAGCAGTTAAGCACACGGCAACAGACGGAACTGTGATTAAAGATGCGATTGAAGTTCATGATCAAAATGGAGAGTATAAGCCAGCCTTGCAGAGAATATTGCTAGAAACAAAAGAAAATCGCGAAAAGCATGATAATGCGGGCAAATATTTCTTTTATGTTTTAAAATGCAATGATGGCAGTTTTTATGGTGGTTTTACCAATGACTTAGCTCATCGTCTAAAAATGCATAATAGTGGCAAAGGCGCAAAGTATACAAAGTCACGCCGGCCAGTTAAAATTATTTATCATGAGCAATTTGATGATAAGCGTTTAGCTTTGAAAAGAGAGCATTGGTTTAAGCATCATACGAGAAACTGGAAAGAACAGTTTTTAAAAGAGCATAATGTTAAATATTAACCTTGCATTGACGCTAAAACTTTAGTATGATGTTCAAGTATGCTGTGTTGGCATGCATAAAACACATCAAGAGCGATCGATATTATGGTGCCCAGAGGTAGTGGTCGAATATCGAATTGAACGCTTGAGAGGATTAAAACCACAGGAGGAATTATAATATGTCAGTTGTTACAATGAAGCAATTGCTTGAAGCTGGTGTCCACTTCGGTCACCAAACTCGTCGTTGGAACCCAAAGATGGCTCCTTACATTTTCACTCAAAGAAATGGTATCTATATCATTGACTTGCAAAAGACTATCAAGATGTTAGACGATGCCTACAACTTTGTTAAGAGCGTAGCTCAAGAAGGCGGCGTATTCTTATTCGTAGGTACTAAGAAGCAAGCTCAAGATTCGATTGCTGAAGAAGCAACCCGTTGTGGTCAATACTACGTTAACCAACGTTGGTTAGGTGGTACTTTAACTAACTGGACTACTATTCAAAGCCGTGTTAAGAGATTAAAGCAATTGAAGGAAATGTCACAAGACGGTACCTTTGATGTACTTCCAAAGAAGGAAGCTGCACTTTTGACTAAGGAAATGAACAAGCTTGAAAGATTCTTAGGTGGTATCGAAGATATGCCAAGAATCCCAGATGTATTGTTCGTAGTAGATCCTAAGAAGGAAAAGATCGCTGTTCACGAAGCTAACATTTTGGGTATCCCAGTTGTAGCTATGGTTGACACCAACACTGACCCAACTCCAATTGATGTAATCATTCCATCAAATGACGACGCTATTCGTGCTATCCGTTTGATCGTCGGTGCAATGGCAGATGCTATTGTTGAAGGTCAACAAGGCCAAGACGACGACAAGAACTCCGTTGAAGTAGGCTTCAAGGAAGACGCTGACGGTAAAGACAAAGTCGTTGGTGCTGAAGAACACAAAGAAGACTAGTTTTTACTGTTATTAGTTCTATTTAGGAGGACTTTTCAATGGCACAAATTACTGCAAAGCAAGTTAAAGAATTACGCGAACGTACCGGTGCCGGCGTTATGGACGCCAAGAAAGCATTGGTAGAAGTTGACGGTGACATGGACAAGGCAATTGAATACCTTCACGACAAGGGCATGGCTAAGGCTGAAAAGAAGGCTGACCGTGTTGCTGCTGAAGGGTTGACTGGTATTTATGTTGCTGGCAATGTAGCAGCTTTGACCGAAATTAACTCAGAAACTGACTTCGTTTCTCAAAACGCTAAGTTTGTTAACTTGGTAAAAGATGTTACTAAGACAATTGCAGAAGGTGATCCTGCAAATGTTGAAGAAGCTTATAACCTAAAGATGGCTGATGGCAACACTTTGTCACAAGCATTTGTAGATGCTACTGCTACTATTGGTGAAAAGATTGTTTTACGTCGTTTTGCCTTAGAAAAAAAGAATGATGACCAAGAATTTGGTACTTACCAACACAACGGTGGCCAAATCGGTGTTATCACTGTTTTGGAGGGCGCAGATGCTGCTACTGCTAAGCACTTGGCTATGCACATCGCTGCTATGAATCCTAAGGTTATTTCACCAGATGAATTAGATGATGATTTCATTACTGAACAATTAGCCTTGATGAACCACAAGATTGATCAAGACAATGAAAGTCATGCTTTAGTTCATAAGAAGCCATTGCCACATCTTGTTTATGGTTCAGAAAAGCAATTAACTGATGATGTTTTAGCTAAGGCTAAGGAAGACATCAAGGCTGAACTTAAAGAAGAAGGCAAGCCAGAAAAGATTTGGGACAGAATCATTCCTGGTAAGATGCAACGCTTTATTGATGACAATACTCAAGTTGATAAGCAATTCGCAGTTTTGTCACAAGATTACATCATGGACGACAGCAAGACTGTTGGCGAATTCTTGAAGGATAAGGGTGCTAAGTTAGTTGCCTTTACTCGTTACGAAGTCGGCGAAGGTATCGAAAAGAAACAAGAAGACTTTGCTGAAGAAGTTCGCGAACAAATGAAGTAATAAAATACAAAAGGGAGGACGATGT
>NZ_ADNY01000014.1 GCF_000178475.1 Lactobacillus amylolyticus DSM 11664 | reverse complement strand
GTGTCTGGGAAAAAACTAATTTCCAGGCCATGAAAAAAGCGATGAACTTCATAAGAAGTCATCGCTCTTTTTGTATACTTTAAACCCATTCCTTGATATTATTTAATCACCACAAAAAAACAATAGAAAGTGGGCTTAAACATGTATCAAAATTATATCACAGGACAAACTACTTTATCATTAAATTTAGATTTTTCTATCCCTGCAAATCACATTGCCAGTGTTATCAGTGAATTCGTTGATTCTATTCCTAACGAAGTTATCTTAGAAACCACTTCTAATACAGGCAGACCTGCATATCACCCGGCAATGATGCTTAAGATCTTGCTCTTTGCTTATTCTAGAAGAGTTTTTTCAGGCAGAAAAATTGAAAGAATGCTAGAAGAGAATCTGCCCATGATGATTTTGGCTGACAATAGAAAGATTTCTTATCACACGATCAATAATTTCAGATCAAGCGACCATGCCAATAAGGTAATTAAGCAGTGCTTTGTCTACTTTACTTCATTATTAGAAGATGAGGGATTAATCCGTGAAAATGCAGTTTTTATCGATGGCACTAAGATTGAAGCAGACGCCAACAGGTACACTTTTGTCTGGCGAAAAGCTATTGAGAAGTATCATGCCAAGTTAAAGGAAGACGTGTCTGCTTTATATGAAGAACTGATCAATAAAGAAGTAGTCAAAGCCATGGCCGAAGAAGAAGCCCAAACTAGTCAAGGCTTAGAGATTCTGGCTCAAGAAACGGAAAAAGAAGTTGAGAAACTGACCGAGAAAATTGATCGAGAACCTAAAGCCATTCCAGGCGGATCAAAAAATAAGGCCAAGCGCCGTGAATTAAAGAAGATCGCACATAAACTCAGAAAAGATTTTATTCCGCGTGCTAAAAAGTACGAAGAAGCTGAAGAGATCTTTGCTGGCCGTAACAGCTACTCTAAAACAGATCATGATGCCACCTTCATGCATATGAAAGAAGATCATATGAAAAACGGGCAGCTAAAGCCAGGCTACAATATTCAGGCAGCGACTACTAATCAATATGTAGTTGATTTTGCCCTGTTTCCTAATCCGACTGACTTTAGAACATTCGAACCATTTCTAGACCAGATGAAGTCCAGAGGAATTCTCGATAAGTTTCAAAATATTGTGGCCGATGCGGGCTATGGCAGTGAATACAATTACTCGATTCTGGAAGAGAATTATTCAGATAAGAACTATCAGATTCCGTATACCCAATACGAAAAAGAACAAACGCGAAAATATAAGAAAGATCCATCAAAGGTCGACAACTGGTACTATAACGAAGAAGAAGACTATTACGTAGATAAATCAGGCGTCCGCTTCAACTTCAAATATTATAGTCAAAGAAAAGATCGATCTACTGGCATGGTCAGAAACTTCAAAATTTATGAAGCTGATGAGTTCCAG
>NZ_ADNY01000015.1 GCF_000178475.1 Lactobacillus amylolyticus DSM 11664 | reverse complement strand
TNTTTTTATTAATATATTTCAAATTATGTAAAGCTATTTACTTTCCAGCTGACTATGGTGATAGCCATAAACAAAATAGATAACAATTCCGATGATCAGCCAAATACCAGCCATGATGAAAACATCGGTGTTTAACTGAAAAATCATAAAGATGCAGCATAAGCCCGAGACAACGGGAACATAAGGATAGCCTGGAACTTTAAAGCCAACATTTTTAATATCTGTGCGCGAACGCAAGCTGATAATGCCAAATGAGACAAGAGTAAATGCAAACAAGGTACCGAAGCTGACCAAATTGGTTAGCTGATCGACAGAAAAGAACGCAGCACCTAATGCGATTACAATTGTTACTACCAAAAGTGCTAACTGTGGTGTATGGTGTTTGGCATCGATTTTACAAAAACGTGTGGTAATAATCCATCTCTTGCCATTGCGTAGATTAAGCGTGAGCTAGAGTAGATCATCGTCAACATCATTGACGCCATTCCGACCATTGCTCCTAATGACAAAAGTTCAGCCAGCCAGTCCTGATGAACATACTGCAATGCAAAATCAACTGGATTAGCGATATCAAGTTTGGTGTAATTAACCATCCCTGTTAAAACCAGAGATACTCCCATGTATAAAATTACTGCCACAGCTAGCGTTCCAATGATTCCTAATGGCATGTTTTTTTGTGGCTTTTTGACTTCGGCAGCAGAACTGGATACAACATCAAAGCCTAGAAAGGCAAAGAAAACTGTAGTTGCTCCTTTGAAGACACCCGCCATTTTGTATGGCAAAAAGGGATGATAATTGCTAGGTTTAATAAAATTCAAGCCAACAAAAATGAAAATCAAAATAATCGCAATTTTAATAATGACTGCCGTGTTATTGATTTTAATTGAACTTTTCATTCCTTGCGCAAGCAGCAATGCAATTAAGAAGATAGCTACTACCGCGATAAGGTCAAAATACACGCCTTGTTTTGGATTAAAAGGACCAGACACTGCTTTAGGCAACTTTATTCCGAATGGTTTAATAAAGGCTGTAAAATATGATGACCAACCAGCTGCTACTGTGGCTACGGCGAGCATGTATTCAAGAATCAGCGCCCATCCCATTAACCAGCCAATGAATTCACCATAGATGATATTGCCGTAAGAATAAGCTGAACCAGCTACAGGAATTGATGAGGCAAATTCAGCGTAGCACATTCCTATTAAAACACAGATTACAGCAGCTACCAAAAAGGAAAGGCTGACGCCAGGACCGGCAGTAGTTGCTGCCACAGTACCAGGCAAAATAAAAATACCGGTGCCAATTACAGCTCCGATACCCATGGCCATTAGATCAAAAGCAGTCAACGTTCTTGAAAAATTAATATCTTCTCCTAAATAAGTTGTGATTTTTTGCTTTCGGAAAATATGCAGTTTCATGTTTATCGTACTTTCATTATTTTTTTAAACGTTTTTGGTACCAGCGATAAGCACCAAAGAAAACTAGTGTTGCTAAAACGGCGACGACGATTAATGAATAATCTTCAAAAATAGTAACAATTATCTGCCATTTGCTGCCCATATATGCACCTAAGCAAATTAGGACGGTATTCCAAATTAAACTGCCTAGCGTAGTTAAAACGAGAAACTAAGTTTTATTTACTTAGCAATTCCGGCTGGGATAGAGAGATTAGGCTGCGAATAACCAGGACAAAACGACCAAAAAAGATCGTTTTGATGCCGTGCTTGTCAAACCACACGATAGAACGCTTAACATCGTCCTTTTTGAAGCCTAATTTTTTAAAAAGAGGATGCGCAAATAATTTGGTTAATCTTTCTTCAGTTAGCAAACTACCAATCCAATAAAGAATGATTGCTCCAATTAAAGAGCCAATCGTAGAAGCAATTACTAGACCAACAATATTCATCTGCGTTTTGCCAGTCATAAAGCCGCTAAATGAAAGAATTACTTCTGAAGGAATTGGCGGAAAGACGTTTTAGATGGCAATTAGCAAAGCGATCGCCAAGTATCCAAAATGATCAATTAATGAAAAAATCCAGGCAGACATATTAGCTCCTTAAAAGTTATATTAAT
>NZ_ADNY01000016.1 GCF_000178475.1 Lactobacillus amylolyticus DSM 11664 | reverse complement strand
GTTTTTATTTGCTCTTCGGCAATAAAGCGCACCATTTCCCCACGCGCCATCTTAGCGTGAGTAGCAATCGTCCGCCAGCTATCGTTTTTCTTTTCTTGAAAATCAATGCTGATCATCCTTCTGGTATCGTTTAAATAAGGCGAAACCATACGTGAATATTCTTTTGAAGCAAGATTAATTACCAGATCATCATCCTTAAACAAGGAATCAGCAATCTGATGATTCCAAAAGTGGTACAAACTGTAATCCTTGAACCCCACCATCTTGGTTTTCATCTCCAAGCGATATGGACAAACTCCGTCAAACGGCCGCAAGCTGCCGTAAAAACCGGAAAGGATTCGCAGATTTTTTTGAATATAATCAAGTGCTGGCTGCGTGAACAAATCAGGTGCCATATATTGATACTGAATACCTGAAAAGGCAACGATTGCCGGCGTTAACCGCTCATTCAAATTCATTTCCGCTAACTGCTTTTCGGCCTGCTGAACCACACGGTCGCCAGCCTGCCATAGCTCTTTTAGTTGCGCAGCGGATCTTGTTTTTAAAAAAGCAGCCAGCGTCTGCGCTTGCGCAAGAAATTCCGGCTCAGTTTGAACGGGAAAGGCGTCCAAATCACGTCTCATCTTTTTAGCAGGAGCAATAATAATTTTCATCTTTTCCTTTCTTCGCTTTTTAAGTTAAAATAGCTAAGTATTAAATAAAGGAGTATTTTTCATGAATCCTGATTTTGCAATTGTCTTAAATTTCAAATTAGAGTCTGAACAAAACGCCGATGCGGATTTTTTAGTCAAAACCGCACGCAATGTCGGTGCACGAGCAGTTAGTGGTGGCGATTTTCTAAAAGAAGCCTGCGCTAAATATACTATTTTTTTAGCTGATGAACAAAATGGCGTCGAACTTACCAAGGACAATGTCATTGATACCTTAGTTCAAAACCGCAAAAACGGAAAAACGACTGTCATTAATCTTACAGTTAATGCTGATGGCAAGTTTAATGCAAATGATCAAGCTGTTTTAGACCAAATCAACAAATGGATGCACATGTTTGGTCATGCTTTCAACGAAGGCAAGCTCTCGGACTTAACTGTTGATCAAGATGGCCTTGTATTAAAAAATCGCCATGCAAATTACCAAAAATACGTCTTTTTAAAGAGCCCTTTGCCTGAAAAGATCGTTGTTTCAGGCCTTGAAAAGGCACCTAATCGCGTAGAATGGATTGAAAATCGAATTGATCTTGATTTCTCTTTTGCACAAAACAAATTGAGCATTAATTTGGTGAAACCCGATGATGAATTTGAATGGCAAGTTTTACGAATTCAAGCCCATCGACCAGAAGATTATCTTGCCGAAACTAAATTTTAAAGCAAAAAGCCTAGGATTTTTTCCTAGGCTTTTATTATTGAACCATGATCAAAAAATTGTTTAAACCGTTTCGCTTCATTATCAAGCGTAACTTCATCATTAACTTGCGATAATTTATAACCGACGAAGTAAGGCGGCGCATCGAAGCGAGTAATTAATTTGGCACACACTCCGCCGTCTTCGCGCGGATAAAAGAAGAGGTTATAAGAATCGCAGCGGCCGTTGTACATAATATTAAGCATGTATTTGACGCCGCTTTGAATCCAGTCGGCCCATAAGGCCAGATCTTTTTTAGTTAAAGAATTAATATTTAGTTCTGTATAGCCTTGAACGGGATGCTGGGCAATATTGACTTCCACATCTTGATTTTTAAACAAGCTTTCTCCCTCAAAGTTGTTAGGACGAATATACTTGTAGCCATTTTCGTGCTCTAGACCAACTATTTGCATATGCGGATGAATTAGAGAACCGCCAGAATGCGGGCCATAATTTTTGTGCCAAAGAACGGATTCGTATTTGCCGCTATTTTGCATCTCCTCTGCACAGCTCAAAGCAAATTTGATCATCTTCCGATTGTGCTCCTTAGAGTAAGTAGCAATATCGCCATTATGGTCGTGGCTTTCAATCAACACGGTTTGCATCGTATCACGCAAAGTAGGAAATTTATTATGCAGCCAAATCAAGTCGCCATTACGCTTATAAATATCAGTTAAGTGAGCAACATCGCAAAACGGACATTGTTTTTGCTTGAACGTAGTCTTTTTCCGGTAAGATTGCGGCTTGTTTTTAGCGATTCCCATTTGAAAAACAAGTGGATCATTCGTCATTTTTAACCCTCTTCGTTTAAATTGCCTTTCTTTAATATTATAATAAAAACGTTAATTTAATTGTACTTTCTTTACTAACCGCTTGATAGATGATACACTGTTGGCTAGCAAACGTTCATTCGATGTTTGAAAAGAAATAAGTTGGGTAATTATGCAATCTAGAAAAGATCTAAGAAAACGTAACAATCGCAATAATATCATTCTGATTATTGGCGCGATAATTATCGTGCTCGCGATTATCTTTGGGGTCGTTATACACAATAATCGGGTTGCAAGCGAAGCACGTGAGAGAAAATTCGCTACAACTCATTTTAACCCAAACGTTACTATTT
This sequence comes from Lactobacillus amylolyticus DSM 11664, assembly GCF_000178475.1. Lineage (GTDB taxonomy): Bacteria > Bacillota > Bacilli > Lactobacillales > Lactobacillaceae > Lactobacillus > Lactobacillus amylolyticus. The sequence goes on along the minus strand of NZ_ADNY01000016.1, from coordinate 13,355 downwards.
ACGGCGTGAAGGTTGGAAACTTAACGGTAGCAAAAGCAACTGCCAAGATTAACCAAAAGGCCAAGAATGTTGTTGAGCTGAAGAACCATAAAGTAATCTTGAGCCGTGATAGCTCAATTAAGACGATTACTAAAGCAAAAGTGCAAAAATACTTTACGAAGCAGCATACCGACGTACCAAGCAATACCAATTACAATTACAGTTCAAGTGAAATGGCTACTGCTAAAAAGAAGCTGAACCAAATGAATAAAGCCGTTGTTTCTTATAAAATTGCTGGCAAAACTTACCAACTTAAAGCAACAGACTTGATTGATGATGTTACTTACAGCAATGGCAAATATGATTTTAAAGATGTCAGCAAGCTAACTGCCAAGTTAACGCAAATGAACAAGGACGTCGGTACTCTGAAGAAGAGCTACAAGTTCACCGTTCCTTCTGGCTCTAGCGTTAAAGGCAAAACCATTACCGTTACAAATAAGAGCTATGGCTGGGGCATTTATGAGCAAAAGGCTCAAGCAGCAATCGAAAAAGCCTTTATGAATGGTACCAAGACAATCAATGGTGCTGATTATATCTATGGCTTAGGTTACAGTACTTATGCTCATGGCTACGGCAAGAGCAATCATGGAATCGGCAATAACTACGTTGTTGTTTCTATCAAGAAACAGGAATTATGGGTTGTCAGAAAAGGCAAAGTTGCTGTTCACTTAACCGATGTCGTTACTGGTACTTACACTGGTAAGGGCAACCGGACTCCTACTGGTGTTTGGTATATTCAATACAAGGAATCACCAAGTACCCTTCGCGGCTACAACGATGATGGAACTAAATATGCTTCCAAGGTTAAATACTGGATGCCATTTACTTTAACAACTGGGTGTGGTTTGCATGATGCTAGTTGGAGAACCGATTGGAGCAAGACAGCCTACCTTAAGGGTGGTTCACACGGATGTGTTAACATTCGTCCATCTGAGATCCACAGGGTTTGGAAAAACGTCATCAAGGATGAAGCTGTAATTGTTTACAACTAAACAAAATAAAAAAATAGAGCTCGTTGGAGCTCTATTTTTTACGCTTTTTTTATCTAACGCCTTCCATGAAGCCATTAATTCGCTTAACCATGAAGAACATCAAGACACCGAAAATGACGCTTACCAAGCCAACGGCCCAGAAATAGGCCACTTCAGTATTTGTTGAATATAATTTAACAATCTGCGCGTTAACGGCCTGTCCAGTGGCATCTGCTAGGAACCACAAACTCATCATCTGTGACCGGTAAGCATTAGGCGCAAGCTTAGTAGTAATTGAAAGACCAATTGGTGAAATCAGCATTTCCGCGATTTCAACAATAAACCAGGAACCGACTAACCATAATGGAGAAACTCTTCCCTGTGTACCAAAGAGCATTCCAGGAATGGCCATCCAAATATATGAAAAACCTGCAAAAATCAGACCACTGGCAAACTTTCCTGGTGCACTTGGTTGATTTTTCCAGTGTTCCCAAAGCCAAACGAAGAATGGCGTGAGAATCATAATAAAAATTGGATTCAGCGTTTGGAAGTTGGCTGCTGAGAAATGCCAGCTGCCAATATGCAAAATAGTTCTTTGTTCAGCAAACAGAGCCAAAACAACTGAACCTGATTCTTCAATTCCCCAGAAAATAGCAGCAGCGATGAACAATGGGATATATGCTTTAACCCGTGAATGTTCAATTTCATTAACTTTCGGACTGCGCAGCATTGCAACGAAATAGTAAACCGGCAAGGCAATCGCAACAATTGTCAACAAAGTAATAACATTATCGACATTCAATTGACCCATTGAAGCCATAACGCCTAGAATTGCAGCAATAATGGCAATGCAAATTACGATCCATTTTACAATCCGCAATAAATCGGCTTTATCGATTGGATCATTAGGTAATAAGCCGTCAGTTGATAGATACTTTTTCCCGCCAAAGTAATATTGCACTAGACCAAAGAACATCCCTATCGCTGCCAACGAAAAACCAGCATGAAAGTTGGTCTCATTACCAAATAAGTGAAAGCCAAAACCGTTAGCGGCCCAAGGAACCAAAATAGGTGCAATGGCACTGCCCAAGTTGATTCCGAAAACAAACATACTAAAGCCGGCATCCCGTCTTCGATCTTCTTCTGAATACAGGCCACCAACCATATTAGATACATTTGGTTTAAGCAAGCCAGTCCCAACTACAATTAAAGCAATTGAAATATAAAGCGCAGCTGTACCTGCTGGCAATGCTAGTACAATATGACCCAGCATAATGAAGACACCGCCAATAAACAAAGTTCGGCGTGATCCCCAAAGATGATCTGACAACCAGCCTCCGGCAACAGTAGCTAGATAAACTAATGAGCCGTAGATTGACATGATCGATGCCGCTGTCGTTTGGTTCATACCTAATCCGCCTTGAGTCACGGCATAGTACATGTAGAACAGGAGAATTGCTCGCATGCCGTAATAGCTAAATCGTTCCCACATTTCTGTAAAGAACAAAGTAGATAAGCCTCGAGGTTGACCAAAAAAGGCAGTATCCATATTCTTGTTATTCATTTGATTACAATAAAACTCCTTTAATCAAAGTTTACACAAGTCATTATTATACAGGCTAAATTCTTTATTCGTCAAAAAAAGCCCTATCCTAACGGATAGAGCTTTTATCATAATGCTTTTTAATTCAAATTAGTTCAAAGCCTTAGCAACAGCGTCGTTAACAGCCTTTCCTTCAGCTCGAATCAAATCTACTCTGGTTTCAATAACCTTAGTATCCATTTGAATTTCACGCTTCAACAATTGAACGTTAAGCTTTGGTTCAAAGAATTCTTTGAATTCCTTCAATCTTGCAGGAGTTCTGAAGACTCTTGAGATAACTTGAACGAAGGTAGCAAATTCCATGTCGCCACCAACAGTCTTATCAAGCCAATCCCAATCTTTTCTAATCCAATCCCAAGCAGCTTGTTCACCCTTGTGATTGGAAAGTACGCCAGCAAACCAGCCACGCAAGTCTTGTGGCTTAATCACATCAGCGTCTTCGAAGTATTCAATCAACTTATTAATTTCAGCTGGATCAGTTGTATTAGTAGCAGCGTTACGCAAGTCAGCTTTATATGAAGCATCAGCAGTTCTTTGATATTCCTTGATCAATTTAGCCATCAAGTTGTGACTGCCAAAGTTCTTAACTTCATTAATTAAAACGTATGGACGAACATCAGCATTCAAAGCTTCCAGGTTGTCTTCATTTTCTTCAAACAACTTATGTGCAGCCTTGATTGAATCACTGTTGCCAGCGTAAATGCTTGCACTTAATTCATATGGACGAATTTGAATATCGTCATCGCTTTCGCCCTTCTTTGGCATCCAACCTAAGCGAGCAACTTGCTCTTTAGATAATTTGTCATAAAGCTTCTTCAAGTTCTTTTCTTCATCAGAATCAGGATCTACAAATTGACGAAGCTTAGCAGCAGTTGTGTACAAAGCGTTGATGACTAAACCAGACTTAGAGTCAGCGAATTTTGTCAAAAGTGGCACAATTTCAGCATAAGAAATTTGCTTGCCTTCTGCCAAAAGACGAAGATCTTGCAATAATTGCAACTTAGCAATTGGATCCAAATCATCAAGGTCTGACATAATATCCTTCATCAAAGTATCGTCATACTTAACGATGAAGTGGGAATTGTTGCCAACATTGACACGTAATGGATGACCAGCTTTTTCACGCAAAGTCTTGTAATCGCCGAGATCAAGTTCTTTTTCAGACATAATCTTAGGTGCGTCAAAGTTTGCATTCAAAGGAATTTGCCAAGTTCTGTCGACATCTTTTCCTTCACCGATAAAGAATTGCTTTTGACTTAAAACAAGGTGACCATTTTCAGCAACTTTAGCTGTTACAACTGGATAACCAGGTTGTTCAAGCCATGATTGCATGATTTTACCAATATCCAAATCAGTTGCAGTTGAAAGTGCATCCCAAAGGTCATCACCAGTTGCATTGCCATACTTGTGGTGATCGAAGTAGTACTTAAGTCCCTTGCGCAAAGCATCGTCGCCAAGAAGTGCTCGAACCATTACAAGCATTCTTGATCCCTTGGCATAAACAATCGCTGCATCAAAGGCAGAGTCGATATCAGCCGGATCATTAATCTTCATTTGAATTGGTTGAACACCATCAGTAGCATCCCGACCAAGAGCAGCAGGTGCTTCGCTGGTTTGGAACATTTCCCAGATGTGCCATTCTGGCTTCAGAGCATCAACTGACAAATATTCCATCATGTTAGCAAAACTTTCGTTCAACCATAAGTTGTCCCACCATTTCATCGTTACTAAGTCACCGAACCATTGGTGAGCCAACTCGTGCGTAATAACGGTAGCAACCAATTTCTTCATTTCAAGTGAAGTATTGTCAGGATCAAGAAGAAGATATGCTTCACGGTATGTTACAAGACCCCAGTTTTCCATCGCACCAGCACTAAAGTCTGGCAAAGCCAATTGCCATGAATTTGGAAGTGGGTACTTAGTTTGATAAAAGTCTTCATAAAATTCAATTGCTTCTTTAGCAATTTCAAGAGCAAAGTCTAATTCCTTAGCCTTGTGTGCCTTAGTTGCAAAGACACCGATCTTAACGCCATCTTTGGTTTCAGTTATCTTAGATTGCAAATCACCAAAGGCAAATGCAACCAAGTAGCTAGACATGCGAACTGTTTCTTTAAAGTAGTGAACTCCATCTTCCACTTTTTCTTCAGGCATGTTAGCAAGAGCAATTTCGCCAGGTTGTTCATCCCACTTAAGTGCCAAACTAAAAGTTGCTTTAGCTTCTGGTTCGTCAACACATGGAAAGGCTTGACGTGCAAATGTTGTTTCAAATTGGGTACCGATAATTTGCTTCTTTTCACCATTTAGTTCGTAATATGATGGATAAATGCCCATCATTGTATCAGTCAATGGTGCGGTATAAGCGATTGCAATCGTAGTCTTACCGGTTTTGCCTAATTCAATTTTAATTGCTTCATCTTCATCGCTAACTGTGAATGGTACATCCTGACCATCAGCCTTAACTGATGAGACTTTCATAAACTTTTGACTAATTAAAACAGTCTTTTCTTGAGCATCACCAGTTACAGTTGAAGTACCTGAAATCTTCTTATTTTTACGGTTAACGTCAATAAAAAGATTGTAATGTTCAGGATGAAAAGTTTCATAAACACGTTTAACTGCCATATTTTTCCTCCTAAAATATCATTTGTCCCCTAAATTCTACCAAAAAAGCGTCTCTAATCGTTAAAAAATGTGATTATTTATCGATTGTAAGAGCTCCGTCTTCGTTTTGTAACATTGCTGTCACATTATGCTTGTAGTATATAAAGCGTAGTCATTAAGAAAACGTTAAGTTTTAAATTTTTAGGGAATGAATGAACTATGAATAATAACGTAAAATCAAACTTCAAATCAAATTTATTTAAATTATTCGCAGCTTTAGTACTTGCCTTCACAGCAATCGTAGCTGTACAAACTTTTACTACTAATACTTCTACTAACCAAACCGTTCAAGCTGCTACTCTTTCCAGAAGGGAAAGGGCAGCTAAGGAGTGGATTGCAATGCACGAATCAGGCGGTAGCTACACCGCTAGAAACGATGTTTGTTACGGTAAGTACCAATTAAACATTGCTTACTTACACGGCAATTTATCAGCTAGGAACCAAGAAAGGGTTGCTGATCAATATGTTTACCGCCGTTACGGTTCATGGGTTAATGCTAAGAGGTTTTGGTTAGCTCACCACTGGTACTAATTAAAAGCTCTCAGTTAATTAATTTCGCTAAAAATTCAGAATAAAAGACAGGTTAGAAACAATTTTTCTAGCCTGTCTTTTTTTACTTAAAATTATCTTTTTTGATCGAACGATAACACGCGATCAGCATTACTCCAATCGAACATGCCATTGCAATATAAGCCATCGGACCAATTGTCACAGCATTAGAAGCCGCTGTTTGCGACATTTGATTTTCCATTGCATAAGCAACAATCCAGCGCCGCATCAAAGATGGCGTCAAGATAAAACTGATCATTGCAATAATTGAAGTAATCAAAGTAACATTTCTAGCGTATGGCTCCTTAAAGAATTGTGCCAAAACGCAGAGAGCTGGAGCAATCATCAACAGCAAGATCCACATTACGATCATTCGACCGGAACTGGAACTCATCATCTGCGCACTATTTATCGCATAACGATAAGAACTCCACAGCTGCCCGCCAGTGAACGTATTCAACAGATTAAGGAAGTACGTTCCCTGTTGACCATAGGCGCCACCTTGATTTGATAAAAAGCCTTCGACAATATTCAAACTGTCCGTTGACCCGACCGAAGTAAAGTTTACGGTGACAACCTGCTTCATATACGTCGCAAGAAACATTGTTACAGAACCACCCAATTGCAGGGCTCGCAGCATGCTGAGTTTTCTTGAAGCCTTCATCTTAAATTCAAGGCTAAGCACTCGATTAGGATGATGCGACCGTGCAATAAAGTAGATGCCAATTACTGTTAAAATCAGCAGAACAACCAAGCCCCACCAGATTTTTGCCATGATTAGGAACAGAGCAATTACAATCAGCAAAACTGAAACATAAGGCCGATCAGAAAATATTTCCCAAAAATTCAACCTAACATGGGTATATTCTTTCCGCGTGCTGTTGACATTGAAATTAGGAATCGTACTTTTACGTGGTTTTACATTCTCGCGATATACGCGCCGATCATTGGCTCTGGATCTGGCGTATTGACTTTTTGCCTTAGTGGCATGTGCCTCCTGATTTTCGTTCTTCATGCGATACTCTCTTCGCGACATATGTGCCATCAAGATCTCTCCCTTCCGAAAAACCAATCTTAGCACAATTCAATAATTCAAACTTATTTTTTTGAATTATTTTGAAAAAATATTAACGTTTGCAATAGATGTTAAAATAATCATTATTGATTAACGAAAGAGATGAACCTTTTTGAATTCTGAAAAACTACCTGCTGATTGGCATAAAGCCTTATATACACTATGGCTCGGCTGTTTTATTACGGGGATGGGCTATTCGATGACGATGCCGTTTATTTCCCTCTTTATTTCTGATTTGGGCAATTACAGCAAACTGCAAATCAACTTATATTCCGGTTTAGCCTTTGCCATGACCTTTATCGCTCAAGCGATTGTCTCGCCATATTGGGGAAGCCTAGCCGACAGAAAAGGCCGTAAATTAATGTGCATGCGCGCTTCAGGCGTAATGGCACTAACAATTACCTTAACGGGATTGGCTCATAATGCAATCTACATTGTTGTCATGCGTTTTATTCAGGGATCATTCTCTGGCTATATTAACAACGCAACTGCCTTAATGGCCGGGGAAACTCCACATAAACGCAGCGGTTGGGTTATGAGTCAAATGATGACGGCTGGTACTGCCGGCAACTTGGTTGGACCACTTCTCGGTGGTACCCTTTCAAGCTTTTTTGGTAATTGGCTTGGTGGCGCCTGGGGCTATCGGATTCCATTCTTTATTACCGGTGTATTGATGTTTCTTGTATTTTTAGGCACAAGCTTTTTAGTTCATGAAGACTTCACACCGGTTTCTCGTGAAAAGATGAAGCCAATGAATGAAATCATGAAGAGCCTGCCTAGCATTAAACTAATCGTTGTCATGTTCATCACAACCATGCTGGTTCAGTCCTCAACAATGTCTATTGATCCAATCGTTTCACTGTATGTTAAATCAATGATGCATGGCGGCGATGTTGCATTTGTAGCCGGCGTAGTCGCAGCAACGCCAGGTCTGGGAACGTTAATCGCTGCCTCTAAAATTGGACACAAAATGGATGAAATCGGGCCTTTACGCGTCTTAAGAGTTGGACTGATTATTGGCGCCGTCTTGTTCATTCCGATGGCGCTAACCAATAGTCCTTGGGTACTGGCTGTTTTAAGATTCTTCCTGGGAATTGCCAGTGCTGCCATGTTGCCAGCTGCTCAAACCGTTTTAACCCTGAATACCCCACCTGAATGTTTCGGTCGAATATTCTCATACAATCAGTCCTTCCAGGCAGTTGGTGCCGTTCTGGGTTCAATGATGGGGTCAACTATTTCCGGACTTTCCAATTATGCTACAGTCTTTTGGGTAACGGGCTTCACGCTTTTGCTCAATTTCTTATTAGTTTTAATCTTTGCCTGGGGAATTTCTTACCGCAATAAATAAAATAAATCCATGACCTTTTACAGTCATGGATTTTTTATGAATTCATTTCTTTTTTAAAAATATCTGCCATCCTTTGATCAAATGCACACATGGAAATTTTCATTTCATAATCAGGATGATCAGCCAGCCAGTTTTTCGCGGTGGCAAAAGCAATCTTGGCAGCATCTTCAGCAGGATAACCATAGACGCCAGTTGAAATAGAAGAAAAGATAATACTATGCAAATTATTTTTCTTAGCTAAATCAAGACTGTTTTGATAGCAAGCTGCCAAAAGTTTTGCATCTTCTTCCGGACTATGAAAACGGTAAATAGGACCGACCGTATGAATTACATGTTTAGCAGGCAAATTATAACCCTTGGTAATTTTGGCTTCACCGGTGTCACAACCATGCAAAGTACGACATTCGGCTAAAAGCTGTGGACCAGCTGCGGCATGAATTGCACCATCAACGCCGCCTCCACCAAGAAGAGATTTATTGGCCGCATTGACGATTGCATCGGCCTTCATTTTGGTAATATCGCCCTGAACGATTTCTATTTCTGACATTTTATTGCACTTCCTAAAGTTGAAATTAGCTCAGTTACAATTACTTTTTACCATAAAACAGCGGATATTTGCTATTAAAACTCATCATCCGCGGCGCGTAATTTTTCTGAGGATCAAAAAGAAATTCGCTAAACGCCACATTGTTGACGTTCATCACTTTATCCATATCCACATTAAGGATAACAGAAATTAATGCTCTAATTGCAATTCCGTGACTTGCGACCAAAATCGTTTTATCCATCTTTTCACTTGCCCATTCTAAGCTCGACGATTCTAGAATCGCGATGAATTTTCTTTTTATTCTTGGTCAGAATTTTGACAGTTTTTATTGCCCTAGTTAAAGTACTGGCATAAACATAATCAAATTGCTTCTCATCAATATATGGTGCAATTTTTTCTACGCCTTTTATGCCTTCTGCGCTTAGATCAGGATCATTATCGCCGTCAACAACTCGATCCCAAGTATCTGCACTAATGCCATGTCTAACAATTACTAATTTCATGCTGCTACTCCTTTTCTAAATAAGCGGCAATCACTTGCAAAACGCCTTGTTTATCATTGCTTGGTGCGATAAATTTAGCAGCTTTTTTGGCACAGTCCAGCCCATTTGCCATCGCATAGCTCAGGCCAGCAAGCTGCAGCATTTCAATATCATTGCCGCCATCACCAAAGGCCATTAGTTGTGACCGCGGAATGTTCAAATATTAAAATTAGGATCTGCATCTTTTAAAATATACGACTGCGTTTCAATTCGTTACCGCTGGCCACGATAAAATGAATATTGTTTTGTTTTAATTTTTTCAGAATCCGAGCAAATTTTACCCTATTAAAATCACTTTTGCTGTTAAGAAAAGTGCCGTCCATATCAACAGCAATTGCTTTAAATGGTAATTTTGTCATTATTCTCTCCAAACAAAAACGCCTTATCCCAAAAGATAAGACGTTTTTTAGCATAATCAAATTCTTGATTAACCTTTATCAGCACCAGCAGCAATTCCGTTAACGTAGAACTTCTGCATTAAGACAAACAAGATAGTAATTGGGATAGCGATAATTACACATCCTGCAACAAATTGAGCAAAGTATGCAGTTGCATTACCTTTTGATGTATGGACCATGTTGTAAAGCCCATAAGCAATAGTGTAATCCTTGGCATTTCCTGAAGTTGAAAGGATAATACCGGAGAAGATGAAGTCTGTCCATGGTGCGATGAATGCTGTTAAAGCAGTATAAACGATCATTGGCTTTGAAAGTGGCAAACCAATGTGGGTAAATACTTGCCATCTAGTAGCACCATCAATTTCAGCAGCTTCGTCGATTGACCGTGGAATAGTATCAAAGAATCCTTTAGCAACGTAGAATCCTAATCCGGCACCACCTACATATACAAGGAACAAACCGAAGAGGTTCAACATGTTAAGACCCTTCAAAATGTAGTACAAAGCGATCATTGACATGAAGCCTGGGAACATTCCTAAAACTAAGGCAATTTGTAAGAATGGTTTTCTAAATGCGAAGCGAAGTCTCGATAATACGTAAGCTACAGAGATTGTTAAGAAAGTGGAGACAATCATTGAAGCAATTGAAACTACCAACGTATTAATAATCCAGTTTGCATACGGATATTGTGGGTTCGTGAAAATCCCAATATAGTTTTGCAATGTGAATTGATCAGGCCAGAAGGTCGAAACAAATCCAGTATCATTGTATGAAAAACTAGCTAAGATGATCCAAACAATTGGTAAAATCCAAATAATCGCTAAGATGGTTAAAAGGATATACCGCAAGACCAATGAGAGCTGTCTCTGGTGTGTATAAGACTTCATGTTTATTAGCCCTCCTTGTAAGCATTAGTGTGTCTGTAGGCAATTAAGGATACGGTTGCACTAAGAATAAAGATCAAGATACCCAATACGGCTGAAGCGTTGTAACGTTGCTCCTGACCGAAGGTCAAGTTATATAGCCACGTTACCAGCAAGTCGGTGGATCCGGCACCGTTGTATTTACTGTTCATTGGGGCACCACCAGTTAACAGGAAGATAACGTTGAAGTTATTGATATTTCCGATAAATTGTTGAATCAGTGATGGAGCCATGACAAACAAGATTTGTGGGAAAGTAATATATCTAAAAATTTGAACAACATTAGCACCATCGATCTTGGCAGCTTCAATTTGATCTTGTGGCAAGTTTTGAATAATCGCGGTTGAAATCAGCATTGAAACTGGGATACCAACCCACATGTTAACGATAATAACCGTAATTCTAGCTATAATTGGTGAAGCCTGGTTGTCAATAAAGTGAATTGGGGAACTAATCAAGTGCAAGTTCATTAAAATGTTGTTTAAAGCACCCTGGTAGTCCAAGAATTGAGCCATCATCAACAGTGAAACGAATTGAGGAACAGCCCAAACAATTACGAAGATCGTTCTCCAGAAGCCTTTATGTTTAATACCTTTTGATTCAATCAATAAGGCAAGCAAAACGCCAAAGAAGAAAGTCGTAACTGTTGCTAAAACGGCCCAAATTAAGGTCCAACCCAATACTGGGAAGAAAGTACCAGCTAAATCACCGTTAAGCACACTGCCAAATGCTTGAAAACCAGTCCAAGAGAAGGCAATTGGGTGCTCACGGTCATAGTTAGTAAAGGCCATTGAAATCATGAAGACCGTTGGCAAAATAGTAAAGAACAAAATTCAAAGTAATGGAAGAGTCATCAATGTTGCGTGTAAACGTACGTCAAGTAAACTCTTCAATTCTTCAATATTATTTGGAATATGTTTGCCATCACGCTTCAAAATATAATTGTGTTTAGTAGATCTTAAGTTTACGCAGTAAAGGTAAATCATTACGATACATAAGATAATTGCCAAAACACCAAACAACAGAATCAAAACTGAGTTCGAAGGCTGTTTAGTAATATAAACTCCTTGTGAAGCATCATAAACAACCTTTTTGTTTTTATCGGTACCTAATGTAACCAGCATGCTTAATGCTGAGATACCGCTAAAAATAAACCAAACAACAAAGATTACTTCTGATAACAGGAAAGCTAAACCTTTTACCCATTGCTTATTAGCAAGAGCATTGCTACCCATTATGAAGAAAGATAATTTGGTAGCTATATCCCCTTTAGTCCATACCTCTCGATAAGTTGCTTCAGGAGCTACATGCTTTTTTCTCTTAAACATAACTTCTCCTCTTCTCAAGCAAAAAGGTTGGACTATTTAGTCGACCAACCTTTGCTTATGCTTTAAAAGTTAATTACTTGTTTTCAATTTCCTTAGCAAGTTTAGCAAGTTGTGCCTTGTATTGTGATGGCTTGATCTTGCCGTCGTAAGTACCACTGATTAATGGAGCTGAATCGTTCCAGAAAATAGCCATTTGTGGAAGCATTGGTTGCAATACTGAGTAACCTGGCTTAGCCATTTGCATTACGGCCTTAGCAACTGGATCGTTTTGAACAGCGCTTGAGTTTACAGCAGACTTCAATACAGGAATTTGACCAGCTTCCTTGTGAGCAATTAATTGTGCCTTCTTGTTAGTGATGTAAGCAGCTAATTCTGAAGCAGCCTTAGCGTTCTTGGTGTGTGAGTTAATAGCAAAGCCTTCAATACCAAGGAATGCTTCCATTTGTACAGTCTTGCCGCCAACTTCAATCTTAGGATATGGAGCAACTGCGAAGTTCTTACCCAAGATATTCTTGATGTTAGCAGCGTCCCAAGGACCGTCCAAGATAGCTTGAACATTGCCCTTCTTTAATTGGTTCAAAGCGTTTGAAGTTTGCATTACGCCCTTGTTGTTCTTTTGAGCTGCGTACCACTTCAAAGCGTTAACACCTTGTTGTGAGTTAAAGGTTGAACCCTTAAGATCTTGTCCGTTGTCACCAAACAACTTAGTACCTGCTGAGAACATTACTGGCCACATTACGTATGCGTTAGTAAAGTCAGTAGCAACTACACCCTTAGAGGTTAAAGTCTTCCAGTCCTTAACATCGCTAGCTGAAAGCTTTGACTTGTTGTAGTAAAGGGTTTGAGCTTGTTCTGCGTATGGGAATGCGTAAATCTTGCCCTTCCAAGTTACACCCTTTGAAGCTACGCTTACGTAGTTGGCTTTAATATCTTTAGCAGCTGATGGTGAAACTGGGTTAATGTAACCAGCTTCAGCCATTTGACCTAATTGATCGTTTGGAGCTTCAAATACGTCGGCAGCCTTTGATGGGTCCTTACCAACATCAGTCTTAGCGTTAGCTGAACCGTTTGGACTTTGAACAACACGAACCTTAATGTTCTTGTACTTCTTAGTAAAGTCCTTAGCAATCTTCTTGTAGTAAGGAACTTGTTGGGTATCAACCCAGAGAGTCAAGCTAGCGCTCTTGTTACTGCTGCTTGATGATGAACTATTTGAAGAGCCTTTTGAGCAAGCTGCAAGTGACATTGCAGCTAAAACAGCTGTACTACCTAATGCCAATTTCTTCCAAAACTTCATGACTTTATCCTCCTAAATAAAACATAATTAAATTAATTTTTACTAAAACTAGTTAACGATAGCCTTAGTAGTGT
>NZ_ADNY01000017.1 GCF_000178475.1 Lactobacillus amylolyticus DSM 11664 | reverse complement strand
GAATTTTATAGTTTGTATTTAAAATAACATTATAAAATGGGCATTTATATATCTCGTTATTTCTATTCTTCTTGACTTTATATAACACATTCAAGAAAGACTTATCATTCTTTTTATCATAATGGTACGCAAATTTATGCAAATATTCTCTCATAGTTGTTCTCCTGTAAAAATAGCATGATCTTAACCATCATGCTATTTTTAATATTAAGCTGTAATGGCCGGTTTCATACAGCTACTAGTACAGCTGTTACTAATTAAGGAATTGTATAATAGATTATCCTCAATATCTTGTTCTACTAAACTTAACTTTTCCAAAGCTTCTTCTAACATAACTAGAGCCTCCTATGAAAAAACATAAAAATAAAGTTATAGAATTAAATATTAATAATTTTAGTTTACTATTAATATTTTTCTCTCTTTATTTTAATAAGAATTTAGCATACTTTTTCATATTTGTTTTTAAATTATAAAATTTGATAATTTATTTAAGGAAATAGTAATTTTCCCATGTATAAACTTAGATGAAAAATATTATTAAACGCGTTTGACAAACGAAATTATTAATTTATCTTGTTATCAACCTCTACTTTAATTTTAAGTATGAAAAGGCAAGAAAATTTACCTTATACTTAAAAATTTCAACAGATATCTAAGCCCATAGTAATACAATAACTCCTGGCCATTTTTGGCTCTATGATATTCAATCAATAGGCTTTTTTCATACAAAAGAACTCATAGACCTCTTACGTTACAATTTTTTGATACCACTCTTAAGTGATTGCTTATGACTTCTCTTAATAATTATATTAAATTTGAACTTGAACCACGTGCAATTCTGTCGACAATACTTTACAGAAATCCAACTTTTCTTGCTAATTCAGTTTATGAAAGCCTATCATTCTCACTAGCTTTCATAATTGAAACAAAACTATTTAAATCAGCACAATCCTTTCATATTCTTCTTTAAATTCACAATTTTTAAGAGACCGTAAAATAGTTTGTGCAAGGATGAATGATTTTACCAAAAATATGGCTCAAGCACTATTTAATTAAGACAAAGTTAATCAATTGCTTGAAGCCGAATTTTTTACTTTTTTAGGCTATGATCCTTAACAGATCAGCCCCCTCAATCTATTCCACCAATCGTTAAACACAAAGCAAAGCCCAAAGCAGAGTTACCAAGTGGAACCCATAAAAAATTAGGCCAAGTGCAGGATACAATGTAAGCGTCAAATAACCGAGTGTATTGAAAAGCCGTCTTAGTTATTTTAGGACGGCCTTTCTTGTTTTCTATTTACATATCTTTTGAATTTCTGTTTGCCATGGCAAATAAGCCTCAAGTGTTGCCGAGTTTAAAATTTCCTCGTTGGGCAGCTTCTGAAGCAGGTAATTTAAATATTTTTCTGGATCTAGTTCGTGTCTTTTAGCTGTTTCAATTAAGCTTAAAATAATACCGCTGGCTTGCGCACCGGTAAAACTCTGGGAAAAAAGCCAATTCTTGTGTCCTATGACTAATGACTTAACAGCACGTTCGGCCTTATTGTTGGATAATTCCAAACGCCCGTCGAGCAGCACGTGTTCAAAAGTTTTCTGATGATCTCTGTTACGCTTGCCTTTGGTTTTGCTGAAACAAGCAGGTATATAAAATTATTCTCAATTAATAAATACGAAATTTTGTATTCGTTGTCTTGAGCTATTTCAAAAATCTTCTTCTCTAACGCAGAAGCTATAGCAGCATTAATTAGTTTATCCTTCTTTTTTGTATACCAGGCTAAATGATATGACAGATCATAAGCATAGGAACGTTCTTTGATTAAAGAAGTTTTTTATAAATCAGAAAATTTGTATAGTACCATATGTAATACGATATATCCCCTATATAAATACTGTTGGTCTCAACTTTAAATATACCACATGTAAAAACTACTTATCATCCATATCAAGTTCTCCTAAGAAGTTGAATAGCTCATTTTGTGCATCTTCTAATTTTGCTTCAGCATCATCTTGTCCTGGATCATTATTTAAATCAGTATCAGTAGGATAAGGTTCTGGATCTAAATCTTGTTCATTATCAAAGTTGTCCGTCTGCCTTCCTGTGTTATAGGATTGAGATTCTTCCTGCTGTGAGTAGGTGCTATTATCAGGGATGCTCTCCGGCTCAGTTGGTTGAGTTTTTTTCTTCCGTAGAAGGAGGATTGGTCGGCTGATTTTGATAATTAGTATTATTTGTTGTAGAAGTTTCTTTCTTAGGATTCAGAGTATTCATGACAGCTTTTCTTAAGCGACTATTATCAACTTGAGCATTCGCATTTGATGACAAAATTTCCCAAGAAGTAGCTGTCAAAATTGCATTAAGGCTTGGTAAATCGCCAATCGTTTCGAGCTTACCATGCAATTTATTGACCTTAGTATCTAAGGTACAGGTCATAACAACAGGAGCATTCTTGTAAATTTGTTTTTTCTCTCCTTCTTTTGCTATCCTTACTAAGATTGGATCCTTAACGATTACAGGCAAAATATCAGATAATTCAACTGCCTTAGAACCTTTACTATCATTTACATGGGTCTGTATTAAAATATAAAGGAACTGGTAAATTTGTCCGGTAGTTTTATGCTCTCTGTTTAATTCAGAATTAATCTTCTTAGAATATGTAATAAAAACATATTTTTAAATTGTACCGACAATAGTAACTTGAAATTTCATATAAAAACTCCCGAGGTGATCATGTGTATCCTTATCAAAAAAATTTAAATGAATTTCTTCAAATGCAGCATTCATCCAAAAGTGCAATAGACAACTGTAATAAGTCGCTTTCAGCTTTCTGGGCTTTCTATACAGCTAATGCTCACTATGAAGCAACCCTAGAAAACGTTAATGCTGAAACTCTTAGGACATTCCTTGATTATTTAATGCAGGAAAAAAACTACAAGAGCAGCACTGCACTCAAATACGCTACATATTTGAAGAAATACTTTCACTATCTTTACGTTCATAACATTATCAAGAACTATCCAATAGCCGATTTGAAATTCCCTCAAAAGAATCGAAAAAGAACAGTTATCGTGGGATGGATTAAATACATGCCTGGTATTCTTAAGGATGATCAAATCTCTGAAACTCTCAAAGAGGTTTTGTTGGCTATTGGATCAGGTTATGACCCTAGAGAACTCTGTGATCTTAAAACTTCAACAGTTCTCAACAATAAGAATAGCCCATTACATGAAATAATCGTGAAAAGCTTATGTCACTTCGAAAACGTTAAAAAAGCTAAAAATGATACGTATTTTATTCTAGATAAATTCGGCAGAAAGTATTCATCTTATGAAGCAATTAACAATCATATAAACCTTCAGGATAAAGGTAAACTCAATATGCCTTTAGGCTTAAAACAACTCCGGACAAGTTACATTTTTACGTTTGTAAGCAACGAAAAGTTCTCAGATGAGGAATTGATGGATAAACTCCATCTTTCCAAAAAATCATTAGCTTACTATAAGACGGCTGTACAAAAAGATGTTGAGCTGGTTGATTTTGACTTCAACTCTAAATCAGAAAAAAAGAACTAATTTGCGATCTTCGTATCCAGTATTATGAGCTTTTGCACCAAATTCAAAACTACCCTTAACATTTTTGATATTAGCTATGTTTTTATTGAATACAACTAAAGCACGATCGAAATCAAGATTAAACGTACCATATTCAATTTTGTCTTGAACTAAAGGAATACTGGTTTTAAAACCAAAAATTGCTCCAGTATTTTCATCTGTATTCCAATTGAGTCTAATGTAATCATTGGGAACAAACCTGTCTTTTCCTTGTTCATCATCAAAGTCAACTTTTACGTTGATACCATCACCATTTTTGATTTCAGAATTATGCTCATCACCATGTTTAGTGATTACAATATTTCGAATATGATCACTAACCTCTTTAGGATTACGTTTAGGTTGATCATTGTTATGCTGAGAAACAACAGCCTTTTCCTTATCACTAAGTTGAGCATCTCTATCAAAATCGTCAGGGTCTGCACCCTTTTCAAAATTAACTTGGTCAGTATTCATAGTTTCAGACTGACCATCTTCACTAGCAAAGACCGTTCTTTCCCTAAAACAAAACGCAGTCGTAATAACTGCAAAGATTGCTATAAAAGCAATCACAAATTTAATTTTTGTATCTCTTCTTTTCACTTCTATTCTCTATACTCCATATCTCATATCTCTCTCAAAATAAAATATGCACTCAAATTTTATATTATAAGCTCATATATTTGTTTACTCTTTTTTTGCATTTTAATTGTTATTTTTATTTTTCTAATTTTTATGTACCTGCAAAAGTCATAAAAATATTTTTAAGCGGTTACAAGCCTAGTATCATCAAATATAAAGTACGTTATACATATACGCATAAAGAATAATTTCAAGATTAAAAAAATACTCGACATTTCAAATTAATGTCGAGCATTTTTAAGATTTGATCCAAATATAATAGTTATCCTAATTAGTTAACAATAGCCTTCGTTGTCTT
>NZ_ADNY01000018.1 GCF_000178475.1 Lactobacillus amylolyticus DSM 11664 | reverse complement strand
ATGTCATTTTTTCTCTGAGTGCTTAAAAATTGCGCTCATTTATTTTTAGCCTTAAAGACTATGACTATGACAAAAAAACGCTCAAATCGCCTGAAAAGCGCGTTTTTGTTTGTTTTTTATTAAAGTAACGAATATAATTATATAGGTAATAAAAAGTATAGAAGGTGAGTGCTATCAAGGATTTTGAAATCAAAGGTGAATATATTACCCTAAGTCAATTCCTTAAAGAAGAAAATATTATTTCTTCTGGCGGCCAAGCAAAATGGTATTTGAAAGATAATCCAGTAATTTTGAATGGTCAAAGTGAAAATCGACGCGGGAAAAAGTTGCACGTTGGTGATGAGCTAACAGTTGAAAACGTGCAGTATAAGTTTCGGCAAGGATAATGTATCTCGATCATTTTATCGTCCAAAATTATCGCAATTTAGAAAAAATAGATACTAATTTTGATTCGAACGTTAATATTTTTATTGGAAAAAACGCGCAGGGAAAAACCAATTTGCTGGAAGCTATTTATTTTTTGGCGTTGACGCGTTCTCACCGAACAAGCAGCGATCGCGAATTGATTCATTTTGGCAACGATTATGCTAATTTAATGGGACATGTTCACAAGAGTCAAGTTGATTTGGACTTGCGAGTATTAATTACCAAAAAAGGAAAAAAGGTATGGATCAACCGAGTTGAACAGGCAAAATTATCCAAATATGTTGGACAATTAAATGCAATTCTTTTTTCACCAGAAGATTTAGAATTGATCAAAGGTGCACCTGCTCTGAGAAGGAGATTCATGGATCAAGAATTTGGCCAAATTAACGCGGAATATTTATATTTTGCCAGCAAGTATCGTCAAGTGCTGTTTCAAAAAAATAATTATTTGAAGCAATTGGCAAAAGGTCAAGCCAAGGATCAAATCTTTTTGGATGTTTTATCAGATCAATTAGCGGGAATCGCGGCGGAAGTTATTTCACGCCGTTTTAAATTCTTAAGGTATCTAAGTCATTCTGCTAGTGATGCTTACGAGCACATTAGCTTAGCAAGTGAAAAATTAGCGATAGCATATCATCCATCGGTTTCGAATATTACTGGTGATGATAATACGGAAACTATTTATCATAAGGTCTTGAACAATTTCCAAAAAACAAAAGAAATGGAAATTAGGAAAGGTACAACATTATCCGGACCGCATCGTGATGATATTGAATTTAAGTTGGATGGCAAAGATGCTCATTTATATGCTTCGCAAGGACAGCAGCGTTCAATTGCATTAAGCATTAAATTAGCAGAAATCCAGTTGGTACATCATCTGACAGATGAATATCCTTTGCTTTTATTAGATGACGTAATGAGTGAATTGGATCATGGACGTCAAAGAGCACTTTTAAATTATATTCATGGTAAGACACAAACTTTTATTACGACCACGGATTTGGAAGGAATTTCCTGGGAAATAATTAAACAGCCGAGGATTTATCATATTCAATCCGGCAAGATTAGTTTAGAAAAGGAGAATTAAATGGCTGATAAGGATAAAAAGCTTGAGCAAGTCAAGAAATACGAAAAAGAAGCCGACAAATATAATGCCAGCCAGATTCAAGTTTTAGGTGGACTTGAAGCTGTTCGTAAACGTCCTGGTATGTACATTGGTACGACTAGTTCCCAAGGCTTGCATCACTTGGTATGGGAAATTATTGATAACAGTATCGATGAACGCTTGGCAGGCTTTGCAACCAAGATTGAAATCACTGTTAATGAAGATGGCAGTGTAACAGTTCAGGATGACGGACGTGGTATCCCAGTAGATATTCAAGCTAAAACCGGTCGCCCTGCTCTTGAAACTGTTTTTACAGTTCTTCACGCCGGTGGTAAATTTGGCGGTGGCGGATACAAAGTATCCGGTGGTTTACACGGGGTTGGTGCCTCTGTAGTTAACGCTCTTTCTACTAAGTTGGACGTTACTGTTGTTCGTGATGGTAAGAAGTACTTTATTGACTTTGATCACGGTCGTGTAAAGGATGAAATGAAGCAAATCGGTACAGTACCTTTAGACCAACACGGTACAACGGTTCACTTCTATCCAGATCCTGATATTTTCACTGAAACTACTACCTTCGATGACAAAATTTTAAAGAACAGAATTCGCGAATTGGCCTTCTTAAACAAAGGCTTAAAATTAACCTTTACTGATAAACGTAAAGATACTGCTGAAACTGATGTTTATCTTTATGAAGGTGGTATCAAGGAATATGTTGCCTTCTTAAACCGTGATACAGAAGTTTTGTTTGATGATCCAATTTATGTTGAAGGCGACTATGATGGCATTAACGTTGAAGTAGCCCTTCAATACACTAATGGTTACAAGACAACTTTGATGACTTTTGCCAATAACATTCACACCTATGAAGGTGGGATGCACGAAGCCGGATTTAAGACAGCATTAACTCGTGTTGTTAATGACTATGCTCATAAGGCTAAAATCCTTAAGGATAAGGATGACAACCTTTCTGGTGAAGATATTCGTGAAGGAATGACCGCAGTTGTTTCAGTAAAGCACCCGAACCCACAGTTTGAAGGACAGACCAAGACTAAATTGGGTAACTCCGATGCAAGAACTGCTGTCGATAAGGCCTTTTCAGAAACTTTTAGCCGTTTCTTAATGGAAAATCCAAGTGTTGGCCGCAAGATTGTTGAAAAAGCTCAGTTAGCTGAAAGAGCAAGAACTGCTGCTAAACGCGCACGTGAAGTAACTCGTAAAAAGTCAGGCCTTGAAATTGCCAACTTGCCAGGTAAATTAGCTGATAACACCAGTAATGATCCAAGCATTTCAGAATTGTTCATCGTCGAAGGTAATTCAGCCGGTGGTTCTGCTAAACAAGCTCGTTCACGTTTAACGCAAGCAATTTTGCCAATCAGAGGTAAGATTTTGAACGTTGAAAAGGCCTCAATGGATCGAATCTTGGCTAACCAGGAAATTCGTTCATTGTTTACGGCTTTAGGTACCGGCTTTGGTGCTGATTTCGATGTTTCCAAGGCTCGTTACCACAAATTGATTATCATGACAGATGCCGATGTCGATGGAGCCCACATTCGTACGCTTTTGTTAACGCTGTTCTACAACTACATGCGTCCAATGATTGAAAAGGGATATGTATATATTGCACGTCCACCTCTTTACCAAGTTCGTCAAGGTAAGGTTGTTAAGTATCTTGATACTGATGAAGAATTACACGATTATTTAGGCAGCTTGCAACCAAGTCCTAAACCAATCGTTCAGCGTTACAAGGGATTAGGTGAAATGGACCCAGAACAGTTGTGGGACACAACAATGAATCCAGAAAACCGACGCCTTGATCGTGTAAGCCCAGAATATGCTAAAGATGCAGATGAAGTTTTTGATTTGTTAATGGGTAACGAAGTAGCTCCAAGACGTAAATTTATCGAAACTAATGCTAAATACGTTGAAAACTTGGATGCTTAGGAGGAAATAAATGGATAACGATAATCAAGCTCAAGATCGTAGAATCCGAAATGTTGATTTGACCAGTATGATGCGTAGCTCATTTTTGGACTATGCCATGTCTGTTATCGTTGCTCGTGCTTTGCCTGATGTACGTGATGGTTTAAAGCCAGTTCAGCGTCGTATTCTTTACGGAATGAGCGAATTGGGTGTTACGCCTGATAAGCCTTATAAAAAATCAGCCAGAATTGTTGGTGAAGTTATGGGTAAGTTCCACCCACATGGTGACTCATCAATTTATTTGGCAATGGCACACATGGCCCAAGATTTCTCATACCGTTACATGTTAGTCGACGGGCACGGAAACTTCGGTTCTGTTGATGGGGATGAGCCGGCCGCAATGCGTTATACCGAAGCAAGAATGAGTAAGATTGCTGTTGAAATGCTTCGTGATATCAATAAGAACACGATTGACTGGCAAAGAAACTATGATGATACTGAAAACGAACCGGTTGTTTTGCCAGCTAGAATTCCGAACCTGCTTGTTAACGGGGCAAACGGAATTGCTGTTGGGATGACTACCAACATTCCGCCGCACAACTTAAAAGAGGTCATTAGTGGACTGCATATGCTGATGAAAAACCCTGACGTTACAACTAAGGATTTAATGAAAGTAATTCCAGGTCCTGACTTCCCAACTGGTGGTATTATCATGGGACGCGGTGGTATTTATCGCGCTTATGAAACTGGTAAAGGCAACATTGTCGTTCGTGCCAAAACCAATATCGAAACCGAAAAAAGTGGTCGTGAACGAATTATTGTCAGTGAAATTCCATACATGGTCAACAAAGCTGAATTGGTTAAGAAAATTGCCGATTTAGCACGTGAAAAGACAATTGATGGCATTACCGGTGTGCGGGATGAATCTGACCAGACTGGTATGAGAATCACGATTGATATTCGTCGTGATGCCAGCGCTAGCGTTGTTTTGAATAATTTGTTCAAAGAAACGCAAATGCAAGCTAACTTCGGAATGAATATGGTTGCCATTGTTGATGGTGCACCACACTTCTTGACTCTGAAGCAAATGCTTAAATATTACTTGGATCACCAAGAAGACGTTGTTACTCGCCGGACAAAATTCGAATTAGCTAAAGCTGAAGCAAGAGCACACATTCTTGAAGGTTTAAGAATCGCCCTTGATCATATTGATGAAATCGTTAAAATTATTCGTTCTAGTCAATCAAGTGATATTGCTAAGGCAGCTTTGATTAGCAGATTTGGCTTAGATGATAAGCAATCACAAGCTATCTTGGATATGCGTTTGGTTCGTTTGACCGGCTTGGAACGCGACAAGGTTGAAGCTGAATACAAAGACTTGCAAGTCAAAATTGCTGACTACAAAGATATTCTTGCTAAGCCAGAGAGAATCGATCAAATCATTTATGATGAATTGCTTGATATTCAAAAACGCTTTGGTGACGAACGTCGTACAGAAATTGGTGCTAGTGAAGTAATTTCAATTGAAGACGAAGATTTGATTGAAAAGCAAAACGTTCTATTAACTTTGACCCATAAAGGTTACATTAAACGGATGCCGATTACAGAATTTAAGACGCAGAACCGTGGTGGTAAAGGAATTAAAGGCATGGGCGTTCAAAATGGCGACTTCACTGAACACTTAATTTACTCCAGTACCCATGACATGCTTTTGTTCTTCACCAATAAAGGCAAGGTTTACTCCAAGAAGGCATATGAAATTCCTGAATTCGGAAGAACTGCTAAAGGCTTGCCAATTGTAAATCTTTTGCAACTTGAGAAAGGTGAAAAGATCCAAACTGTTATCAATATTCCTGAAGGGGCAGATGACAACTACTTGTTCTTTATCACTAAGATGGGAACAGTTAAGCGGACCCACGTCAGTGAATTCTCTAATATTAGAAACAGTGGTTTAATTGCCTTAACTCTTCGTGATGGGGATGAATTGAGCAATGTTTTGACTACTGATGGTAAGCAAAATATCTTGATTGGTACTCATTTGGGTTATGCCGTAACCTTTAATGAAGGTGACGTTCGTCCAATGGGAAGAACGGCTGCCGGTGTTCGCGGTATTAACTTGCGTGATAACGACTACGTAGTTGGTTCTGAAGTAATTAAGCCAAATGATGAAGTGATGGTTATTTCTGAAAAAGGCTATGGTAAACGGACTCCAGCTAGTGAATATCCAATTAAAGGCCGTGGCGGTAAAGGAATTAAGACCACTAATGTTTCTGAAAAGAATGGTCCGCTTGCAGGTGTAACTGTAGTTGACGGCAGTAAGGATATTATGGTTATTACCACTGACGGTATTATGATTCGGTTCAAGATTTCTGATGTACCTCAAACTGGCAGAAATACTTTAGGTGTAAGATTAATCAAGGTTAATGGCGACAGCAAAGTATCTAGTCTTGCTATTGTTCCGACTGAAGATGATCAAGAAACAACCGATAATTCAACAGATGATGCTGAATAAAAAATAATTTTAAAAAATAAAAAATTATCAGACATTTTTTACGTATTTAATATATAGAGGTATAAAAATATCTCCAGGATCACGTAAAAAAGTTTGGTAATTTTTTTGTTTATATGATAAAATTGAACATTGCGAGTAATAATTTTCCATTACTCCTTGTTCTTGAATTGCAAGAACCATTTAGTCCAGAAGGAGGTGCAATAGTTTATGGCAACTACTAAGTACGAAGTAACTTACATCATCAAACCTGACGTAAGTGAAGAAGACAAAAAGGCTGTTGTAGATAAATACGATAAGGCTATCGCTGACAACGGTGGTACTATGGTTGAATCCAAAGACTGGGGCAAGCGTCATTTTGCATACGAAATCGATAAGTATCGTGAAGGTACTTACCACATCATGACTTTCACTGCAGATAACGCTGACGCAGTTAACGAATTTGGCCGTTTGTCCAAGATTGACAACGCTATTTTGCGTTCAATGACTGTTAAATTGGACAAGTAATAATTTATTATCGAAAAGATATCGTGATTTAGGAAAAGGAGGACCTAAGTATGATTAATAGAGTTGTACTTGTTGGCCGATTAACGCGTGATCCTGAATTACGTACTACTGGGAGTGGAATCTCGGTTGCTACGTTTACTCTTGCTGTTGACCGTCAATTTACAAATGCTCAAGGTGAGAGAGGCGCAGACTTCATCAGTTGTGTTATTTGGAGAAAATCAGCAGAAAACTTCTGCAGCTTTACTTCAAAAGGCTCATTAGTTGGTGTCGATGGCCGAATTCAAACCAGAAGTTATGATAATAAAGATGGGCAAAGAGTATATGTAACTGAAGTTGTAGTTGACAATTTTGCATTGCTCGAATCACGCAAAGATCGTGAAGCCCGTGGCCAAAATGGTGGGTACACACCAAGTAATAACGGAAATGCTGGTGCATCAAACACTAACAATTTCCAACCTAATAATGGGGCAGCATCGAATAATACTAATAGCAATAATTCACAAAATAAGCCGCAAGATCCATTTGCCGGCTCAGGTGATACTATTGATATTTCCGATGATGATCTTCCATTCTAAAAATAGACTAAAAGAAAGGACCTAGGGATATGGCTCAACAAAGAAGAGGCGGCCGTCGTCGCAAGGTTGACTACATTGCAGCTAACCACATCAACTACGTAGACTACAAGGACGTTGATCTGTTGAAACGTTTTATCTCAGAAAGAGGTAAGATTTTACCACGTCGTGTCACTGGCACTAGTGCAAAGAACCAACGTAAGGTAGCAAAAGCAATTAAGAGAGCTCGTATTATGGGCTTGTTGCCATTTGTTGCTGAAGACTAATTGGTCGACAGATAATAATAAAAAAAGATACTTGAAGCAAAAGCTTCAGGTATCTTTTTTTGCTAAATTTTTCTTAAGTTTGCCGGATAAGGTATAATTAATACTGAAGTAATATACCTATTTTTAGGAAGGATCTTTCATGAAAGATTTTTTACGTAAGCTTGAATTGCCCGCATTTATTCGAGATTCGCGGTTAACTGCTTCCGTAATAATTATTCTGGTTTTGTCTCTTCTTGGCGGCATTATCGGGATGATTATGAACCCGTTATTTGGTTTGGCGCTAGTTTTGATTTTTATCTTAACGGTAGTGTTCGCTATTTACGGTACTTATGTTTTGGCTGGGAATGCCAACAACTACGCAATTAACTTATCTTACAGAATAAAGCGTAGTGAACAAGAGGCAATGATCAAAATGCCGCTTGGCATCTTGCTTTATGACGATGAACATAAAGTTCAATGGGTAAACCCTTACTTGCAATTGTATTTAAAAGATGACGATGTCATTGGACATACAATTGAGTCAGTTGATCCCAATTTGGATAAGTTGCTCAACGCTGCAGTTAAAGCAAAAACTGCTGAAAATCGAATTGTGCAGTGGGATGGCCACAAGTTCGAAATGGTAGTGCAAGATGACTTGGGGGTTATTTATTTACTCGATATTACCAAGTATGCCAAAATCGAAGAAAAATATAAGGCTGAGCGTCTTGCTATCGGACAAATTTTCATTGATAACTATGATGAATTAAGCGAAACCATGCATGATCAAGATCTGGCCAGTATGAGTTCATATATCCAGAATACGTTGAGCGACTATGCTAAAAAATTTAAAGCATACCTTAAGCGAATCGATGAAGATCACTTCTTGATTTTGATGCACATGCATGAATTATCTAAAATGGAAAAAGACAAGTTTTCAGTTTTGGATAAAATTCGGCAAGAGACCAGTAGAAGCAACATGCCACTTACGCTTTCAATTGGAATAGCCTTTGGCAGCGATTCATTAACTGAAGTTGCTAACCAAGCACAATCCAATCTTGATTTAGCCCTAGGACGTGGTGGTGATCAGGTTGTTTTGCGGCAGCCTGGTAAAGATGCTCGTTTCTATGGTGGTAAATCCAACCCAATGGAAAAACGGACTCGTGTACGTGCGAGAATGGTTTCTCAAGCAATCAGTGAATTGTTCAAGGATGCGGATCAAGTATTTGTCGTGGGGCATCAACGTCCTGATATGGACTCTGTCGGCAGTGGTATTGGGGTTGTTAAGATTGCCCGCTTGCACGGTGTAAAAGCTCACTTTGTTCTTGATACTATCAAAACCAATTATGATGTTGGCCGCTTAGTCGTAAGAATGCAGGAAAAGCACGATAATGATATCTTCATTGATCCAAAAGATGCTTTAGATGCTACAACTGATAAATCTGTGTTGGTAATGGTTGATCACTCAAAGTATTCAATTACTTATTCTAAAGATCTCTATGATCGTTTGAAGAACAGAATCATTGTGATCGATCACCACAGACGTGGTGAAGAATTCCCTGAAAATCCAATGCTGACATACGTTGAGCCATATGCTTCTTCAGCTTGTGAGTTGGTAACAGAAATGATCGAATACCAGCAGCCTGCCGGCGGTAAACGTGTCTTGACGGATCTTGAAGCAACAGCTATGTTGGCCGGGATCGTAGTTGACACAAAGAAATTTTCATTACGTACAGGTACGAGGACATTCGATGCAGCCAGTTACTTACGGTCAATTGGAGCTGATTCAGCCGTAGTAAGTTCGCTTCTTAAAGAAGATATAGACAGTTTTCTTGAAAGAACTCACTTAGTTGCTACACTTAAGATGGTCAAGCCTCATATGGCAGTTATCTGTGGACCTGATGATCAGGTGATTGATCCAATCATTACAGCTCAAGCAGCTGATACGGCACTAGATCTTGAAAATGTTGGTGCTAGTTTTGCAATCACACGACGCAATCAAGATACAATTGGCATTTCAGCTAGGTCAATGGGTAAGATCAATGTTCAAATCATTATGGAGAAATTGGGTGGCGGTGGTCACTTATCTAATGCTGCTACTCAGATTAAAGGCATTACCGTTGACGAAGCCAGAAAGAAATTGTTAGCTGCTATTGATGAGTATGAAAACGAAAATGAGTAAAGGAGATAAAAATGAAAGTTATTTTTACTAAAGATGTTAGAGGCCGCGGTAAACGCGGAGATGTTAAAAACGTTCCAGATGGCTATGCACAAAACTACTTATTCAAACGTGGATTAGCTAAGGCAGCTACTAAAGCAAATATGCATACTTTGGAAAGAGTAGCCGCAAATGAAAAGGCTGCTTATGAAGCTGAAAAGGCTGAAGCCGAAAAGATCAAGGCAGTTCTTGATAAAGACGAAACAGTTGTTAACTTCAAGTCAAAGGCCGGTACAGATGCTCGTTTGTTTGGTTCAATTTCAGGCAAAAAGATTGTTGAAGGTTTGGAAAAGCAATACGGTATTAAGATCGATAAGCGCAAATTAAGCCTTCCTGAGCCAATTAAGACATTGGGCTACACAAATGTACCAGTTAAGTTGTTTAAGGACGTAGAAGGCACAATTCGCGTTCATGTTACTGAACAAGATTAAGTTACCGATTTATTTTAGTTAAAAGTGGTCATGTTTAATGGATAATATTGTTTCTCAACAAATTCCGCATGATTCGGAAGCTGAAAAAGCTGTTTTAGGTGCGATTTTTATTGATCCTGAAGCAATTGCTGATGCGAGTGCGGTTGTCCAACCCGAGGACTTTTATGAACGGGTTAATCGCTTAATTTTTCAAGCGATGCTGGATTTGTCTGATCGTGGGGATGCAATTGATCCACTGACTTTGCAAGATGAACTGACTAAGAAAAATCAATTGGATGATATTGGCGGGATTGCTTATATTTCGCAATTAGCCTTATCAACGCCAACAGCTGAGCATATTACTTATTATGCTCAAATCGTTCATCGTAAGTCTCTTTTGAGAAGACTTATTTCCGCAAGTCAAAAAATTATCAGCAATGCCATGGATGGTTCTGATGATGTAACCGATATTCTTGATAATGCCGAAAGCGAAATCATGAATGTCTCATCAGAAAACAATACCGGCGGTTTTAGAGTGATTAAAGATATCATTAACTCAACAGTTGAAGATATCAATAATATTCCTGATGATGGGAACATGGTAACCGGGTTGCCGACAGGCTTTTCTGAACTTGATAAAATGACAACAGGTTTTCATGATGATGAATTAATTATCGTGGCTGCTCGTCCTGGTGTTGGTAAAACTTCATTCGCATTAAACGTTGCACAATTCGTAGGCCTACATACTGATAAGACTGTAGCGATGTTCTCTCTTGAAATGAGCGGGGAACAGTTAGTGCAGAGAATGCTGGCCTCAGAAGGGCTAATCGATTCTCAGCACCTTAGAACGGGTCAGCTTGATGAAGAAGAATGGAAAAAGCTGATTGTGGCATCAGGCTCTTTAGCTAATACCAGTATCTATATTGACGATACACCTGGCATTAAAATGAGTGAAATTCGTGCCAAGTCAAGAAGATTAGCTAAAGAAAAAGGCAACTTGGGTTTGATTGTCATCGACTATTTGCAGTTAATTGAAGGGCCTAAGAGTGAATCACGTCAGCAAGAAGTTTCCGCAATTTCTCGGCAATTGAAGAAATTAGCCAAGGAACTTCATGTGCCAGTGATTGCTTTGTCACAACTATCACGTTCAGTTGAACAGCGACAAGACAAGAGGCCAGTTTTATCAGATATTCGTGAATCAGGTTCTATTGAACAGGATGCGGATATTGTCTCCTTCCTGTATCGTGAGGACTATTATCGTGATAAAGAAGATGATGGTGAAAGTGATGCAGATAAAGAGGTTGGCGCAGAAGACGATAATGGCGAAGTAGAAGTGATTATTGAAAAGAACCGTTCAGGTAGCCGTGGGACTGTCAAATTGATGTTCTCGAAGCCATATAACCGCTTCTCGAACCTGGATTATGCGCATGATGATGCTCCACAAAAGTAAGACGTAAAAAGTCGCAGTAGTGAATTAAATTGCTATTGTCGGCTTTTTTGTTTACATACAGCTGTAAGCCTTTACACAAAACGATGTTTTTTAATATAATAAAAATTAACTGAAGATATAAAAGAGAAAAGGATGAAAAAGATGGCAGAAAAGAAATTTGTTGGCAGCATTGAAGCTGGCGGTACTAAATTTATTGTTGCTGTTCAAGATATTGAAAGTGGTAAAGTGACTGCGCGTGCGCGGATTTCAACTGAAGATCCTAAAAAGACGCTGCAAGAAAGTGCTGATTTCTTCAAAAAGAATCCAATTGATGCTTTAGGAATCGGAACCTTTGGCCCAATTGATATTAATCCGCACTCACATACTTTCGGCTATATTTTGGACACTCCTAAGCCAGGGTGGTCAGGTACTAATTTTAAGGGCTTTTTTGAAAAAGAACTTGGTATTCCGGTTGTAATGACGACAGATGTTAATGCATCTTGCTATGGTGAATATGTTGCTCGCGGACAAGACGATACCAAAACCTACTTTTACGTTACGATCGGAACAGGTGTAGGAGCCGGAATCGTTCAAGCAGGCAAGTTCTTGGGCCTCAATAACCATCCTGAAATGGGACATATGCTGATTAAACGTTATCCTGGCGATGATTATGAAGGCCATTGTCCGTTCCACGGCGGTAATTGTGTGGAAGGGATGGCAGCTGGTCCAACTTTGGAGGGAAGAACGGGCATTCCTGGTGAAAAATTATCGCGTGATAACAAAGTATTTACTTATGTTGCTTACTACGTTGCCCAACTTTTATTTAACGTTTATATGGCCTCAAGACCTGATGTAATGATTGTTGGTGGTTCAGTTTTGAACGAAAATGATTTGGTTAAGGTTCGTGAATATTTCGATGAATTCAACAATAATTATGTTGCAACGCCAGATTTGAATGATTTAATTGTGACTCCGGCAGTGGCTGAAAATGGTTCTGCTACTTTAGGCGACTTTGAATTAGCTAAAACTCTTTTGAATTAAATTAATCAGACTCACTTTCTAAATAATTTCTTAAAGTGAGTCTTTTTATTTGAAATAAGGTGACACAACTTTTAGGATAAAATTAAGATATAGAAATCAAAAGAAAAAGGAGGAAAAATGATGACAAAAGATATAAAAGACCAAATTGCTGGCAAGCTTAAAGAAGTTGAAGGCAAAGTGACTGGCGATAAGCTGCGTGAGGCCGAAGGCAAAACTCAGCAAGCCAAGGGCAAAGCTGAAAAGAAAATCAACGATGTAAAGAAGAAGCTTGAAAAGAAAAAATAAAGAAGGGAAACATAATGTTACATTGGCTATGGGTTTTAATAGTTGGTGGCGTAATCGGATTGATTGCCGGTGCCATTACAGGACACGGAAAGTCTATGGGTTGGATTGCTAATATCTTAGCAGGGTTAATTGGATCCAGTTTAGGTCAGGCACTCTTTGGTGCATGGGGTCCACAAGTAGCTGAAATGGCAATTGTTCCATCAATTTTAGGTGCTGTTATCTTGGTGTTGGTTGTTTCATTTATTGTTGGAATGGTCAATAGAAGAAAAGACTAAATTAATAAAACTAAAATCAAAGAATGAATCCAAATAAAAAAGACATTTATAGTTGAATGTCTTTTTTCTACTATAAGTCAAGTCATATTAATGATTTGGCTTATTTATTTTCTTTAATATTGATGCGAATATAGTGAAATTGTTAAATGAAATAAAAAAGCAAAGATCAGAAAGTATGACAAATAAGCCTATGATGCTTGTTGTTTTTTCATAGGTCGCTATACTAAAGATGATTATTTGATTTCAATCAAAGTCTTTTGTTTTTGGTGGCCACGTTGTAATCATATAATTGATTTTGCTTTATTAAAGCAAATATGGTGCGGATCAGTTTATGCACCGATGCAATGGCAATCTTCTTATAGCCTCGGCTGTGGGAGGATTGTTTTTTGTTGTCGTAATAATCGGTGATATGACAAGGCTGAGATAACTTCGTTGAATTGCTCTGACAGTAATACTATCTTTGGAATCGTAAGGATAAGCCTGCTCGGCTAAAGAATACAGTCTGGCAGTCAGATATCTTGCTCTCTGTTTGCCTATGCCAGGGATAGACAGTAGCTCCTGATAAATTCTTGTTTCATTGCTTTCTAAAACGTATTGAGCATGCGGAAATAAGCTAACAATGGTCCAATATATTTTGCCCGTGGGAGTGGCCATGATGCTTTCAATTTGCGGAAAAGTTGACTGTAGATTGCGGTGCAGCTGATTCTTGGCTACAATCAGATTCTTAGTTAATTCTTCAAAATAGCGGCTGGCATTTTGCATTTCATGATATTCTTTCGGCTGCGGCTCTCTTAATTTTTGCGGAGCACAAAACTCAAGCAAAGCCAGATGATAGGCATCAAGCTTATCAGTTTTATTGTGTCGCAGATTATTGTCCATCAGTTTCTTGCTTTCAATGGATTAAGCTTTAAATATTTAATATGATTTTCTTCTAGAAAGGCCTGCAAGCTAAGAGAATAAACACCGATAGATTAAAAAACTACCAAAGGCGTAATTAAATAGCGATTTAAATGATCAAGCAGCTTTTGATAGCCAAAGGAGTCATTTGAAATAGTAAACGGTTCTCCTTGTTTAATACGATCAATTACAACACAGACAGTCGAAGAATGGCTGCTAACATCAATACCAAAAACAATATTTTGTTCCATCATAACCTCCAAGAGAAGATAAATAGCTTTATCAAACCATTCAATTCTAATTTTCTGAACTCGGCATCATGTGCCCACAGACTACGAAGAGACTTTAGAATGGCCGGTAAAGCAGCCCGTTTTGTTTACGACATCAAGTGTCCAAAAGACGTATGGCTTTTTGCTTTATCTTCGCTTTTTATTTTAAGCAAAATAAAAAGTGCCGGATCATGAATCCGTCGATTCATAATCCAACACTAGGTTAGTATGTTTTGTGTTACACATGAAACAATTATTCTTGCTCGTCTTTTTTATCTTCACTGTTTTTCCCAAATTTGAATTTGTGGTCCTGAGCACTTTTGCGCTTAAGCAAAGTCTTGTCTAATTTAACAGCAGGGTGGCTTTGATCATAGAATTCGAAGAAAATAGGTGCCTTGCTGGAATCATTGCTCTTAGGATAATATTGAAATTCACCATCCACAAAAGGCAGATTTAAATTATTGCGATAAGTAGTCCAGACGTCTGAAAAAATACTGGTAAAAATTTGCCGTAGATCAGGATCAAGTGACATAACGACTCTGCTGAAGCGATAAGTACCGAGAATCTTATGGGCAGTCAATTGATTGACATCGCTGATTTCTGAATTTTCAAAGGCATCAAATAATGCAGAAAACAATTCGCCCCGTTTAGCATCAGGAATTGAGTGATTAAAATGAATTAAAGCATGACGCAAAACGCGGGCACCAGTAGTTAAGCCTTCTGCAAGTACGAAACTATCACGTCCAACATTCCAGCGTCGAGGATCGTGTTGATCTTTCATCGGAACTGTACTTTTAACAATTAAAGTACGTTCGGGGTGATCAAGCATCGTACCAATAATTGATCCTTCTGGCAGATAAGTCTTCATTTTTTTGATAGTACGTTCAAAACCGGGACTGGTATAAACTTTATGGAAAAAGCCGGGACCATCAAAACTAAGTGCTTTTATAATCCGATTCTGCAATTCGGGACGGACAGCACTTAAAGCATATTGAGCAAAGTTGCCACCTTTTGAATGGCCCACCAGATAGATGCGGTCATTTGGATACTTCTTTGCGATTGCATTGAGGTAATTGGCAGCCACATTTTGGCCATATACTTCAGGCATAAAATTCATATTCATGTCTTCATTCCAGCCGATCATTGAGCTATCGGTTCCACGATAGGATATTAGGATAGTTTTCTCATTCAGACGAAAAGTTCCAGCCGTGAACTGCAATGGGTGAGGCTTTTTTTCCATGCGATTGGTCCAGTTAAGAATCTCGATATCACCAAGTCTAGAACATTTTGGTAAGAGCAAAACCTCAGTTCCAGTTTCATCATGCATCTGTTTTTGGAAAGAGGGAAGATCACGTAACCGATCTGCGACCTCACTGAGCGTGTGACCGGCGGCAGAGCCATCAACGGGCAAGTAGATTAGTGAAGCAAGAAGCGAGGCGTCAACGCTGTTAAAAGGCCTCTCAGCGAAAGTTAGATCGCCACGCCAACGAAGGTAATCTAGTGAATTTGCCAAATAATCATCCTTTCTAAAAATATTTATAG
>NZ_ADNY01000019.1 GCF_000178475.1 Lactobacillus amylolyticus DSM 11664 | reverse complement strand
GGAATAATAAACATTCTAAGCTAAATAGTGAATTGATTATCCGACGGGATAATTGATTCACTATTTTTATTCTCTTGTAGAATTGAGATAGCAGTAAAACAATATGCCTTCGGGGGTTTAGACACGTGATGTCGTATAATAAACTGGCAGTTTTGCATAAGAATTTGGCAATCTCTTCGAAGAATGTGGGCACCTAGATGTCGAGTTTAGAAAATTAGATCCGAGTTCTTAAGCAAAAATGTTTTACTGCTGGATTGGGAGGCTAATGATGAAAGTTGTATTCGGTATTGATGTAAGCAAGTCTGCTTCAACAGTGTGTGAATTAATCGGTGAAAGCAAGAATGAGTTTGAGATTACCAATGATCGGCCAGGCTTCTTGCAGCTATTAAAAGAATTGCATGTATTTGCCATTCATCCACAAATTATCTTTGAAGCAACCGGCGTTTATTCGCGCAGACTACAGACCTTTCTTGAAGATTATGGCTACGATTATATCATTCTTAATCCGTTAAAGGCCAAGAAAGAAATGGATCAGGGATTACGCCACAACAAGACTGACCGCAATGATGCTTATCACTTAGCATTAATTCAAAAACTTTATCATCATCCAGTTAATCAATCGCAGGCTGAAGAATATCATCAGCTCAATGCTTTAAGCAGGTTCTATGATCAATTAACCTCAGATTTGATAATGGCTAAGAATCGTCTTCACCAGGCACTGCAGTCGACTTTTCCTGAAATTGAGACTTTATTTAGTAATTCTAAAGGCAATAATTATTGGCAGATAATTAAGCAATATCCACATTGCGAAAGTATGATTGAATCTGACAAGGAGCAGATTGTTCGCTGGCTGCTTACGTTAAAAGGCTTTGGCAACAAGCACGCACAAAAAACTGCCAAGAAACTTTTAAAATTGGCTCATAAAAGCTATCCTGTTGTCAAAGATGACAGCGTTGAAACAAAACAAGCAAGATACTATGCAGATCGTCAGCTCGTATTAAGCAGTCAGAGGGAAAGGATAATCGATCAAATGACAGCTTTAGCTAAAAAGCTGCCAAATAGAGATCTTGAAATACTTGAAAGCATTCCTGGATTTGCTCAAACTACTGCAGTCAGAGTGTTAGCAGAGTTAGGCGATATGCGCAGATTCAGTAATCCCAATAAGATTAATGCGTTTATCGGTATTGATCCGGGAAGATACCAGTCAGGTGAAATGGATTCAAGCTTAAGTATTACTAAGCATGGCAATGCCGTAGCCAGAAAGATTCTCTATCGGGCCATTGGACAGATAGACAATGCAGCTAAAACCAACCCATGCCATATTGCCGACTATTATGAAAGCAAAAAGCGATCTTCTCAAACCAAAGGATTCAAGAAAATCGCTATTGCTTCAATTCATAAACTGATCAGAACCATATATGCCCTGATCCAAAACGACCAATTATATGATTACAGCGTAGCCACACATAACCAAAAAGACTTTTGCCGTAATTAATTGATCTAAAGACATTATACTCCAGCCTATTAAAGAAAAGCATAATTAATAGGCTTATTTGTCATAGATTTAATTCTTAAATAAATTGCCCCTCAAATACTAAAAGATAAAAATCAAGGTAAAAAACAAAGTCAAGTACCTAATGATACTTGACTTTACGTAGAAAAA